>CALRWX020000098.1:0-13656 GCA_943371975.1 Pseudanabaena sp. UWO311 | reverse complement strand
ACCCAAAGCGCCACCACTCATATTATCGAAGCGAGCCGATCGCACCACAAAACAAAAAGCCTCGCTGAGCGAGGCTTTTTGACTAAAAATATACTGAACTACTTAAGCAATAGTTAGTTATTTAATAAACAGCAATTCTTGGTATGTGGGCAATGGCCATAGATCATCAGCCACTTCAGATTCCAAAGCATCTACATAGCTGCGGGTGTTGCTAAGTAGAGGCAATACCGTCCCAGCGAGATATTGGGTATGCTCTTCAGGAGAATCAAAATCATGCTTAGCCAAGCCTGCACTGAGCTTGCTAACCGCATCGGACAATGATTTGGTGAGAGAAGCAACCTGTTCAATCGTTTCCTTGTCAAAATCAACACCAACTTCTTTTAAGCTGAGCGCAGTATTTGATAGCTCTGCGAGATAACGGGTCGCCGCAGGATAGATCAAAGTCTTGACAATGCTGATGGCAAGCTTAACTTCCACTTCGATGGAGAGAATATACTGCTCAGCATAGGTTTCAAAGCGGCTAGCCAGCTCAACGGGAGATAAGATACCTTGTTTGCTGAATAGCTCAATAACCTCAGTCTCTTTGAGAACAGGTAATGCGTCAGCCGTGGTGCGAAGGTTGCGTAAACCGCGCTCTTCAACCGCAATCTTGTGCCATTCTTCGGAGTAGCCATTACCATTGAAAACAATCGCCCCATGCTGCTCAATCACATTCTTAAGAACGATCTGAATTGCCTTATTCAAATCATTACCTTTAGCGACTTCCGCTTCCAGCTCGCTAGCAATCCAGTTGAGAGAATCCGCCAAGATCGTATTCATCGCAACGAGAGGACCTGCTACCGATTGACCAGAACCAACGGCGCGGAACTCAAAACGGTTGCCAGTGAATGCAAAGGGTGAAGTACGGTTGCGATCGCCTGGATCAGTAGGCAATATGGGTAGAGTATCAACACCAATATCCAATTGACCGCGACTAGTGGAACTCTTCAAATCGCCCTGACGAATCTGCTCAAATACATCCTGAAGCTGAGAACCTAGATATACGGAGATAATCGCAGGAGGTGCTTCGTTAGCTCCCAAACGGTGATCATTACCAGCAGTTGCTACAACCGATCGCAACAAAGGTCCAAACTTGTGAACACCACGAATAACTGCGGCGGTAAATACTAAGAACTGAGTATTGGAGTGAGGAGTATCCCCTGGATCGAGCAAGTTACCTTGGGTAGCATTGCCAAGTGACCAGTTAACGTGCTTACCAGATCCATTGATACCTGCGAAGGGTTTCTCATGAAGTAGGGCTAAAAATCCATGCTTCTTAGCGGTGAAGCGGAGTATCGTCATGATCAATTGTTGGTGATCGGTGGCGACGTTAGCAGCTTCATATACGGGCGCAATTTCAAACTGTCCTGGGGCAACTTCGTTATGGCGGGTTTTTGCAGGAATGCCAAGACGATAGAGACGCTCTTCAACATCTTGCATGAATACTTGCACACGCTCAGGAATTGCACCAAAGTAATGATCATCAAATTGTTGACCCTTAGCAGGCGGTTTACCAAATAGGGTGCGTCCCGCTAGCAGTAAGTCTGGACGGGCATTGGCGAAGTTGGAATCAACCAAGAAATATTCTTGCTCAGCACCACAGCTAGAGTTAATTGGGGCAACTTCCTTTTCACCCAAAAGTTTCAGTACTTTGGTTGCTGCTTTGTTGAGAGCTGCATTTGATCGCAATAATGGGGTTTTCTTGTCGAGAGCTTCGCCAGTCCAAGATACAAAAACCGTAGGTATGCAAAGGGTGGAACCGTTATCGGTTTCCATAATGTAGGCGGGGCTGGTTACGTCCCAAGCTGTATAGCCGCGTGCTTCAAAGGTGGAGCGGATACCACCGTTGGGGAATGATGAACCATCTGGCTCACCTTGGACTAGTAATTTACCTGCAAATTCCGAAATTGCCGAACCGTCGCTTTGGACTGAGATAAAGCCGTCATGTTTCTCAGCGGTAGCGTTGGTCAGGGGATAAAAGACATGGGCATAGTACAGTGCGCCTTTGGAAATCGCCCAATCTTTAATGGCTAAAGCGACCGCATCAGCGACTGAGATATCAAGGGGCTCACCAGTTTGAATCGTTTTCTTAATTGATTTAAAAACAGACTTCGGCAAGCTTTCTTGCATCTTGCTCAGAGTAAACACATCGGTCGCCCACAGTTCCTCCAAGCGCTTTGGCGCTTTCTTTGGCTGCGGCTCGCGATTGGTGATCTGATAAATGGCTTGAAGGCGCGACTCGTTTCCGCTCATGATTTTTCTAGGGATATTGTCAAATATTTATAATTATACTCAAGATATATTTATAAAATAGATAAAAAAGATACCGATTGGATTGCACTTGATTGGTATAAACTCGCACAGGAAAATCTAAAAGTACAAATATCTACTGTTTTTTCAGTTTTAAGTGATGGTGATACGAAGCACCAACTGATAGAGGGGCTGTTTTGGGGAATCTCCATCAGTTTTAGATCTAAAAAATCATAAACTCTTGCAAAAATATCTCGATTAGTGTAAATTTATTTCAGGGCTATCCTATTCCCCCCCCGTGTAGCCCTAGTATCCCCGAAATGGCAATTACTTCCGAAAGGAGTAAGCGCAAAGCAGTAGACCTATAGCTATCCGCTACATATACGGTATGGTGGCTACTGATGCCGAAGGGATATTTTGTATTTCTAAAATCGAATAAAAAAACAAGGCTCGAAATACGAGCCTTGTTTTTTTTTAGCCACCAATTTGTGACATTGTGCGGAAATAACTTTTTTGCTCACCTGTGCCGCGATCGCGTTCTTTAAAATTTATTTCCTCTTTGATATTCAGCAAATCGCGCACTGCCATCCGCAACTCATCAAAGTGTGTACCCTGACGTAGCGCAGTTTTAAGATCAATCTGTCCTGCTTCGTTTAATAGGCAAGGACGCAGTAGACCATCAGCAGAGAGGCGCATCCGATTACAGCGCTCGCAAAAACACTCAGACATTTGACTAATGAAGCCCAAAGTTCCCTTAGCATTGGGAATTTGAAATACATCAGCCGGTCCATTACCCTTACAGTTGCCAGCGTCTAAACCATAGCGATCGCGAATTTGTTGGCGCAAGGTTGCCGAATCTACCCAACCCTTATGAGTAAATAGGTTGTCATTACCAATGGGCATAAATTCAATAAATCTTATATGCCAACGCCGATCAATGCTTAGGGCTGCTAAGTCTAAAATTTCGCGATCATTTACATCGGGTACGATCACCACATTTAATTTCAGTGGATCGAAACCCACTTCATAGGCTTTCAAAATTCCTGCCCATACCTTTTCCCACAGATTTCGTCCTGTAATCTGACGAAATACATCGCGATCGAGGGAATCGAGACTAATATTAATTCGCCGTAAACCTACTTCGTATAATGGTTTAGCTAAATCGTCAAGCAAAAAGCCATTGGTGGTCATTGACAAATCTTCTACCCCTTGTAAATTAGCGATTGCCTCTACTAAATCTACTAAATCTTTCCGCAATAAAGGTTCTCCGCCCGTCAAACGAAATTTTTTAAAACCTAAGGGGATAAATACTTCTTGAATTAAGTTGATTAACTCAGTATTGGTAAGACTTTCCTGTGCTTGGATATATTCGACTTCTGCACCTTCTGGCATACAGTAGGTGCAACGAAAATTGCAGCGATCAATCAAGCTGATCCGAAGGTAGTCAACATTGTTCATAAATTTATATTCTCACTATAGGTAATGCTCTCTCGTTATATAGCAAAAATTTAAAAGAGGGTTGTGTCACTTTGCGCCGCACCTCTTTTTTGAGTTGAACAAGGGGCTTAAGATCCTTGCCTGTAACGTACCAAGAGGGAAAACGCTATATGATAGGAAAACAATTAATCAAGATGTGTTAAACCATGACCTCACAGTATGCCTATATACGCGGAACGTTTGTTCCTCTCGAAGATGCCACAATTAATATCCGCACCCACGCATTTTTATACGGTACGGCTGTTTTTGAAGGGGTTAAGGCGTATTGGCTACCTGAAGAAAACCGTATAGCAGCATTTCGCCTCAAAGAGCATTATCAGCGCTTAATCCAAAGTTGTCGGATTATTGGATTGCAACATCCTCTTGATGTTGACACAATGATCAATATCACTACAGAATTATTGCATCGTAATCAATGTAATTCTGCTACTTATTTGCGTCCGATTATTTATAAATCTGACCTTCGCATTGGACCAATTCTGAAGGTTCCGCATACCCATGATGATTTTTGTTTGTTCAGTGTGCCGATGGATGGCTATCTCGACACTAGCAACGGCATTAAGGTTGGTGTTTCTTCATGGAGACGTTTAGATGATAACGCAATTCCCGCCAGAGCAAAGGTAAATGGAGCTTATGTGAATACTGCTCTTGCTAAGACTGATGGCTATGCTGCTGGGTTCGATGATGTTATCGTTTTAACCAATGATGGTCATGTTGCGGAAGGTAGTGCGATGAATCTCTTTTTAGTAAGAGATGGCAAATTGATTACTAGTTCCGTTACTGACAATATTCTTGAAGGTATCACTCGTAATTCCATAATTGAACTGGCTGCAAAGGAACTAGGTATAGAAACAGTATCACGCACGATTGATCGCACTGAGTTATATATCGCTGATGAAGCATTTTTTGTTGGTACTGCTGCCGAAGTTACGCCAATTAATAGTGTTGATCATCGACCTGTTGGGGAAGGAACTGTTGGCGAAATCACGAAGAAACTTCGTGATTTATACAGTAAAGCTGTTCAAGGTCTATTGCCAGATTATCATCACTGGTTAACCAAGGCTTAACAGCAAAAAGCCTTGCGATGCGAGGCTTTTAATAAATAAAGGCGGCGCTTTGTGCCGCCTTTTATTTGTTTAGGTTTTTTGTTCTAAGTAGCTGGGCATAATTAAAAACCAGAGCCACAGGCTTTAGGGTTTTATATTTAATTGCGCCCAGCTAATTAAGTAAAGCTTGAATTGCTATAGGTTAACGAAAGCGCGATCGCCAAATCCTTTGATACTCAGTGTCATTCAAACCACCTGAAGTACTAAGGTTATTCTGTTGAATAGTTTGATTGAGGGCAGCAATGCGATCGCTGGTTCCGGGGTGAGTGCTTAAAAAAGCAGGAGTGCCGCCACCATCGGAACTAGCAAGTTTTTTCATAAAGGCAGGCATAGCTCTTGCAGCAAAACCTGCTCTAGTAATGTTAATTAAACCTCGTCGATCGGCATCAAACTCTGCTTCGCGGCTATTTGGCAAACGTAACGCCAGATTCACGCCAATACCAACTAAGCGATCATCACCAACACCAGCAATTGTGGCAATACCTTGCGTGATCGCGGTTTGTTTCATTTGTTCCAGTGCATGACGACCTGCGATATGCCCCATTTCGTGACCAATTACGCTTGCTAGTTGCGCCGTGTTATCAGAAGCGGCGATCGTGCCTGTATTGATATAAACAAAACCACCCATTGTGGCAAAAGCATTGAGATTCTTATCATCAACTACGCGAAAAGTATAAGGAATATTGGGGCGATCGCAGCTTGGTACAAGCATTTGCCCTAAACGCTTAACTAAAGCATTTGCCGCAGGATCGCGACTAATCCTAACTTGTTGCTGAATTTGTCGATCAATCTGTCTGCCTAGAGCAACTTCATCATTATCACCAATGCCAGAAAGTTGAATAATCTGAACGGCTGACGGTAAAATCCGAAATAAATCAGACAGATCAAAAGCACTTACCATTAAAGGATTGAGGGTAACTGCTAAGAATAAAGACATAAGAGAGACAATCGTAAATTTCCAATAATGTTGAAATTTGCGATTAATTAAGTCTAATAAGTTTAAGAATTGATTTGATAATTGACTTGATAACTTAGCGATCAATGTTTCCATATTTACAATTACCTCAAGCTTTACTTAGCCTATATTCGCTAAATTTATGTATAACATTTAGACTTTACCCCAGCCCACCTTTAATCTCGTCAACTTACTCAGAACAATAGTAATTTGTAGTCTAGATATCTATTATCTACATTATTGACGGATTATAAAAATGGTGACGAAAAAACATAGAAAAAGTTGCAATTTTTTTCATGTAAGGCAATGCAAGAGTTAGCTAGTACAAATCAAAACTCAAAATATGAATGGCGGTGCAAAGCGCCGTCATTCATGTTTTTGGGTTTTATGTCCTAAGAAAGACTTATATTTCTATAGCTACAATGAATATTTTGGTGATTTCTACTATAATTAAATAAGTCTAACAAATATCTAGTAAATAATTTAGTGAGGCAAATTGTGTTTCTCACCGCCCCTCAAGCTAACAAGATTGAAGAAATTAGCGATCGCCAATTTTTCCATGATGCGATTCCTCAAAATCTATTTACAGCGATCGCTGATCTCAAAATAGAACTAAATGCGGTAATTTTGGCTCATTACTACCAAGATCCTGATCTGCAAGATATTGCTGACTATATCGGCGATTCCCTTGGTTTATCTCAAGCGGCGGCTAATTGTCAAGCAGATGTAATTGTCTTTTTGGGCGTACATTTTATGGCAGAGACCGCCAAAATTTTGAACCCAAATAAACTGGTGTTATTGCCCGACCTTGATGCGGGTTGCTCTCTAGCAGATAGCTGTCCACCCGATCGCTTTTCTGGATTTAAATCAGCTCATCCCGATCATTTGGTAATTTCCTACATAAATTGCTCGGCAGAGATCAAAGCCTTGAGCGATATTATCTGCACTAGCTCTAATGCTGTGGCGATCGTTAATCAAATTCCCAAGGATCAGCCAATTATCTTTGCACCCGATCGCAATCTGGGGCGTTATGTGAGCGAACAAACAGGGAGAGATCTCTTACTATGGGACGGAGCTTGCATGGTGCATGAAATCTTTTCCGAACGCAAGTTAGTAGAACTAAAACTAAACCATCCCCAAGCCGACATCATTGCTCATCCTGAATGTGAGGCTAATATATTACGTCATGCAGATTTCATTGGCTCTACCACTGGCTTATTAAAATATGTGCAGAACAGCGATCTCGAAGAGTTTATTGTGGTTACAGAATCTGGAGTAATTCACCAAATGCAAAAAGCGGCTCCCCTTAAAAAATTTATTCCCGCACCACCAAGCAATGATTGTGCCTGTAACGAATGCCCCTACATGCGTCTGAATACATTAGAAAAGGTCTATTTGACGATGAAGAATCGCTCCCCTGAAATCATCCTCAATGAAACGACTCGCCGAGCCGCCCTCAAACCAATGCAGCGCATGTTAGAAATGTCATAATCTATAATTTAGATCAGCATATTTACAAATGATAATGCAACGCGCAGAATGTGTTGCATTATCATTTGATCTTAATTATAGAGATTAATATTTTCTTTCAACGCAAACTGCTTGTACTGTTGATGATTATCGATTAATTCATCCAGTAATTTTTGCACTAAATTCCAGTCAGCAAAGCCATGACTAGTTTCAGAAATAATTTGTTGGCGGAGAGATCTAACTCTTCGGAGATTATCTAGTGTCATGGATTTATCTTCTTGTCCCAACGTGACTTAATCTAGCGCTGTTTATCTCGAATGTTTAGTATCGTAGGACTCAAAACTAAAATAAATCTACAAAGTTTGTTATACGGAATGCCCTACTGAACAAACCTCCCTCGATCGCCGATGCGATGGCATACTGAGATAAGGCAAACCTTCATAATCTTTCTATTTTCAATTCTAGGCAGGAAACCTTACTAATGCTGATGTACACAGTCGAAATCACTCTCAAAAACAATCCGATCGCTTTGTCCGTGCAGCGCAAGGAACAGGAACAGGCCGATTCGCTTTATCGTGAGATTTCTAATGCGATCGCTGATGGTAATACCAAAATTTTAGAATTAACTTGTGAAAAGCTAGAAGGTAAAAAAATCTCAGTACTTGTGAGCGAGATCTCAGCCGTACAGGTTTCCGAAAAATCAGGAGCTTCAGCAAACCTCGGTGCAGGTTTTATACGCGGCTAACCTTAAGCTATAGGGGTGGGTTGCACTGCCCCTATAGCTTTTCCCTATTACAATATTTGTACTATCAGCTAATCCATGCCCATCGAACAATCTGCTACTACTGCCGCCATTACTGTTCGCGAACTTTCTTTTGCTTGGAAATCGGGAGAGACTGTCCTTGATCGCTGTACTTTGTCAGTACCTAAAGGGGAATTTTGGATGCTGTTAGGCACTAATGGTAGTGGTAAATCGACCTTACTTAGACTCTTAGCAGGATTGCTCAAAGTAAAATCTGGTGATATCGAAATTGCCGATCTAGTTGGGTTTGTATTTCAGAATCCTGATCATCAATTGGTCATGCCCACAGTTGGCGCAGATATCGCCTTTGGCCTAGTTTCCGAAAATCTTTCCTATCTCGAAACATTGCATCGAGTCCAAGAATCGCTTAATGCTGTCAATCTCTCGCAGATGCTCCGCCGTCCTATTTATGCTCTCAGTGGTGGTCAAAAGCAACGAGTGGCGATCGCAGGCGCGATCGCCCGTCATGCGGAAGTTTTACTACTAGATGAACCAACAGCTTTACTAGATAGCGAAAATCAGATTGATCTAGTTGCCACAGTGCGCGATCTGGTCAAACAAAAGAATCTCACAGCCCTATGGGTGACACACCGATTAAATGAGCTTGATTATGCTGACGGAGCGTTTTTATTAGAGCATGGGAAAGTAATTGATCAAGGCGATCCGATGCGTTTAAAACAAGTACTACTAGAACGTAGTTAAACTAACAAAATGGATAAAACTCAAAAGAGGGAGTCGGCGCAATGCGCCAACTCCCTCTTTTGAGTTTTAAGATGAGTTTAGAGAAATTGTATCTACTTAGCTTGAGGCTTCTCAGTTACACTATTGAAATACTCTTTAGCCTTTGTAAAAGCATACTTAACCTTATCGCCAATCGTAGGCTCAGGAAGAATCGCAACCGTAATTTCCTCATCAGGAAATTCCTTCAAACGATAGCCATATTCTAAATTTTCCTTATATTTCTTAAGAATTGGATAGAGGCGAGTCGCACCTTTGAGTAAGGCATCTTCCTGTTGGAAAATAGCGCGGCTGATCAGATTACTACGCTCTACTGCCATTGAACCCGCTGGAACCCACTCCTTCCCCTTGATGCGAATGTAAATATTAAATTCAGGCAAGCCTTTCTCTTTCATCTCGTCGTATTTATTAGCAGCGACTTGATGTTTGTTGGGTTCTTTTTTGTTTTTCTTGGACTTACTTGAACCAGAAGCAAATCCTGTTGCCTTAGTTGTACTCATCGCATTACCTTTGATTTTTAAAAAGTTTTTAGACACTTGATATGCAATGCGAAGCATGGCATATCAAATTCCTGTAATTATTAAATGTATTAACAAAAGTTTACTTTAGTGGATGACTTAAACACAATCATTCTTTGGGCAAGAAAATTATGGGTGTCCTACTCTTGCCGACAGATGAGAGCACCAGTTGTTAGTCAATTATAAATTTGAGACTTCTATGAAAAGTGAAATTGGAACGGGCTAGATAAAATACCAAGTAATTTATCAATTTCTTTGATGAAATAGTCTTCTTGATCAATCCAAAGTGTTTTCTCTTCGAGACGCAAAAACTTCCAAATCATTCCTGTTGTCACTACACCATAAACAGGAAACTTTTGATCATGCTGAGCATTAAATCTTTGAGCAGCTAACATTTCCGCGATACATTGTCCTAATCCTCCTTTAATATTTTCATTTTTTGCTTCGACAAGGGTAATCACTGGACTGGAAATTTCATAGATTTCACTGGAGGCTGTTAAGAGAAAGTCACAAAATCCATTTAAGCCAGCTTCTACATCAACATTAAACTCTGTCCCAGAGAAAAAGCCCACCTTTTGATCGAATATTTGGCGAATTTCTAGCAGGATCGGGGCAATGAGCAATTCTGATCGTGCTTTTTCAGTATTAATGGCATTGGCAATCGACAAGTTTCGTTTTAGGGTTTGTTGCAGATAATCACTGATCGCTGAGGGCTGAATATCCACAAATAAATTTTCCGATTCTTTTATCGTCAAGCCAAATTTTTCTTGTACTTGGGTGATCGTTTTAAATTCGCTGTATGACATCAGTGTTAACCCTAGATTTACGATTTTTATTGCCTCTATCTTTACTCCATTGAGTCAAATAAGCCTGGTATTTTAGGTTGTATCATGCGCTGTATTTCATCTTTTTCGATTTCTTTCAAAAATTCCTTTGCAAATGCCAAGATGAATATCTATGAAATACCTAAATTGTTCTAGCTTTTCAGATATATTTTTACTGAAACCTTGTCCAGATGGTGTAATTGGCTTCCTATTTTTTTCTTAATAGGTGTATATTTCTAAAAATATAATATATAGCTTAACATAGTATATTGTACGTTTTTCAAAAAAAATCTGAGATCTTGTTATAGATACGGTAATAGGCACTGAAACTGTCGCTAGTCCTCTACAGGAAACCGCACTAAGGAAAAAAGGACTATGCGACTACGTGATTAACCTTGCCTCTGGTTGTTTGCATGGCTGCACATTTTGCTGTGTTCCCTCAACCCCAGACATCCTGATCTCTATTTCTGGAATGATTTTGATAATATTGCTCAATCTTTCATTATTTCTAGCATAAAGGTTGGGGTGGCGGCGATCGCACTACAACAAAAAAGCCGCCTATAGGCGGCTTTTTTGTTACCCTTCTTTTAGTTGGCTAGAGGGTGCATCTAGGTCAAAGAGAACTTGCAACATTTGCATTGCCTTACGGCGGGTTTCGATGTCCTGCTGAGCACGAAGCTGCACCATCGGATCATGCAAAATTTTATTAATGATGCCGCGAGTCATGCTCTCGATTACATCTTGATGCTTGTCTGCAAAATCATTACCGAGGCGAGATAGAGCTTTTTCCATTTCCTGCTCACGGATGTTTTCCATTTTTTGACGTAGCTTACTGATCGTGGGAACGGTCTCTAGCGATCGCCACCAAAGGTCAAAACCAGCCACACAGCCTTCTAGTAAAATTTCTGCTTGCATTGCCATCTGGCGGCGACTTTCTTGATTTTCGGCAACTACGGCTTGCAGATCGTCAACATTGTAAGCTCTGGTATTTGCTAACTCGTTCACATCAGAACTGATATTGCGAGGGACAGAAATATCCACTAGCGTTAAGCCAGTATGATTAGAGGTGATCGCTTCTAGATGCTTACGACTAATAATTACTTCAGTTGAAGCAGTGCTAGTAAAAACAAGATCAGAAATTGCCACACAGTTAAACATATCTTCGAGAGAGCGAATATCGAACTGTGCGCCACTAGCTTCAAATTCCTTGATCAAATCTTCAGCACGCTTACGCGATCGGTTAACGATCGCAATTTTTTGAGCACCCTTAGAAATCAAGTGCTTTACCAATAAGCGCGACATTTTACCCGCGCCGATAATCGTCGTGTACTTATCTGATAAATCTTGCAGCTTAATTTGAGCAAGTTCTACTGCCGCAGAACTGATAGATACAGCACCTGTCCCAATTTCAGTTTCAGTACGAACCCGTTTCCCTGCCGACATTGCGTCTTTAAAAAGTTGATTAAGAATACGCCCTGCTCCGCTATGTTGCTGAGCAAGGCGATGGGTATTTTTGACTTGGGCAAGAATTTGTCCTTCTCCGAGTACAAGACTATCCAAACCTGATGCAACCCGCATTAGGTGAGTAACAGCATCTTGACGAAGCAAAATAAACAGATAGCGACGAAGGAACTGTAGAGGTAGTTGGCTAAATTCCGAAAGAAACTGCATAATTTCGCGAATACCACTTTCGGCTTCGTTAGTGACTACATACAACTCTAAGCGGTTACAGGTGCTTAAAATCGCAGCTTCTTCGATACTCGGATAGCTCATTAGTTGAGCGATCGCAGCTTCCATGCGATCTTCAGGAATACTCAACTTCTCCCGTACTTCCACAGTCGCCGTTTTATGACTCAAGCCAACAACTGCAATATTCATATCGTAAATGCGTTTCTTATTTAGGAATTGGACTAGAAATGATTATCTTATTGAATGAGCTTATCAGGAGATAGCTACTACTTTAGTAGGTACTTATTACTGCTTAATGTTCTGTAACGTTCGCACAAAAAAACAAGGGGCTTAAGCCCCTTGTCTCAGCAATGAAGAGTACAAAGCACCCTCATCTAAATAATGTCAATTAGCGCAAGCTAATCACTTTAGGCTTATCGCTGGTCAAGTGAATCGTGTCAACGAAACGGGCAGTCTTCGATTGAGTCGAGATGACTAAAGACTGAGTACGGCAACCGCCACTAAAGAAACGCACGCCATCCATCAAAGTTCCTGGAGTGATGCCACAACCAGCAAACAAGACATCCTTACCACAAGCTAACTCATTAGCATCATAGACTTTATCGCCATCGGTGATGCCCATCTCCTTCAGGCGTAGCAAATTACCTTCACGAGTCCATTTAGCACTCTCAGGAGTATTAACTTCGGCTGGATCATAAACGAGACGACCTTGGAAATGTCCACCCAAGCAACGCATTGCGGCTGCCGAGATAACACCCTCAGGAGCAGCACCAATACCCATCAAAGCATGGATGTTTGTACCAGAAAATCCACAGCAAATTGCCGCCGATACATCACCATCACTGATCAAACGGACACGAGCGCCAGCAGCACGAATTTCCGAAATCAAGCCTTTGTGACGAGGACGATCCATAACCACGATGACCAATTCGCTGATCGCCCGATCCAAACATTCCGAAAGAATTTGTAGATTTTTGGTAGGAGTGTTGCGGATATCAACATGCCCTTTAGCGGCAGGAGGTGCAGCCAGTTTGTCCATATAAAAGTCGGGGGCTTGGAACAAGCCACCACGCTCAGAGATAGCAAGAACTGCCATCGAACCATTTTGACCGTAAGCAACTAAGTTTGTGCCTTCGCAAGGATCAACCGCAATATCAATTTCCTGTAATTCTTCGATGGTACAGAATTCAGCAGCATTTTCTTGAGTGCAAATACCAACTTCTTCACCGATGTATAGCATGGGGGCTTCGTCACGTTCGCCTTCACCAATAACAATGCGTCCACGCATATGAATTTTGTTCATACGTTCACGCATTGCTTCAACGGCAGCTTCGTCAGCTTCATCTTTTTTGCCCAAGCCCATGAACTTCGATGATGCGATCGCAGCCTGTTCAACGACCTCAATAATCTCAAGGCTGATTGTATTATCCATGCGTAGGAATCCTTATATTTATCTAAATTTTGCGATCATTAAATTTTTGTTGTGTCCTAGAAATTTTCCAGAAACAGAAAACAAAATTAAATTGGTTGTGTCTTACTACACAACCTTGTAATTAAGTTTACAGGTCAGACTGTCGCGCAGCCCATAAGAAAAATAAATGAATCATATTAAGTTTTTATAAGATTAAATATGGATCTTGATTAGCTTTGCTCTTATAAAAAAATAGGGTTGAGAGATCAAGTCTCTTAACCCTGTTGATAAAATATAGCCATAGCCACTTGTATTAGGACAAATCAAAACCCCAATAATGTGGGGGGGGGGGGGGGG
>CALRWX020000097.1:0-13982 GCA_943371975.1 Pseudanabaena sp. UWO311 | reverse complement strand
CATGGCAATGCTATTTCTACGTCACTGATGGCTGGATTGTTTATCCAAGTTTTATCCCTGATGGTGATCAGATAATTAGCAAGACTTACATGACTCGAGTTGAGGGAGAAAACTCTCGGTTACGTCACTATCTGGCGAGATTGCACCGCAAAACTTTCTGCTATTCCAAGTCTTTAGATATGTTGCGTTACTCTGTGCGGTTGCTGATTCATTATCTTCACGACCCTTCTATCCTTTCTTTCATCTAATTCATACTTTTATCTGCAACGCCAAACAAGCCTGCGAAAATGCTCAGCATAGTATTTTGATTACTTATTCGACCTCAATTTGAGGCAATATTCTAGAAAAAAAGGGGGTTGAGCGACATTATCGGTTCCGTTTTACTAATGCAATGATGCCACCCTACATTGTTATGGAAGGTTTAAGAACAGGGATAATTAATTTAGAACAATTTCAGTCCTGATAGACTTGAGTAGAAATCTCTGGTTGGAATCGAAAATTTAGGTGATTAGGTATAAACATTACTAATTATACCTAATAGCCTAAATTTTTATTTTAGAGCGTTTTAAGGCGATCACCTAGAACCTATGGCTTCTGTTCAGGGAACATACACTTATCAGAATCACAACCCGCAGGACCCGCATCCATCAACTCACCCGAATCATAACGCAACAAACTCGCGTAAAAATCATCGGACTTGCGACGTACTAGCACCTCAGCACTGAGCTTCTCATAGGTAGCCTTATCAATCGGCTCAAAGGGCAAGCGAGGGAAAGTTTGCAGATCATCAAAACGCGCCAACAGCGCCGCCGAGATATAACCCTCATCATCACGAATCGCTTCGTAGATCTTCTTCCCTAAAGGCTCGATTTCATGCTCCCGCAACTCCAAGGTTGCCGAAGTATTATGACGGGTGTAATGCTTCTGCACCTGCATATAGAAATCAAACTGCGCCATCACATCAAACTTGCTGATTTCCACCTGATCCGCACCGTCAAGGTCAGCCCAAGACACGCTCACAGGAATCTCCACCAGCCATTCCGTACATCTCGGATCGAAGGGATCGTTTAGTAATTGTCCATTCTCATCCTTATCCGATTGCGAAGGAATGATGCTATAGCCATAGTCCATACAAGCTCGCGCCACAGGATCTTCCTTACGGAAAGTAATCCGACGGATAAAGCGCTGTGCTTTCGGCGGATGCCACCCTGGGGAAGCACCAGTCAGCAAGGATTTTGTGCCTGCTGGCTGAACTGTCGTACAACGATTCGGACGGCGGAAACCATGCGAATCGCAATATTCCCAAACCGTCTGATGCACAATCTCACGCCAGCGACTGAGATATTCGGCTTCTTTCTCTTTGAAGTCTAGCCCCTGCACAGTGTCAGGACGACCCGCTTCCCACCAGCGCAACCATTCCACACCAAAGGCATGAACGAAGAAGTCAAATAGTCCCGTAAAAGACACACCCACAATTGGGTCAACTTCACGGCTAAATTGATAGCGTTCTTCATTGAAGCGATGATTGAGCAAAGCAGCAACCGACAAAGCACCTGCTTTAAAGGCTTCTTCCTGTTCCTTTTGATTACGAGGATTGAGTTGATTGAGATGCACCTCTGAAAGGTTGCATTGCCCTGTCAATGTACCACCGAATACACCTTTATGGAACTCAGGTTCATTAAAGCAGAATGTGTCATGTAATCCTTCAATAGCTTCCACTGAATTGATCACTTGCCATTTGCCTTTAAATCGTGGCTGATGACCTCTACTTGTATCGAGACGTTGACATGGAATAGCAGCACAGTCTGTAATTTGTAAATACCAAAGATCTTTCTTTCTAATTCCTAAATTAGTTTGCGTTCCCGCAGATGCTAAAAGGTTTACAGAAGAACGAATCCCACATTTAGCTAGTAAAAGATATACACGATAAGCCCGATCATAGCTAGATATATAAATACGCATTCCGCCAGAAGGAACACTAGATCCATCTGCATCAGCTAAACCAGCCACAAAGTGCAAAATTGCATCGCGATTCCAAGTCGCAATTTCATCTAATTCATGGGCATTATCTTTGAGCGATCGCACATAACTGGGGTCAAAGTTATCTTGAAATCCTGTATACAAGAGGCAAGGAGTTTGTTTAGACTCTGTGTAGTACCTTTCTGTACCAGAAGTTCGACCTGCAATTGTCAGTTCTTTTTGCTGACTCTTCATACCATAGAGACGCAGTTGCAGTTGTGGTTTGCCGTGAGACTGGCATACAGAACCATCACCGACCAATTGACCTAATGTATAGGCTTTAACAGGATCAACAAACTTGCCATCACGATAATCAATTTTGAAATTCTCGGTATGTAAAGGATAGTTGCTGGCTTGTAGTTTTTGTTGTAACTCTGCGGTTGTCACCTCACTGTAATTCTTCTGGAATCGATCTTTGACAAAGAAACGATGTCCTTCAGTAACATCAAGGTAAGAACCATCGGCAAAACTGACTCGATATAGTTGCCGATCACTACCTGTTTTTAAAGGTACTACCTGACTCCATTGTTTTCCGTTCCAAATTTCAACAGAACGTCCAACAAGATTTTGAATTTGATGCATCCCATCACGAGTAACGAGCATCGTTTCACCAGCAACACAATGAAAATCAGCCCCGGTTATTTCTCCACAGGGATTCAGAGCATAGCGCTGTAATCTATGCTCTAGCTCATGTTTAGAGACTTCAGTCTGCTGCGATCGCAACCATTCTTTTCCTTCTCCTTTCACATAAGCAGCAAGGAAATCACGCTTGAGTTCAGGAGTTGTGATCAAGTCCGCATTAGAACGTGCGATCGCCTCACCCGCCCATTGAATTGCACCTTCACCAGAATAATATTGCTTACGAACAGCATCAACACATTCTTGTTCAGTCGGTTTGCGATGGAATACACGAGTATGATTTGCCATTCTCAAAGCGTCACGCTCAGGATCAATTCTCCAATTACCCGCTTCATCCTGCTGCCACAGATTATCCTTAGCCACAGAGCCTAAAGCATCTTCAGACGAGAATTGTCTCATGCCAGCCGATCTTCTGATGTTCCCAGCCACGATACAAACTGCGGCTTCATCGATGAGGATGCAGCACTCAACCGAGGTGAGTTGACGACCGATCGCTTTATTTAAAATATTGGCACAGCGATCGTAAAGCGTCGGCAACTTGACAGGATTTGCCATGCCGCCGAAGCCCTTGAGTGCTTCGCCACTGGGGCGCACATCGCTGATATCGACGGTAATTTGGACAGGTTTGGTACGATCAAACTGTTCGTTACTAGAGAGTTCGAGTAGAGACTGATAGGACTTGACCCAACCTTGACGGCTATCGCCGACCCAAAACTTGACCGCATTATTGGCATACTCAAATTCGACCTCGGTATCGTGGCGGCGATCGCTAACAGGTGTCGCCCCGATCGCACCGACTACATTTACTTGCAACTGGTTGCGGATTACAGGCAGTTGGCTAATGTACTGCGGCTCTAATACGCCGCCAGTACCAGATCCCTGCATCGCCAGATCCATCATCAAGCCAAAGGATCGCCAGTCGATTACATTGGTGCTGGTGCAGTTATAAGAGCCAGAGAAATTTTCGGGGCGATCAATCCACTCAGTACCGCCAACCCACAACCAACGTCCAGAGTTGAGGGACTTTAGCTGTTTTTGCATTTTGTCGATCAGGGCAGTTTGCTCATTGGTCAGCTTGCCCAGTGTTTTTAGACCTGAAAGTGTGCGATCGCATACCTCAGCCCAGCTTTCGCGCTTGTTATTATATTTGCGGCTATAAGTCCTGAAAAATACGGGATAAGCAGCAGGGGCGCTTTCAGGGAATCTAACCTCTTTAGAGATCAATGTGAGTTCTTGTACCATGAATGATTCTAAAATATTTTTAGCTTAGCACATATATAGTGTTGCCTTAACCACAAAAAGCTAAAACAACGCTACCGATATTCAAGCTTACACCTTATTTATGGTTATGCATCAATCCTATTTTTGAAAGATCGCACCCAAAGGGTGCGATCTTTCAAAACATTTAAAAATCAGAGTAGCGAATAGAGTAATTGAAAAATCAAGCGGAAAGTTGCCATGACTGCGATCGCACTAAATCCTGCAACTCCACAAATTGGAAGTAGGTTTACGAGATCAGGAAAATTACTTAGTCCTACTAGAAAAGATTTTGCCGCCCATAGCCCGCCAATACTGAGCAGGTTGACAAATACAAATAGATCTTTATTATCCAAAATAGAAGTGATTCTGAGAATGCTGATTAACGCCATTACCACTCCAAAGACGATGAAATTAGCGGGAGTCCCGATTAAAGAGATTCCCACTGTTCTGCTTAATTCCCATAGCAACATCCCTTCCACTCCCAACAAAAAAGCAGCGATAAATTGAGTGGGGATCGATGCTGATAATAAGCGAGGCGTTTTTTGCGATCGCGGAGTTACAGCTTTTGGTACTGAAGGCGAGAAATTAGGGAGGGGAGCAGGTACAGGAACTTGAACACTGGTCTGATGGGCTGGTTTTGCTGATATTTGGGGCTTGGCAGTTTGTCCTGAGATTTTAGAACCGAGAGATTGAAGGACATTAGCCGCCGAATTAAAGCGATCTCTAGGTGCAGTCTCCAACATTTTATGTAAAACATTATTAAGATTAGGACTGATCTTAATAAAGCGATCCCATGTCCATCGGTTGTAATTCACATCAAATAATTCTTCAGGTTCTTTGCCCGTCAGCAAAAATAGGCAAGTCACCGCAAAGGCATAGAGATCAGTAGCAGGAAAGACCATGTCACCGCGCATTTGCTCAGGTGCGCCATAGCCGGGGGTAAAAATGCCCGTAGACTTCTGACCTTGGGCGACTCCTGCCACTTGTTTTACCGCCCCAAAATCCAATAAAAAGTAGGACTGATCGGACTTACGAACCATAATATTCGCGGGTTTGATATCGCGATGGATCGAGCCTTTGTCATGAATAAATTTCAACACAGGCAAAAGGCTCTGCATAATTTCTAAAACATCTGCCTCGGCGATCGCCCCATGCTGCTCGACAATTTGCTCTAGGGTAAAGCCATCGACAAATTCTTGGACTAAATAAAAAAATTCATCCTGTCCCGACTGCACCTCAAAATAAGCAAGGAGATCAGGAATTTGCGGATGTGTCCCCAAATCTTCTAAAACCGTAGCCTCGCGCTCAAACATTTGCTTGGCGATCACCATCTGAGCGCTCGTGAAGCCCACAGGTTGTAACAGCTTCACCACGCAGCGTTTCATCGCAGGGGTATAGCGATCGCGGGCTAAGAATGTCGCCCCAAAACCACCTCTAGCGATCGGACTCTCGACGATATAGCGACCACCGAGCAGCAAAGGCATCCCGCAAGTTGTACAAAACTTTTGGGTAACTGTTTTGAGCGTATTGCCGCTATCAAGGTCAGCAAAGGAATTTAAAGGCTTGATACAATTGGGGCGTGTGCAGTAAATATCCACTGTGCAAACGTATGAGTAAACATTTTTGGCATACTGTATTAGAGTCTACCTAAGTTTTCCCCTCCTGTACCCATGAGTTCCAATTTTTTGCATCATCTCAACCCTGCTCAACAAAAAGCAGCCAGCCATCTTCACGGCCCCATGCTAGTGGTTGCAGGTGCTGGATCAGGGAAAACCAGAACCTTGACCTATCGCATCGCTAACTTAATGCTCAATCACGGTGTTGCCCCTGAGCAAATCTTAGCGGTGACATTTACAAATAAAGCTGGCAAAGAAATGAATGAACGAATTCAATCTTTGTTAGTCCAAGAAATTGCTCAAAGGGAATTAGGCAAAGCTCTTAGCGAAATTACGGATTGGGAACAGGACAAACTTCGCAAAAAAGTTTATAAGCGCTATATCAATAGTTTCGCTCAAGACGGTCTATGGATGGGAACTTTCCATAGTATGTGCTGCAGAATTTTGCGCCTTGATATTGATAAATATAAAGATGCTAATGGTAGAAGCTGGGCAAAGAATTTTTCGATTTTCGATGATTCAGACGCGCAATCTCTAGTGAAAGATATTGTTGTCAATCAACTAAATCTTGATGAAAAGAAATTTGAGCCAAAGTCAGTACGTTTTGCGATCGGCAATGCCAAAAATAAAGGCTGGACTCCAGAGGAATACGAAAAACAAAGCGATGATGCTCCCTATCGGAAACGGGCGATCGCGCAGGTTTATAATCTCTATCAAACTCAACTCGCCACTAATAATGCCCTCGATTTTGATGATTTAATCTTCTTGCCTGTGCGTCTATTCCTACAAAATTCTGAAGTTCTCAACTATTGGCATGATCGCTTTAAGCATATTCTCGTTGACGAATATCAAGACACCAACCGCACGCAGTACGACTTGATTCGCTTGCTTGCCACTAATGACAATCAGCCATCTTGGGAAAATCGTTCTATTTTTGTCGTCGGTGATGCGGATCAATCGATTTATAGCTTCCGTTCGGCTGACTTCACCATTTTGATGGAATTTCAAGAAGCCTTTGGCGATCGCCTACCCGATGCCCGCACTGGCACAATGATCAAGCTAGAGGAGAATTATCGTTCTGTCGCAAATATTCTGGAATTAGCAAATCAGCTCATCGATCACAACTCACAACGCATTGATAAAGTCCTGAAAGCAACTAGACCTGATGGTGACTTGATCGAGCTATTCCGTGCCGATGATGAAGTGGATGAAGCTCAATTTGTGATCGAGCAAATTCGACGCGTTAAATCCAAAACTCCTAGTGCTAATCTCGGACATTTTGCGATTCTCTATCGAACTAATGCTCAATCCCGCCCCTTTGAAGAAATGCTGGTACGTTGGAATATTCCTTACAAAGTGGTGGGCGGCTTACGCTTCTATGATCGCAAAGAAATCAAAGATGTTCTCTCCTATCTGCGATTACTCTCTAATCCATCCGACACACTCGGTTTGATGAGAATCATCAATGTTCCTAAACGTAGCATCGGTAAAGCGACCTTAGACAAATTACAACAAGCTGCCCAAGAACTCAGCGTACCCATATGGGAAATTATCAGCGATGAAACTACGGTAAAAACATTAGCAGGGCGATCAGCTAGAGGCGTACTTTCCTTTGTGGAGCTAATGCAGAAATGGCAAGCGAAAGTACCTGTCACTCCTGCGGCGGACATTATTCAAGGCATCCTTCAAGACTCAGGCTATGTCGATGAACTAAAGGCACAGAGCAATGATGAAGCCAACGATCGCATTGCCAACTTGCAAGAACTTTATAACGCCGCAGTCCAATTTGCTGAAGAGAATGAAGATGCTTCCCTTGATGCGTTTTTAGCCAATGCGGCTCTAGCCTCTAGTCTTGATGATAGTGGCGAAAATGCGGAAAAAGTTACCCTGATGACGCTCCACGCTGCCAAGGGTTTAGAATTTCCTGTTGTATTTCTGGTTGGCTTAGAACAAGGATTATTCCCCAGTTTTCGTTCGATTAATGATCCGATGGCATTAGAAGAAGAACGCCGCCTCCTATATGTGGGCATCACCCGCGCTCAAGAGAAGCTCTTTCTCAGTCATGCCCAAGCCCGTCGTCTTTATGGCAACCGTGAATATGCAATTCCTTCTCAATTTCTTGCAGAACTGCCAAAGGAATATCTCACGGGACATGGCATTGATAAATTTATCAGCAAAGCAAGCCAACGCGCCGAAGCTACTAGCGTTAAAGGTTCCCTGCGAACCGTTGCTCCAGCTAAAGTTAATGCCGTGAAACCTAGACCCAGCGTGAATTGGCAAGTAGGCGATCGCGTGATGCATGATAAATTTGGCGAAGGTCAAGTCTCGAATTTATTAGGTACTGGAGACAAGATGTATTTAGCAGTTGCCTTTGCAGGTCAAGGTAAAAAAATCATCGATCCCAAAATTGCGCCAATTCAGAAGATATAGACATGGCTAAGCCTACACCTCATCTACATCTTCTAGTGTAAGTGTGAGTCCTCGATAAATTTGGGTGATCGCGAAGGTGAGATTATTACTTCGTCGTGGGCTTACTCATCGCTCTTTTGTGAATGAAAACTTCGATGAGTCTGGACATAATTTGGAGGAATGTCTCATGCTCCAGAATTTCTAGCAAAAGTCTATGTTAATGGCAAAATTTGTGGTGAAGGAAATGGGCGGAACAAGAAAGATGCAGAAAAAGAAGCTGCTGCTGATGCACTAGCTAAATTGAAAAAACGAATATTGCTTTAAATAATCAATTCCAAGATTAATTAGCATTTTGACTGACTTGAGGATTTGGGCGATCGCAAATGGTTCTTTAACCTATAGTAAACTAGGGAAATAACCTGAAAGTAATTTCGGAAAATCAAGATAAGCGAGTTAGTCAAAAATGATTAGAGAATTTAACGTAGTCATCGAAAAAGATTCTGATGGGTATTTTGTAGCATCAATCCCCAACTTGAAAGGCTGTCATTCTCAAGCAAAATCCCTTGATATTCTCATGGAACGTATCCAAGAGGCAGCAGAACTATGCTTAGAATTCGAGAACCAAGACAGCCCATTTACAGAATTTATAGGCATACAGAAAATTTTAGTAAAAGTATGAGCAAGCTCCCGAGTTTGACAGGAACGCAACTAATTAAAGTTTTACAGAAAATAGGCTTTGGTGTAGCGCGAGTAAAAGGTAGTCATCATATTCTTATTCATGCTGATGGTAGACGCACAGTAGTTCGAGTTCATTCTAGTGAAGGTATAGGAACTGGACTAATTTCACAAATCCTAAGAGATTGTCAGATCACAAGAGATGAACTAAGAGACTTGCTATAAGCGTAAGTCCTAATAAAATTTAAATGAATATCGCTCTTTTTGGAACTAGCGCCGATCCGCCTAGTATTGGACATCAACAGATCTTGCAATGGTTGGATAACCATTACGATCGCGTATTGGTTTGGGTATCCGATAACCCCTTTAAAACCCATCAGGCAAGCCTCAGAAATCGCCTCAAAATGATGGAACTGACTATTGCGGCGATCGAACCCGCCGCCCATAACATTACGATCCATCCTGAACTTAGTCATCCGCGCACGATCCATACCGTTGAACAAGCTAAGCAATTTTTGCCAGAGGCAACCTTTACCCTCGTCATCGGTGGCGACCTTGTAACCCAATTGCCAACATGGTATCGCGCCCAAGATTTGTTAAATCAAATCAAACTGCTAGTTGTGCCGCGTCAAGGTGTAATTATTAGGCAAGCTGATATCGATCGCCTTGTGAGTATGGGTACGGAAGTGGCGATCGCGCCTGACTCTACCTCGATACCTAACGTTTCTTCCTCAGACTATCGCAACAATGGCAACAGTTCAGTCATAATACCCACAGTCGCAGCATATATCCAACAAGAGTCGCTTTACGCATGGCAGACAAGTCCCGCCCCATAGCCACTAAACCCCTAGCAGATTTTAAGGTCGGTGTCGATAATGTGATTTTTTCCGTAGACACTGAGCAGAATCGTCTATTGGTGCTACTGGTGATGCGACACCATGAACCCTATCGCGATCGCTGGTGCTTACCCGGAACCCTCGTTCGTCAAGGCGAATCCCTTGAAGAATCGGCTTATCGGATTCTCTCGGAAAAAATCCGTGCTAAAAATCTCTATCTCGAACAACTCTTCACCTTTGGCGATATTGGACGTGATCCTCGTGAATCCCCAGATAGCTATGCGGTGCGCTATCTATCCGTCAGCTATTTTGCCCTAGTTCCTTTCTCTCAAGCAGAACTAATCGCCGATGGGGTAAGCGGCATTGCATGGTATCCCGTCAAACAAGTTCCCGAACTCGCCTTTGATCATAATCGCATTCTGGAATACGGACATCGTCGCCTTTGCAATAAATTGGAATATAGCCCTGTTGCCTTTGATGTGTTACCTGAATCCTTTACCCTCAGTGACCTGTACCAACTTTACAGCAGCGTCCTCGGTGAAAACTTTTCCGACTATTCCAATTTCCGCACCCGCTTACTCAAGTTAGGATTTCTTAACGACACTGGCATCAAAGCCTCTAGAGGAGCAGGGCGACCTGCGAGCCTCTATCGTTTTGATGCTGAAGCATTTGCTCCATTTAAAAATAAACCGATGGTGTTTATTTGAAGTGTATGTCGCCTTCTATAGCAGTCCTAAGTCATTTGTGGCTTCGCTCAGCCAGCGTGGACTGATGGCTGAGCGAAGCCGAATCCTGTATCAAGTCATTTCGGCTTGCTATATGCAGGCGACATACACTTCTGCAGATTTACTTAAATGACGCGATCATTACCACCATCGATGGGAACTTGAGCCGCAGTCGTACAGGCAAACAAAGCCCCACACATTTCTGCCGCCAGTTCAGCAACATGGCAGCTCGTGACTTCCACCTTAAGCAAGTTATTAGTTTTATATTCCTCAACCGTTAATCCATAATGCTTAGCGCGAGAAGTTAATACTTCCTCCGTCCAGATACCCGTGTCAAATACAGCATTGGGATGCAAAGTATTTATGCGAATGCGATCGCTGCTCCATTCCAGAGCCGCTACGCGCATTAATTGAGTAAGAGCCGCCTTCGATGCCGAATAAGCTGCCGCCGCAGGGCCAGGAGCAGGGACATTTTTAGAACCGATCGCGACGACTCGTCCTCCATTAGGTGCAAGTTTTAGCAGTGGATAAGCTTCGCGCATCAGGACTAAATTTGCATCAAGATTAATACGCATCACCTTTTGCCATGTAGCCATATCAAGATTCTCGATGCGACAGCCAGATGGGAAAATTCCTGCATTGAGAATGAGAATATCTAACCCTCCAAAGGCTTTTACGGCTTTATCAAGAGAATTAGCGATCGCACTTTCATCACTTACATCACAGGTTACACCAACAAAATCAGGGCGATCGTATAGCTTCTCAATGGCAGGATTAATATCTAATCCCACTACCGCCGCACCACGTTTTAAGAGTGAATCTACACAAGCTTTACCAATACCTGAAGCTGCACCAGTAACTAAAGCAATCTCGCCAGTAAAGGCAGGAGCAGAACCTACTTTTTTCAGTTTTGCCTGTTCCAATTCCCAGTATTCCACGGCAAAGATATCGCTGGCGGGTAATGCTTGATAGCCGCCCAAAAGTTGCGATCGCTGAATAATTTCGATAGTATGTTCATAGATATTCGCGACAATCTTGGCATCTTTTGCTGACTGGCCAACGGTGACTAAACCTAATTGGCGATCGATAATTACACGGGGTGCAGGATCAAGAATCGTGACAGGTTGCAATGATTTAGGGGATTCTTCCGCAAAATAATCACGGTAGGATTCTACATAAGTATTTACATCTCCTCCAACTAAAGGTAAGCGTTTAGTACGAATCACATGATCAGGAGTCGCACAACCTTGCTGTGAGATAACGTTTATATCTTCCCTTTGAGCAAAAGCTAAATTTTTCTCGTCGGTATAAGAACTTAAAACTACAGGAAACCCTGTAACTTGAGCAACTTCGGCACGTAATTTAGCGATCGCTAATCTCCCTGAAATTTCGACTTTTGGAGTTATGTGTGGAATATCCCAAGCATTTTGTTTTTGCAAATAGACTTCAGCACGATCAACTAAAGCAATCATTCGTTCATAGGACTCTTGAGCAGTTTCACCAAAGGAGAAAATACCGTGATTCATAAGCACCATACCAATGGTGCGATCGCTTTTTTCTGTAGCAAATTTCTCAGCGCAGACTCGCGCTAAGTCAAAACCCGGCATCACATAGGGAATGATTACCACATCATCGCCATAGATTTGGCGAATTCTCTCCCATCCATCGGCGGTATTAGTGACAGATATCACCGCATCGGCATGGGTATGATCGACAAATTTATAAGGCAAGCTGGCATGGAGAATCGTCTCTACCGATGGCGCAGGCGCACTTGCTTTTGTCATTTGCGTTTTCAGTTCATTCACCATTTGGGAATCAGAAAGAACTTGCAACTTCGCTAATTTCAATAAATGAGCCATCCGCACAGGCGCAAAACCTGCCTCTGCGATCGTTTCCAAATCCCAACCACTTCCTTTAACATAGAGAATCTCTTCTAATTCACCAACAAGATTCTTCTCAGTAATCTTCACAGAAGTATTACCGCCACCATGTAAAACCAGCGATGGGTCTCTCCCCAATAGCCTTGATGTATATACCCTTAATCCTAAATCAGTTCTATATTCGGCAGCTTCGCGATCGCTCCACAAACTTTTCATTGTTAACTCACTTTATAATTCCAGACAATTTGGGCAGTGATTGATCGGGTGCAAAGCACCCGATCAATCACTATCAACAATTTAAAAAAGCCTTGCTAAGCAAGGCTTTGGTTAAGAACAGTATCGCTGTTTCTTTAGATGGCAACAATAGACTCAATTTCGACGAGGGCATCGAGGGGAAGTCGAGCAACTTGAATGGTGGAACGAGCAGGGAATGGAGCGAGAAAATATTTGCCGTAGATGGCATTTACTTTGGGGAAGTCTGCGATATCTGCAAGAAATACCGTAGTTTTAACTACGTTGGTTAAATCTGCGCCTGCTTCAGCGAGAACAGCTTGAATATTTTTGATTACCTGTTCAGCTTGTTCTTCGACTGTCGTAGCGACGATTTTGCCAACAGCAGGATCGATCGCAATTTGTCCCGCCAGAAATATTAATTTGCTAGTAGCAGGAACAGCGATCGCTTGATTGTAGGGGCCAACTGGCTCAGGGGCATTAGCGCTACGGATTACTTCTTTTTGACTCATTATGTTTCTGGTAATAGTTAGCGAAATAACTTGCGAAGCAAGTTATTTCGCCTCTTTGTTTTCTTTGAGCATTTTTGCATATTCTTGATCCGCCAAATCTTGCTCAGTGGTATAGGCAAGGTTATTTTGATCGATTACCTCTTGTTTAGTGGCAAAGGTACGCGCAAAATCTAGCTTTTCACGTAATGTTGCCGAGGGCTTTTGTAATTGTTCGGCAAGGGCGACGCGTTTTTGGTTGCGATCGCTTATCCCACCATTCAAATATTGCAAAACAAAATAGCGCACCGCAGGAGTTGATAGGAACAGTACTGCATAACCTAATAGGAAGCCATAAGCCGCTTTGATGAAACCTAAAAATCCGACCAGAGATTTAGCTAATCTAGGATCACCGATCAAACTACCCAGATATAGCGAGGCAACTAGATAAAAAATGCCTAAACCGATAGATAAAGCAATTTTTCCTTGAGGGGCTTGGCTAAATTTCCAAATTTTTTCCTGTAAATAGGAATGGCTAGTTTTAGCTTTGCGCTCGGAGGCGACTTTTTGCAATTCAGGAAATTTATAGGCAAGAGTACCTGCTTCGCTGACTTCAGGAAAACCGTTAAATTTTGACAGTACAGGAATCACAAAATATTCATCCCCCTCTAGGCGACTAGTTTCATCAAGGTAGGGGGCAATTTGCTCAGCAATGACAACCCCATTATGACTGCGGATCATTGAGGCAATCTCGCGCCAACGACGTTCTTCAAGATCAGCATTAGGATTGCCATCACCGAATAAAAATGAAAATACACTTTCTAAAAAGTTCATCTCATCAGGATCACGCTGCCTCAGTTGTTGTGGCTCGTAATAATCGGGAGCAAACATGATGAAAGGATTACCGAAGGGATTACCCCAACCACCAAGCCAAATAAATCCACCACCGCCGCGATTATCATTACGGCGATCATTTCGATCATTATCACTACGTTGACTATTTAAGGCGATCGTTGCCGCAATAATGCCAATTACCACGATCGCGATCGAGACAATCAGCAAAATACCGAAAGAAATCCGAATTCCATAAAACACCCATTTCCACACGCTTTTCAGCCATTCATTGACCTGTAGCCAAAATGAACGACTGACAAGGACTTGTCGAAAATTTGGGGCAAACTTGTAAGCAATCTCACCCGACTCG
>CALRWX020000096.1:0-14221 GCA_943371975.1 Pseudanabaena sp. UWO311 | reverse complement strand
AAGCTTTCATTCGTAAGCATAAACCACGTTCTCGTGAAGCTTTAGATAATGTTGTTGCTCAAGCTTTGGATTCTGTATCCCTTAATGATATTTTGGGATGGTTTTCTGAATCGGAAACTCGTACACTTATTGACTGAAAACTGCGATATCTACACCGATCCCAAAAAAGATGATGCTGGCGTTCTCAAGACAGGCGTTTCAGGAGCAAGTAATTTAGCTCCTAGCAATCCAGATCTGCTCAGTCGGATCAAAGGAAAGTCCGATCCTGATCCTAGTAAGGCGATCGCAGGAGATATAACGCGATTACAAACAGCAGGAATTAAACCCACCGCAGATTTGATTTATACTTCAGGCTCTAGTCTTGATCCACATATAACCCCTGAAGCCGCGAAAGCTCAAATCCAGAAAGTAGCTCTAGCTCGCAAAATTGAACCTAGTAAGCTGGAAGTATTAATTCAACAAAATACTGATCGACGTTTTCTTGGTATCTTTGGTGAAGATGGTGTAAACGTGTTAGAGCTTAACTTGGCTTTAGATAGTTTATGATTTCGCTAAGCTACAGTCGCAAAGTTAAAATATGCCATACAACAATTACAAAAACATTGGTGAAGTACTAGGCGAATTTAATGTCCACTCATCACCATGATTAAAGCTCATCGGCGCGGCAAACATAAAATATTTATTGGGATAAGTCCAGGTGTCGGTAAAACCTATCGGATGCTGGAGGAAGGGCATCGACTCCGTTCCGAGGGCATTGATGTGGTGATTGGTTTACTGGAAACCCATAATCGCGCCGAAACTATGCAAAAAGCGATCGGTTTAGAGCTAATTCCCCGTCAACAGATTAATTGGGAGTCTGCAATCCTAACCGAAATGGATATAGATGCAATTCTCAAACGTCAGCCCCAACTTGCCCTAGTTGATGAATTGGTGCATACAAATGTTCCTAATGCACTCCGTGAAAAACGATATCAGGATGTAGAAGTTCTCCTTAAAGCAGGAATAGATGTTTACTCCACTGTAAATATTCAACATATCGAAAGTTTGAACGACACGGTAGCCAAGATTACGGGTGAGATAGTGAGGGAGAGAATTCCCGATCGCATTTTAGAAGTTGCCGATGAAGTCGTGGTTGTAGATGTCACGCCCGAAACTCTTCAAGAACGCTTACTTGATGGCAAAATCTATGCTCCTGAAAAGATTGATCAATCCCTCAATAATTTCTTTCAGCGCCGCCATTTGATTGCCTTGCGAGAGTTAGCGCTGCGAGAGAAATTGCTGACAATATCGAAGATGATCTTGAAGCCCATGATCGGTCAGGTTCTTCTACAAGTCTTATTTATAATATTCATGAAAAGGTTTTAGTTTGTGTTTCCACCTATCCCAATTCACTCCAATTATTACGAAGAGGAGCTAGAATCGCAGGATATATGCATGCCCAACTTTATGTTTTATTTGTGGATAATCATGATCGCTTTTTGACCAAAGCCGAAAGTCTACATATAGAAACCTGCGAGAGGCTTTGTAAAGAATTTGAAGGCACATTTATTAGGGTTCGTGATAGTCGAGCTTTAGAGGCAATTGTCGAAACATCACGAATCTATCGAATCACACAAATTGTAATGGGTGAGAGCCAGAGTTCACGTTGGCAGATCTTATTTAAAGGATCGCTCACACAGAGGATTTTACGATCGCTCAAGAATGTAGATATTCACATTATCTCCACAAGTAAGGGGCAAGATGTGTAGTTGGCATGATGTGTAGTTGGCATGAAATTGTCGAAACTCCAAACCGCCAATTCTTGACTAGAACTAAAAAAAGAGGCTGTGTAAAGCACAGCCTCTTTTTTTACATTAAAAACTATACGATTCCAAAAAAATGTAGTACACCTTGGCCGCTAATCAGTTCGATCGCTAGTGCTGATACAAAACCAATCATGGCTAAGCGTCCATTCCAATTTTCAGCACCAGAAGTGAATCCAAAACTCCATACATTACGATTTTCGTCAGACATGATCGATTTACTTTGTTAATTAGTTAGCTTGTATGATGAAATGTAACAGATATCTCAATCTTTTGCAATCTTTCTTTACATTATATCTCCTTAGGAAGAATGACCTAACACATCCTCTCTTCCCATCCTAACAATGGATAGTAAAAACCAAGAAGTAGCTGTGTACTGCTACTTCTTGGATGGAAAAGAGTACCTCAAATTGGTAACTTTGATGATGTTTTGGTGCGATCGCTAATGAATTGGGTAGAATCCAAAAGATATTACAATCAACAATCCACGCAAGGACAGAATTAATTATGCGAACAATCTGGATTAGGCTTCTGGCTGCCTGTTTAGCTGTACTAATCAATTTGACCACAACAAATGCAGTGTGGGCAGCTACTCCTAAGAAAATAGAAGATCCAAAATTTCAGGGTGTACCACTGCAATGTTATGTATCTCTTGCCGATGCAGGCAAATCTCCCGAAGCCAAAATTGCAGCCTTTAGCGAAATCGCTGGTCAATATCTGGAATTACAGCGACCCGATTTGGCAAAAAAGATTTTAGAAAAGAGCATAACTACTGCGGCTGAAATTGTTGATCCATCCCTCAAGTCTTTTGCTCTACTGGAGACAGCAGGTCGTCTGACTAAAGCATCACATACTAAATTAGCTTCAGACACTCTAGATACTGTTTTAGCGATCGCCAAAGAGTTGCCAGATCCTGTGGATGGAATTTTTGCCAATATCAAAATTGCTCAGGCTTATAACGAGGCAGGCAAAAAAGATAGTGCGAAAAATTTACTAACTACTACTACTAAAGCTACACCTGAAATTATTGATCCCTATGCTAGATCCCGTGCTTTTAGCGCGATCGCTAATGTATATACGGAGTTAGGTGATGACTTTAATTCCGAATCTGCCATTTCATCTGCTTTAGATCTACTACCCATGATTGAAAATCGGAGAGCCAGAACTAGAGCAAGGGTAGAAATAGCAGGAAGCTATGCCCAAGCTGGTAATCACCCAAAAGCTGTATCTTCATTAACTAACGTTTTCCAAGAGTTTGACGCAATTCGCGATAGCGAGATCGCCTCGGCAAAGGAAGCATCTAAAAATTCCAAAACAGCGAAGAAGACAAATTTAAAAGTAGCCACCAAAGCATCGAATAAAGATGCTAATCAAGATGAAAAAGCCACTCCTCCTGATCCTAAGGTTGTCGAAAAAACAGAAACTGAAAATGCCGAAATCTTAAAAACGCGATCGCTGTTTTTAGTTGCCAATCAATATTTGGTATCAAAACAGTATGACAAGGCTCTAGAGGTAATCGCCAATCTTGACGACAAAGGATTTGAGAAGCACATCGGATTTGCAAATGTCGCGATCGCCTATGCTAAAGACAAAAAAAATGACGAAGCAATCAAATTATTTACTCAAAGTCTCCAAGGGTTAAGCAACGTGCCACCTTCAATTGATGTTTTCAATATTTTGATCGAAGTTGGTCGTCAATATCAAAAGCTCAACAAACCTGAAGAAGCCATCAAATCATGGGAACAGGCTCTAGGTATTGCTAAAAATATCACTCAACCAGCTCAAAGACTATTAGCACTTAACCTAATTGCTAGTACCTATGGCGAATTTGGTTTAGGCGCTAAGGTAGAACCAATTTTACAAGACAGCTTTGCACTGACTAAGACAGCCCCTGATCCTAATATCCGTTCAAGAGCTTTTTCAGATATTAGCAGCGTCTACTGGGCAATTGGTCAGCGCGAAAAAGCCAAAGAAATTTCTCAAGAAATTGAGAATGTTATCGAAAAAGAACAGCTAGTCAAGTTATTCACTTGCGCCAGTTAAGCAAAAAGCATTGCATCGTGCGACTTTTTTAATATCAAAAGTAGAAGAACCTTGAAATTCAAGGCTCTTCTACTTTTCTATTCAGATACCTGCAATGAACTAAGAATTGCCCATCGTTTATCTACAGAAGTATCTAAATTTGCATTAGTAGCATCTGTCAACTCAAGAGCAGGCGCATCAGGCGCAATCTTAGGATAGGGAATGGCCAATGTTAGCTGCTCATACAACCACGCCGCAGTATCAAAATAGCCATTAGGAGATAGAGATTCTACCAAATCCACAGTTTCTACTTCTCTTTCTTTGGGATACGCATCTTCTGGTAAGGGTTCCTCTAGACAAATCTTTTCGGATGTATCGATCGCAAGACGATAGTTAAACTGCACCAAAGTGCGATCGCAGGTCAAAGTAATAATTGTCGAAGCCTTAGCGCTAACCTCCAGAAACGAACCAAGATGATTAACACAGATGATCCCTTGGACGGGTGTTAATGTGTCTAAGCCTTCGATGAATTCTTTAAACTCAAAGGACGCAGTAGCTTCGACCGCTCTAGAAATTTGCGGAATATATAATTTTTCCATTAGATCTGCACCAATTTAACAATTAAGTGACGATTTGGCTCTTTGCCCTGACTATAGGTCTCGATATCAGGACAACTTTCTAAAAACTGATGAATATAGCGCCGATCAGATGATGAAAGCTGTTTAATTGCAAATTCGGTTTGCGTTTCACGAACATTTTGTATGGCTTCTTCTGCCAAGACATTTAAATTAGCTAAATATTCAGAACGATAGCCATTTAATTCAACAGTATAAAAATTACGGTTCTGATGGCTATCTTCTGAGTGATTTATATCTGTAGAGAAATGATTATTCAAGAGCGTGTTAGCAAGATATTGAAGTGAATCAATTACTGTGCCATTCTGACCGATCAATCTTTGAATTTGATGATCTTCTAAACCATTCGCATTTATTTCAATCCAATAGTTCTGAGAGTTAACAGATACTAGTTCTGGAGACGATTCTAAAAGCTTAGTACTAACTGAAGCCGCATAACCCATCAAGCTTAAAAGCTCTTGGAGCCAATTCGCACTTGCTGAAATATCTTCCATAAACAATACTTTGCCATTCAAGAGCGGTTTTACCTAATTCTCAACTTAAGAGATGCTTAAGTTTTTTCGATTTAATAGCAATTGTCAGGTACAAACAGTACCTAAGAGAAATATACAAGGGGCTTAAGCCGCTTGTATATAAACTATCTAAATCAGGAAATATATAAATATTTTTTAGACCCATTTAATTTAAAGGGCGCTACGCGCCCCTTAAATTAGTTCTTTTTCTTCTTTTTAGAAGAGTTTGGCTCAAAAGGTAAGGCTGACTTTGTAGGAGAATTACCATCTTTATCTTGCTCGTCTACTACAGTTGCCTTTTTAGCTTTAGCATCAAAAGGAATTTTACTGGTTTCAGACTTACTAGCTGTAATGGACTTGCTTTCTGTTTTAGCTTTACCAGAATCAGAAGCATTTGCTGAGACTGTAACCAGTTTCTGAAGATTTTCAGGCAGTGGTTCCTTAGCAACAATAAAAGCTTGTAAAGTTTGGAAAATGTTTGCAATCAACATATACAGCATCACACCCGAAGGCAAGGGGAAAAACAAAAACATACCAGAGAAAATAATTGGTGTGAGTTTATTCATTGTGTCTTGCTGAGAAGACTCAGGGGTTGGGTTGCCGGGCTTAGGATTAGATCCACCAGAAATATTTTGGTTTGCATAAAGGCTTAAACCAAAACCAAGCACCATAATCACGATATCCCAGTTAATGCTGCCATCAGCATTAGTTACACCAGTCTTGCCAAGGGCTTTGATAAAGAGAAATCCTTTATTGGATGCGAGTCCAGGAACTGTGACTTGCACTGTAACTTCGCCAGCTTGCTTAGCAATCACATTGCCATCATCGAGGACTTCAGCAAGCTCTTGTCCCTTCGTGATTTTCCAATGAGGAGTTAGTTCTACATCGGGGTACTCGGTGGATAGGGCTTGGAAATCTTGACCTTGAGCAGTTTGTAAAACAATTTTCGATTTTTCACCGATCGCAAGGTTTGTACCATTTACCGCAGTGGCAAGAACTGGATAATGCACGCGATCAGCAAAATAAACATTTTGGCTAGGTGAAGTGAAAGCCTGATGTTGAATTTCCGCTTGATTTTCCGCAGGTGCGGCTATCTGGAAATTAAGAGAATAGTTGATATCTGCAAATGGCGACCCCCTAAGAGTTGCAAACAAAGCAAAGAGAATTGGTAATTGCACGATCGCAGGTAGGCATCCTGACAAAGGATTGCCAAATTCTTTGAAGTTTGCCGAGTTTACCTTAGCTAACTCCTCTTGCTGTTTGGCAGGATCGCTCTTAAAACGCTCTTGCACTTCTTTAATTCTTTGTTGCATCACGGGGTTAGCAATTTTCATACGACGCATACTGCGAAGCTGATTGGCGCTAACAGGGAACAACGCAAAACGTACAACCAACGTTAATGCAATAATTGCCAATCCATAGCTCGGCACGATGCCGTAGAAAAAATCTAGGAAAGGCAACATTATGTTGTTGGAAAGAAAACCTACACCAAAATCCATTTTCTACTTTACTGTTGAGTTTGCATCTAAATGATTATTGATCACTTATTAAAATTAGGATCGCCTAAGAATTTATCTTCAAAGACGATCCTGAAATATTTTAGGCTTTGCTGCCGATCGCACCGCTTCTGTCTTGTGCTTTCAGGCTTAGCTTTGATTCGACATATTCGTATGTTTCACGAAACTTAGGCAAAGACTTTAATTCAAGGCGAGAACCATCCTTGAGGGTCAGCACCATATCACCCCAACTGCCTAAACCGCGCGGAACCGTAACAATTTTGGCAATTTCTGCATACACAATATCAGTACGAGTTTGACCTCTCCAACCACCAGTGACGGTAATGCGGCGATTGGTGATGCGATAACGTACCCACAATGCTCTTGCGATCGCGGCAATGCCAAAAGGAATTGTGATCACAAAAATACTCATCAGCAAGCTGATAATTAGATCGCCGATGTGAGGTGCGCCTTCGTAATATACTTCCTCATTAACTGCCATGCAAAACCTTCGCCTTTGCTAATAAATTCTTAAGATCATCGCAAAGTTGCTGATAACTGGGCATGCTCCGAGAAGCAATAACTGTTACAACAATTTGTAATCCACTTTTCAATTGTGACAGAAGTTGTCGAAAAATGGCGCGAAGTTGACGCTTAAATCGATTACGGCTTACCGCCAACTTGCTAACTTTTTTACTAACAACAATGCCGATTTGGGTAAATTCAGCATTACTGTCAAACAGAATTTTTAGATTTAAGTATGTGCCTCGATAGCGATCACCATTGGCATATACCTTTGCGAAATCCTCTCGCCGTCGCAGACGGTTTTGATTGGGAAGCACTAGAAAATTAACAGGTACTAGTTAAGTACGAATAGGTTTATGAATTAAATCCGATTAAGCTTATACGGTTGTTAAGCGCACTCTGCCTCTGCTGCGGCGAGCCTTGATTACGCGACGACCTGTGGGAGTTTCCATTCTGGCACGAAATCCAGAGGTGCGTTTCTTTTTGCGGACGCTACCGCGTAGAGTACGTTTTGTCATAACCGTTACTTATTTATTTAGTTACAATGAGTGTCATTTTTTCACAGGCTTCTGATTATAACACTTGTATTTAGTCTATGTATAGTTTCAAAAAAATAAGGAACGCATTGCGATCCTTATTTTTTATTTAATTCTATAAACTACATTGGTGCTATGTCTAAGTACAAGTAAATTAGGACAAGTAAATTAGGAAATACGCAATAGCTCGACATCAAAAATTAATGTGGCATTAGGAGGAATGACTCCACCCGCTCCGCGAGCGCCATAACCTAGATCTGGAGGAATGATCAAGGTGCGACGATCGCCTACACGCATATCCGCTAAGCCTTCATCCCATCCCTTAATCACTTGACCAACTCCAAGCTTGAAGGAAAAAGGACTATTGCGATCGCGAGAGCTATCAAACTTAGTCCCATTTTCTAGAGTACCTGTGTAATGCACAACAACGGTATCTCCTTTCTTAGGTGTTGCACCTGTACCAGCAGTGATCACTTTATATTTAAGCCCAGTGCCAGTTTCTTTGATTTCGGAATCACTCATATTAATTAAAGGTGCTTCTGCTATTTTTACTTCTGTTTGATTTGGTATGCCTGTAGATGGCACACTACTATTAGCAACTGCTGGCTGTCCGCCTGTAATTTGAGCAACTACAATGACCAGTACAGCAACCGCCATAATGCCAAAGCTAATCAAAATTCCTTTCAAGGCTATATCTCCAATCAATTATGTGATGACTTCGCTTCTGGAATCTTATACTAATTACAGTGTTTTACGATGCAATAGAAGCCAATATTATTCTTGACCACTTATTAAAGTGTTCCTTTTCAACACTTCATACTGCATAAAAACAAAAAGAGTTGGCTAAGCCAACTCTTTTTGTTTTTATGCCAGGAACGAGATTTGAACTCGTGACACGTGGATTTTCAGTCCACTGCTCTACCAACTGAGCTATCCCGGCTTTTTGCTTTTTTAGCGCTTTACTAAGATAGCAGCATGTTGGATTTTGAGGCAATAGTTTTTTAAAAAATTCCTCGAAAATTAGCATTCCTATCCATCAAAGATAGACTTTATTTGGGATTAGCTACCTGTAACTAGCCAAAACACTGAGCGCAAGCCGTCACGCAAAGACTTGGTAGGATCTTCAGATTGAACTTCCGACGGAATCGTTACGGGATGTATCGTGATACCACGACTACCTAAAACGATCTTGCCAATAACAAGGGCGCGGGGCATATGAAAATCCGATGTAATTACATATACATCTTTAATATTTCGCCTTTGTAGCTCTGTCACCATAATCGTAAAGTTAGTAACAGTATCAACAGCGCGGTAGTCTAGGTGAAGGCGACTCCGTTCTACCCCTGCAAGATCAAACACATACTTGGCATATTCCTCTGGACTGCCTGAAGAGACAAAAATTGGCAGTTGGGGATGTTGTAGTGCAAATTGGGCAGCGAATTTTTCACGACTGGGAGAACCACCTAAAACCAAAATAGCCTGTGGTTCTCTAATGGATGGACTAGTAATGATCGGTGACAAGTAAGCCAACCCAAAGATCATGCACCCAGAACCAATTAACCCAGATACAGCTGTCATAGAACTCCTTCTAGGGAATGGGTTAATCATCATTATTCTTACGTTGCAAACCAGCAAAATATTATCTGCATGATGGGAACAATATGAAACAAGATATTTCTGTATTTTGTCTGTAATTAAAAAGCTTTACTTTTTTAATTACAGACATTAGAAATGTAGTTCGCGTCTGCCCTCGATCGCTTTGGCGAGTGTTACCTCATCTGCATATTCTAAATCACCGCCCATAGGAATACCAAAGGCAATTCGCGTAACTTTTGTAAAAGGCTTTAATAGTCCTCCTACATATAAGGTAGTGGTCTCACCTTCGACGCTAGGGGCGATCGCCATAATTACCTCAGCGACCTTATTACTACTGACACGACGTACTAATCCTTGAATATTGAGTTGATCGGGACTGATGCCATCCATTGGCGAAATGAGTCCGCCCAGAACATGATATTTACCGCGATATTCACGGGTTTTTTCCAGTGCTATCAGATCGCGGGAGTCAGCAACTACACAAATAGTTGAATTGTCTCGGCTTGGATGAGCGCAAATCTCACAGATTGGTTCCGCCGATAAATGTCCGCACAAGGTACAACTACCAACCTGCTGCTTGGCTTGGAGTAAAGCATTGGCAAGAGCTTCGATCTCTTCAGTAGGGCGTTTGATGATGTGGAGTGACAGTCGTTGAGCAGTTTTTGTCCCTACACCTGGGAGGCGTTGCAATTGTTCGATGAGGTTGGCAAGAGGTCGAGTATACAAAACAGAGAAGGCATGAAGTAACGTACCAATTTTAACGTTACTTCATGCCTTCTCTTAATTTCATTTATCAATTAAGTTAGTTGCGGCACGAGACGCAAAGCTTTTTCTATTGGTTCGTCTTGACAAAGCGATGTTGTAAATCGTAGGCTTCTTTTTCCATTAGGTTGTTTTCATAGTTTTGTTTGGCTCGTTTATATTCCACAAAATATTGATAGCCAAACTGGTCTAAGCCGCCAACTCTGGCGCATTGACGTACATGGCTCATTTCATGAGCTAAGACCCCTAATTGCTTCATATTTTCAGGGGCATAGGGATCGCGTAAATAAATGCGATCGCAATAGGTTTGAGCGATCGTCTCAACTTTGCCAAAATGCACGGCAACATTACCAAAAATCCAACGATCCATCATTTGCGCGTCGTAAATCACTGTCACCCGATCAAGATAATCAATGAAATATCGACGTAAATAGCGTTTCTGCACATTATCTAGCGGTACGCCTTCAGGATTTTTGGAGCGCATAGTTTTTGCTGCTGCTTGATAAGCGAGCGAACCTGCTTGTCCCCAAGCTTCGTCTGCAAGACTAGATTTTGCCTCGGAATTCGGGAAAAAATGGACATCTGAAAGTGCGATCGTCCCAATCAATGCCAAAGTCAGCAACATTAAAAAGCTGATTCTCCGAATGGTACTCATTAGGATTTACAGATCTTTGCATCTCCAGTATAGATGGAGCCTATAAGTAACCCCGATATATACAGACAATATCAATTATTGGGATTTAATTCATTAGAAACAATTACTACGGTGATATTGTCCCGACCACCACGCAACTTTGCCGACTCAATTAGTTCTTCGGCGGTTTGTTGATTGTTACGAGTAGCCTTAAGTTGATGAGTAATAAGGTCATCACTTAGTTCTTCGGTTAAGCCATCACTACAAATTAATAAGCGATCGCCAAGTTGCCATTCTACATCCTTGGCAGTAATAGATTTTAAATATTCACGCCCCAAGCATTGCAGTAACATATGCCGCCAAGGATGAATTTTGGCATCAACAGCATCGACTATCCCAGTTTGAATTGCACGGGCAATCCAAGTATGATCATCACTGATTTGTTCTAGATTTGCCCCACGCAATCGATATAATCGTGAATCACCAATATGACAAAACCAAGGCTGCTCGTCACGAAATATTAATATAACTACAGTTGTACCCATATCTGATCGCACGGGATTGGCAATTTGATCATTAATAATTGCTTGGTTTGCCTTATCGATCGCATCCTGCATCAGCTTTTGAGGTGTGGCTTCGTCATCCCAAAGTGTTTCTAGACATTCACGAATTGAATCGACAGCAATCTTACTTGCCACCTCACCGCCTGCATGACCTCCCATCCCATCAGCAACCACAAAAAATCGTCCCTCAGGATCGATATAGTAAGAATCTTGGTTGGCTGATCTGACACAGCCCGTGTCGGTTGCTCCCGCAAATAGACGCTTCATGTTAGGTGGTTCGACTCGAAGTATTGAATTGACCATTGTTGCTATCGTAATCTTTAGTTTAACTCTCACGGGCGAAAACTATAGCAGTATCCGCAAACTATAAAAAAATGCTTAGGGATTTTCTATAGTTTTAAATATCATCGTTCAGCATGATCTATGCGCGATAGTAATCGAAATAAAATTAATACGAAAATTATAGCGATCGCTGTCGCTGCAATTGCAGGAACCAACCAACCATTTACCAATAAGAGGGTGGCACAGAGGAAGCTAGTTGCGCCTAGCAGAGCATAAATTGCCCCGATGCCGACATTACTGAGGCGGCGTAGTAGGCGATCTGTTTCTTGAGACTTGATTCTGACGCGAATATCCCCGCGTTCGAGTTTTGCTAGCGTATCATCGATGCGTCGGGGCAGCGCGATCGCCGTATTACTTACCTGAGCAGCTTGTCTACCCAGTTCACCGAGAAAAGCTGTGGACAGACTACCTGATTCCTTGTTATTAGCATTTTCCATAAGATTGGTTGCGTAGGGTTTCGCGACTTCCATAAAGTTAAAATTAGGATCTAGTCCTTTGCCTAAACCTTCAAGGGTAGAGAGTGCTCTCATCACAAAGGTAAAGGTAGCGGGAAAACGAAAGGGTTGGTCATAAGCAATATCGTACAAATCATCACTAATCGCTGCTACAGATTGCTTATCCATAGGTTGCCCCATGAAGTTGTCGAGCATATATTGGACTGATCGGCGAATTGGACCAATATCGCCGTTAACTTCTATGGCTCCCAACTCGATTAAGGAATTAATTACTGCCTCGGCATCCTTTTGAGCGATCCCAAAGAAAGTGCGTAGCAATTTATCACGGGTAATTGATTGGATTTGCCCCATCATCCCAAAATCATAGAAAATTAGCTCACCCTTACCAGTGACAGCCAAATTTCCAGGGTGGGGATCGGCGTGAAAAAAGCCATGATTGAGTAATTGTTCGAGGTATGCCTCTGCACCAATACGGGCGATCACTTGGCGATCAAGTCCTGCGGCTTCGATAGCTTCATAATTGCTAACTTTGATCCCCGGCATATATTCCAAGGTCAATACACGCCGTGAGGCATAGCGCCAATATACTCGCGGAACCATAATGCGGCGATCACCTCGAAAGTTACGACGAAAGGTATCGGCGTTCTTGCCTTCTTTTAGATAATCGGCCTCTTCATAAAGAATTTTTTGGCATTCTTCATAAATGCCAACCCAATCACGTCCCCGTCCATACTTGGGATGATTTTGAAAATATTGGGCAATCTTTTTGAGAATCCCTAAATCGATCGCAAATAATTTTAATAATCCCGGTCGTTGCACCTTAACAACGATTTCTTCACCTGTATGCAGTTGCGCCTTATGTACCTGTCCAAGACTCGCTGCTGCAAGGGGTATGGGATCAAAGTAACCAAACATTTGATCAATGGATTTACCTAAATCTAACTCAATAATTTGCTTAGCTTTTTCGGCAGTAAAGGCGGGAACTTTGTCCTGTAACTTTGATAGCTCCTCGACAGATTCGGTCGGCAAAATATCGGCACGAGTGGAAAGTAGTTGCCCAACCTTGATAAATGTTGGGCCTAATTGCAGCATCGACTCACGCAGCCAGATCGCTCGCTGTCTAGTACGGTTTTTAACCTTGGCTTCAGTCTTGCCGCCCACGTAACTCCATTTTTTGCCATCGATCCAAATCATCCATGAAAAGGTGAGGACGGTGCGCCAAATGTCTATGGTGCGGGCGAGTTCAGAGTAGTTGTCACGACTCCAGCGATAATTGGGTTCAGAAGGTAAAGCTGACACGGCTCACTAACGATGGAAGGACTGTTTAGAGAATTTGTAACAAACCTTTACATCTTAGCGTGAATATTTATCGTTGTTAATATTTGAGATTTAGCAACTTAAATCTGTGCTGATTTTTTGAAAAGGCTAAAATTAGTCAATGTTTGACAATATTTGCAAATTTCTTGCCGAAACTTACTCTACCGATCTTGCTTCATGGTTGTTTGGTGAGCCAATCCCGTTTACTCAAGTGCAACCTCAAGAATTAGCAGTGGAACCAATTCGAGCGGATAGTCTTATTTTGCTAGAAGCAGAAAGGCTACTACTGCATTTAGAATTTCAAACTAAAGCCGATCCGCAAATTCCGTTTAGAATGTTGGACTATTGGGTACGCGGCAAAAGACGTTTTCCTGATAAAAAAATACGTCAGGTCGTAATTTACCTAAAAGAGACAAGCTCCGCTTTAATTTTTCAGGACAAATTTGAGGATGGTACAACTCACCACAAATTTGAAGTAATCAGACTATGGGAGGAAGAACCAACTAAGTTCTTAGAATATTCAGGTATGCTGCCCTTTGCTATACTCGTAAATGAGAGTAACAAGGAGCGCTTGCTGCAAGATATTGCTCAAAAAATTGACGAAATCCCTGATCTCAATACTCGCAAAACCATAGGAGCCGCAACCTATGTATTGGCTGGTCTGGTTTTAGACAAAAATATTGTTAAGCAAATTTTAAGGAGAGATCTCATGCGTGAATCAGTAACATATCAAGAAATTTTGCAAGAAGGACGGCAAGAAGGGCGGCAAGAAGGACGGCAAGAAGGACGTAAAGAAGGATTAGTTGCGATTGTTTTGAGATTGCTGACTCATAAGTTTGGAACTGTGCCACCAAAGCTGCATACTCGAATTATGAGACTACATATCCCTCGCTTAGAGAGTCTTGCTGAAGCAATTTTGGATTTTGAGAGTCTTGCAGATTTAGAGCTTTGGTTTAGCAAAAAGAAATAATTCACATTCTCATTGTCAACAAACCCAACAAAGAATTGCGGCGCAAAGCGCCGC
>CALRWX020000095.1:0-15031 GCA_943371975.1 Pseudanabaena sp. UWO311 | reverse complement strand
TATCTGGCGAGATTGCACCGCAAAACTTTCTGCTATTCCAAGTCTTTAGATATGTTGCGTTACTCTGTGCGGTTGCTGATTCATTATCTTCACGACCCTTCTATCCTTTCTTCCATCTAATTCATACTTTTGCCTGCAACGCCAAAAATCTTTCCAAAGCCTACTCCATATATCAGAAGCCAACAGACATTTTAAAAGAAATTGTCACTGGTAAGTGTTATCACGATTTATTTTGGGCTTTGAATGATATTTCCTTTGATATCAAGGTCAAGCATCGCGTTGGTATTATTGGACCAAATGGATCTGGAAAATCTACGCTTCTGAAAATCCTGACAGGAAACTTACCACCTACTTCTGGCAGCGTAACAATCAACGGTAAAATTTCTGCTATGTTGAGTCTGACTTCTTCGTTAAATCCTGAAGAAACTGGACTAAGTAATATTCGCTTTAATCTACTGCTAAATGGTTGCAATCCTACAGATATTGACAAATTAACTGAAGAAATTGTCGAATTCACTGAGCTAGGACAGTTCATCTATGCTCCTGTTAAAACTTATAGTACAGGAATGAATGCAAGACTAGCTTTTGCGATCACGACAGCAATTAAGCCAGAAATATTGGTAGTTGATGAGGTTCTGAGTGTTGGGGATGCCTATTTTGTTGGCAAGGCAATGAAACGGATGATCGATCTTTGCGATCATGGTAAAGCACTTTTATTTGTCAGTCATGCGACTAGTTCTATCCAAATGCTCTGTGATACAGTCATCTGGATGGAAAATGGTACGATTCGGAATATGGGGGAAGCTGAGTATATTATTAGGCAGTATGAGGAAGATTACCGCAGACGAGAGGATAACACCACTAGGGCAAATCATCTTAGCCGCGAACGCCAATCAGCTCAGATTTATTTATCAGATATCCAACAAACAATCTATAAGTTGCGAATAGTTTCACAAGAAAATCCCACGTTTAAAGATATACATTTTATTCGGAAGCTTGGTATATCTATCAATCAAAGTCCAATACAAGAAATTCAATTAACTTTGAATGATATTGATACAGATGAGATCGCTTGCCTTGATTTTCTTAACTCAGAATGGGGGAGACTATATGCAAAAGACAGTCATGAGTCTCGTATTCTCAGTACTCAATCTGGCAAAAATAAAGGTGGACAAATTTTATTAAACCCATCGATAATATCGACAGATAAGTATTGGGAAGTTGAGATAAATATTGAGGCAACTTCTATTTTAGAGACAGAAGAGATCGGTCTAGAATTTGCGAATTATATAAATGGAAATTGGGAAAGCATAACTCTTGTAAATAGTCAAAAAACAAATGATGGCTGGGAAAATCTCACGTTTAAAATACAGATACCTAAAGTAAATGAAGAACAATATAAAAATGGTCTAAAGATTATAGAAGGGAATAGTAAGCCAGATATTGAAATCCTAAATATTTCTCTCTATTCCAACAATCAGGAAGTTAGTATAGTCAAAGAAAATGAGTCTTTTGAAATTAGGGTTGAGGTTTTTGCACACCGTGAAGTTCTGCAAGCTGATATTTCAATAAAGATTACTAGAAATGATGGTGTTTATGTATTTTGGCAATCGAGTGGATTTAATGATAATAATTTGATTAACTTTTCTGGAAATGCAATGGTATCCTTTAAGTTTAGTGAAAACTGTATCGGCTCAGGGGTTTATCTAGTATCCACAGTATGTTCTAATGGCTGGGATTTACTCGAAAACTATCCCTATAGTCAAATATTTTCCCGTCAAGTTGGCGGTTTAAAATTTCAGATTATGCCTGAGTTTCCCAATTTAGACTTTGGGGTTGTTAACACTCGTGTTCCTGTCACTTACACTCACAATAACTAGAAATCATAATCATGATTAGCTTTTTTACAAATCTCAAAAATCGGCAACTTGTCGCGTCTCAAGATAAACTTTTGCATAGATTTCTGCATGATCGAAAGTTTGCAAATAAGATGGCACATCATCCACTGCATGCATGTTTAGCGAAATGGTTGCCGATTGGATCAAATGCATCAGTCTTAGAACTTGGATGTGGCCCAGGAAAATATATTGCACTCCTTAGTACTTTGGGACTAAACGTTACTGCGGTAGATCCTTACCCATTCCCGACTTGGGAAATAATCAGGAAAGAAACTTCTGCTCAGATTCTGGATAATGTCTTTGCAGAAAATCTCCCCTTCCCAAACGAATCTTTTGATCATATTGTATGTATGGGCGCAGTACTCTATTTCGCAGATCCAGAAAAATCTATGAGTGAGATGTATCGTGTTATTAAACCTGGCGGTAATATTGTAGTCCGCACTGTTAACAAGAATAATTTGTATACACTGCGAACAGGCAAAAAATATGATCCAGCCTCTAATAATCTATATACGATGGAAGAACTTATAACACTAGTTGATAATGCAGGCTTTAAAATCAATCACAGTTTCTCCCATGGATTTCGTTCACAGAATTGGATTAATTTTTGGTGGTATTTAGAATGTGTTTGGCTACCAGTTTTTGTTCAGGATTTTTTGTCATCTACGCTTAAGCCTGAAAACAGAGTACAAAATATCGTTGTCGCAACAAAGCAATGAATCCAGCAGCAACATTCGACGAAGGCATATCTACTATACTTAAAACCTATGTTTTTTTGCCAGTTATAAGCAATGAAAATAGATCTCACTTCTCTGAGCAAGTAATCATCTCTTCAGATAGGGAATCATTTTCTCATTTATCTATTAATTGTTGTAGTCAGCCAAGCAAAAAAATATATTATGCGAAGCGAAGGTCTTTTCTAAAGTCTCATGTGCCTAGATATAATGCTTTATTACCTCATGTCACATTCAGTGGCGATAATGTGGAACCAGTATGGTTCTCAAATAAGGGGCGGGAAGCAGTTATCGCTTGGTATAGAGGAAAAACCAGTAAAATCCTTTTGATTGGCTTAGATATTGAAGAAGAAATTATTCGCCATCGACAGGGTGATCCTTCTCAAGTGGCTCTGAATAAACAAAAATCAGACCCACTCTACAATGTTGAGCGACCTTATTATTTGTTTCAAGATCAAATCAATCAAAATTATCGAACACATCCTTGGGCTGATTATCTAGGATTCTTTTTGGCTGAAACATTCTCTCAACTTAGTGGATATCCTTTAATTGAAATTTTGCCGAGAGGTGCTAAGGGATTAGTTGTTCTCACTGGAGATGATGATCAGGCTTTTTTAGGAAAGTATGACGATCAACTTAGATTGATTGGAGATTTACCGATTACATATTTTCTCCATCCTCTTACACGACATACCCCCGAAACTATAGCAAATCTCCCCAAAAATGTTGAGTTAGGATTACATCCTGATGCCATTGAGACCCCTGACGATTATAATAGCCTTTGTACAGCGCAAGCGAAGCAAATTCGTGGATTGACTAGTTCTGCAATTAGAACTGTCCGTAACCATTGCTTTCAGAATAGGGGCTATCTTGGACATCTGCCAGCATGGGAAAAAAACGCATTATTTTTAGATGTAAATTTACCAGGCATTGATGGCTGTGCTTTAAATGGCTCTTTCTTGCCTATGAGAGTGAAACGACCTGACAAAAGTTGGTCACAAAACTACACATTGCTTACAACTTTTACAGACGCTATGATTTACCCCTATTCACTTAATTTGTCTGAAAAAGAAGCAGCAAAGCATATTCGTAAATTAGTTAAACAAGTTGAGATTGCTAATTATCCTAGTGTAATGGTCTTTAATTTCCATCCACAAAATATTGATGATCTTCGTAAACTACATCTAGAAGTATTAAACCTATGTGCTCGAAAAGGATGGATGCCTATTGGATTAGAAACTTACTTGGATTGGTTGAAAATGCTAGATGATTTGACATTAAAAGTTAACAATGGACAGTTTTCTTTGATTTCAGATCAACCTGTTGAAGGATTGGTAGTGCGTTACCCCATTCAAAATGGATGGAAGATTCAAGAGTTACCAACATGGTCTAAGCAGATTCATTTAGTTTCAAGCAAATAACTGAAATGTCAAATGAACCAAATTATTAAAAATCTAGTTTCAAAGCTATCACACCTCCCACTTTTAGATTCATTGCAATCTAAAATACTTGAATTGGAATATCTGCGAGCTAAAGTTCCCGAACTACAGGAGAAGTTAGCAAGATTAGAATTAGCATCAGCATCTTTTTGCAAGACCTCTGACGGCTCTATTCTTTCTAGCAATAGCTTGGACTTATGTCCTTGGAATCATCCTTATCTAACAGAACATAATATCAAACGCTTTCGTGAATATTCTAGTTCAGTTTGGGATTTTGCTCTGGATTACTCACGGAGACATTACGAATCACATAGATATGCTTTCTCTGTGAATATGGCGCAGAGTATGTATAAATGGGCAAAGATTGCAAAGAAAAAAGGTGTAGAAACATCTGTTTTTCCTAGCGTCATGGATACGTCAGCATTGAACTGTCCTGAGTGGGAAGAATTTGATGCTGAGTTTCCTGACATATTAAATGGTAATTGTTTTTTACAGACTTATCCAGATATAAAGCTAGATGTACCTTGCCACAGAATCGATATGGAGGGTTCTGAGTTATATTCAGCTTACCAAAATTTTTGCATGGGTCAGCGACTGGATTATCTAAAATTAATTGCGAAGACTCCTAGTTTACGCTTTGAAGCCATGCTATCTCATGAAGGTTGTTATCCTTATTATAACTGGGCTAAAGCTCTATCAGATTTCGATGCTATTTATACAGCAAGTTCTCCGCTAGCAGCATACATGAGTGGCAAACCTTTTTGTGCTTACTCAGTTGGTGGAGATTTACAAACTGACTGTGGAAGAGCAAACGATCTGGGAAAGGCTATGAGTTTAGCGTTTAATGCTGCTAAGTTTATAGTCTTTACTAATCCACATACATTGGGGCATTGTCGTAGATTAGGATTCACAAATGGACTCTACATTCCATATTTGATGGATGATAGTCGATATTGCCCAGGTGAAGCGATCGCACGTAAAGAATGGGAAGCAAAATATGGATTCGGGGTATATATACTAACCACTGCAAGAATAGATAGCAGTGTTAAAGGACAGAGCGAAACTTTTTTTGATATTCTTATTAATATTGCTAAACAGCGTCCAGAGGTTCGCTTTGTTTTCTTGAAATGGGGAAATGATGCAAATGAGTTTCAATCAAGAATAGCCTCTTCAGGTGTAGCATCTCAATTTGTAATGCTGCCTCCAGTTGGCAAAAGAAAGCTTATTGATTATTATCGATCCTGTGATATTGTTCTCGATCAGTTCGTTTACGGTTACTACGGTGCAACTGGGCTAGAAGCTGCTGCTGTTGGTAAACCTATAGTAATTAAATTGCGAAAGAATCATTATGAGCCATGGTATATCGGAGATATTGCGCCTATGACATCCGTCGATACTATTACCGAGATTAGCCAGGCTTTATTTACGCTGATCGACAGCCAAACTCTACGGGAACAAAAAGGGATAGAATTAAGGCAGTGGTTGGTTAGGAATCATGGTGAGCAAAAACTCACTAATCTCATGTTAGCTATTCTTCAGATCACGGCTGGTCAAGTTGCTCTTCCCAAAGATCTAGTTAATCCGTTATGGGAAGATTTAGCGCCGCAGGAAAAAGAGTATCACAAGTCACTTTTACGTAAGTAAATCATGACTAGTGTTCTTAAAATAGTAATAATTATCTTTGAAATTAGTAAATGAAAATTAATCTTAAGTTAACTGTCGGATATCCAAATTCAGAGAATATCTTATATTTCTCTGAGCTTGATGGTTTTTGGACTTCTCCTCAAGGAGGATATAAAGCTCTTGGTAAATCGAACTATATAGACCTAGCACAAGATAATGATGACTTGACTTCTCAGCATTACACATTGCAATGGGGTAAGGATGTTAATTTTTTAGAATTTATGCAGGCAAGACCGATGCTCAAGAGTGTTATGGCATCAGCAAAACTTGGCTGGCAGTCACTATTTGATGAAATTCAATATAGAGCTAGAGATAGCTCTATATCTGTCTATGATGCTGCTTGTGGCTATGGCAGTATTGCAAATGAGCTTATCAATGAAGTAACCGCAATAAACTTAACTTACTGTGGAGCTGACATTCATGGTTCTTTAGATAATATTTTAAAAATGACTCCACTGTTTAGTAAATGTGGTTTGCTAATACGGTGGAACATTTCAAAGCCTTTGCCAATTATTGAAAAATTTGATTATGTGATTTGCCGTAACGCCATCCATCATACACCTAATCCAGAAAAATCCTTTGAAAGTATTTGTTCATCCCTAAAGTTAGGAGGTAAGGTTGCAATCTCAGTTTATAAGAAGAAAGCGATTGGTCGTGAAGCACTAGATGAAGCATTCAGAAATGTGATTTCTAAGGTGCCTCCAGAAGAGGCTTTTGAGGTGAGCCGTCAATTTACGATACTTGGGAAAGCATTGCAACAAATACAAGAGACTATTATCCTTGAAGAAGATCTACCCCTCCTTGGAATTCAGAAAGGCGAATCTACTGTACATAATCTAATTTATTATCATTTCTTGAAATGCTTTTATAATCAGGATTTTGGAGACATGTATTCCACGCTTGTAAACTATGATTGGTATCATCCTCCATTTGCTTATCGTTATGAGATTGATGAAGTGAAAGATTGGTTTGTAAAAAATGGTATAGAGTTAAAGCAAACCATAACAAGTGATGTTCAACATTATCTAGAAGGAACAAAGATTAAAGTCTAAATCTTTAGATATTTTGCTGAGGAAGCTTCTTATTATTTTAGACTTTGAGGGCTAAAAATTGCATCTAGACTGCACTATGTTACCAAATTTCTTAATCATCGGAGCTGCTCGTTGCGGAACAACTACCTTATACGAGTACTTGCAAGAGCATCCTGATATCTATCTTCCTAAGTCAAAACGTCCTGAGCCACACTTTTTTTTAAAGGAGAAAGAATATACTAAAACAATCCATTATTATTCCCAACGATATTTTGCGGATGTTCAGAAACAGAAGGCGGTAGGGGAAGCTTCAACTTCTTATATCTGTCATGAATTTGTTGCCGCACGTATTCAGCAGCATTTACCTGATGTAAAACTCATTGTAGTGCTACGTCATCCCGTGGAAAGAGCTTATTCAAATTATTGGCATACAGTTAAGTCAGGGCTAGAAACAGTCTCTTTTGAAGAAGCTGTGCTTACCGAGAAAGAGAGGCTCGCAGCAATAACCGATCCTACATGGCTAGAAATTGAACCTTTTGCCTATGTTAAACGAGGTTTTTATTACAAACAACTGAAGACGTATTTACAGTATTTTGCGCGATCGCAAATACTTATTCTACTGTTAGATGACCTTGAGAGGACACCTTTAAATATCATGAGTTCTGTATATGGTTTTCTTGGTGTTGATGCTTCTTTTTCCCCTTCCACTTTAGGTCGTGTCGATAATCGTTCAACTCCTGAAGGAGTCGAAATATCTTGTAAGATACGATCGCTGCTAATTGATAAATATAAAAGTGATCTTGAAAAACTTGAAGGGTTGTTAGATAGATCCCTTCAATCATGGAAACACTAGGAGTAGATTAAAAATGCTAATTCAACAGATAGGAATGACTATTTGGCTTACAGGATTAAGTGGATCAGGAAAAACCACAATTGGCCAGGAGGTGACTAATGCCCTATTAAAACAGGGCTGTAAAGTCGAATTACTTGATGGTGATATTGTGCGAACTAAGCTAACAAAAGGGTTAGGGTTTAGCAAAGCAGATCGAGATGAAAATATCCGCAGAATTGGTTTTGTTTCTCACTTGCTTACCAAACATGGTGTTGTTGTTGTTGTTGCGGCTATCTCTCCCTATCGCGAAATTCGACAAGAAGTGCGCCAGTTAATTGGTAACTTTATAGAGGTATATGTTAACGCACCTCTAGATATTTGCGAGCAGCGAGATGTTAAAGGCTTATATAAGAAAGCCCGATCAGGTGAGATTAACAACTTTACTGGAGTGGACGATCCGTATGAGCCACCATTAACTCATGAGGTCGAGTGCTGGACAAATCAAGAAAGTATTGATGAAAGTGTTCAAAAAGTGTTGCAAAAGTTCTGGAGCCTTCAAAATATAGCAATGTAAGTTTTGCTTAGGGCATAAAACCAAAGAGAGTAATGGCGGCGCTTCGCGCCGCCATTACTCTCTTTGGTTTTGATTTCTCCTAACTAACTCTTGTAACTTGTTTCGATGCTAGTACAATGCCCTCGGAATTGATTGAAGTGTCAAAGCCTCTCTGCTCTAGAGTTTGGCTTATTGGTATGTTGATCGGAATGCCGTCCCACTTTACGTGTCCCCTGACTGCTAAGTGATTTACTTTCTGGAATGTTTCGTTCATTCCTTTGACCGCTTCAAATTCACCGCCATTTGTCTCAACAAGGATAAAGTCAACAGTCTCTAATGAAAGATTGTTTAGTATATTATCAAGCGTGTCAACAGAAATTACAGAAGTACTCTTATATCGCTCTTCTCTCAAATCATCTTCAACACCCCAAAATTCATAGGTTAAGTTATTCGCTGCCATCTCGGCAACGCGATGCTCTCTTTCTCCGCCAACAAAAAAATTTATTTCTCTCTTCTCACTCCATACGCCTTGCGGAATAATTCTTACCTGAGGGAACTTATCTTGCGTGAAGGTTTCTGACAGCTTTTTAATATTTTTAGATTCAGGTTCTATGGCAATTACACAGCCTTTCTTTCCAACTGCCTTTGCGAATCGTGCAGTCTCTTCGCCAAAGCTTGCGCCGATTTGAATGATCGTATCACCTTTTTTAATTGGATAAGAATAGTAGAAGGTTAGTATATATTCAAAAAAGATATTTCTCAGATTGGGAATGTAGCTAAATTTGTAGTATTTTTCCCAATATTTAGTAAAAAAAATGTCTTTGAATACATCTCTAGATCTTTCGCTAGGAAGCCTTTCATAAAGCCATGCAATAACCATCCAGATAATTGGCCAACAAAAGAGGAAACATGCTAATGCCTTGCTTGAGACAAAGATTTTAAAGCTTGAGTTCAAATTTTCAAGGCTTGCATTCAAACTTTTGAGTCTTTCGAGCAAGGCGATCAAGCGTCCTCTTACTTTGCTAATGTAGCTGGATATCATATTGCAACAGTTTCCTTCACTAAAATATATTCAGAAATATCTATGAAATAATATCATGAGTCTCTAGACATCTATTCCAAATCCCAAAATTGATTAATAAATCCAAATTTAGAAGGTACAATTTAGAGAGATTAAAACTCTAAAGTTTTTAGCATACTGAATGAAAATAAACATTACGTCTCCATCTTTCGACGAACAAGAATTACTACTTTTAAAACAGTGTCTAGATTCTAAATGGGTTACACAGGGTGCATTTACTCAACAGTTTGAAAGCCTTTTTAAGCAACGGCACGATGTGCAGTATGCATTTGCGACCACATCCTGTACAGCCGCGCTGCATATGGCGATGGTCGCGTTAGATATCAAACCTGATGATGAGGTGATCGTACCTGCCTTTACATGGGTTACATCAGCCCATTGTGTAGAATATGTAGGGGCGAAAGTCGTTTTTGTCGATATTGAGCCAGAGACGTTTAATATTGATCCTGCGGCTTTAGAAGCAGCAATTACACCTAAAACCAAGGCGATTGTTGTTGTTCATCTGTTTGGTCTAGCAGCCAAGATGCAGGAGATTATTGAGATCGCTCGTAAGCATAACCTTGCGATCGTCGAAGATGCAGCCTGTGCTACGGGGACAACTTACAATGGCAAGCCAGTTGGCGCAATTGGAGACATTGGCTGTTTCTCGTTTCACCCACGCAAAGTCATTACTACAGGTGAAGGGGGCATGGTTACGACTAATAATCCAAAACTAGCCGAACGGATTAAAATCCTCCGCAACCATGGCGCAACAGCAAATCTTAATATTGATACTTCTAAGCCCTACTATATGGGGAACTTTGATCATTTAGGTTTTAACCTGCGATTTAGTGATATTCAAGCTGCGATCGGTGTCGCCCAAATGGCTAAGCTAGACGGACTCCTAGCAGGTAGACTTGCTTGTGCCAAGCAATATGATTTATTACTAAAATCAGTTTCCGAGATCGCGACTCCAAAGTCACCCTCATTATGTGGACATTCCTATCAGTCATATGTGATTCGTCTCAGTGAAGGAGGAATAGATCGCCGTAATCTTCTAATGGAAGCCCTAGCTAATGAGGGTATTCAAACCCGACCTGGAACTCATGCTGTCCACCGTTTGGGATATTATAAAAACAAATATGGTATTGATCCAAATGCTTACCCTCAAGCATCAAAATCAGAAGATTTATCAATTACTCTGCCGATTTTCCCAAATATGACTGAGGCAGATCAGCATAAAGTTGTGAATATTTTAAAAACTGCTTTATCTTGTAGTGAAAACAAATAAATACCATGAGCAAAAATCTGACTGACAAGCAAAATGTAACTCATCAGGTATTAGAATGGCTTGATGAATTTCGTCAAAAGCATGGGCGATCACCACGGATTCTACATGTTGGGAATATCGCAAATAATGCTTATAACAACGTTTGGTAAAACCGTCAAATACTAATTAGTTCAAATGTATAAAGCCAAGCTAAATTAAATACTGAGCGAGATGATGGAACCTCAATTTAAAAAACAATCCTCTGTGAACAATCATGATTGGTTGGATAAGTTTCGCCAACAGCATGGGCGATCGCCTAGAGTTTTGCACATAGGCAATATCGCTAATAATGCCTATAACAACGCCAAGTTATTGAATAAAGTGGGCTTAGAATGTGATGTTATTTGTTATAATTACTACCACATCATGGGCTGTCCAGAATGGGAAGATGCAGATTTTACTGGAACTGTACGCGATCAATTCTTTCCAAATTGGCATTCTCTAAATTTAAATGGATTTCAGCGTCCGAGATGGTTTGCCCAAGGTCCCGTGAAGCTTTGTATTCGATACTTACTAGCAAAGCGGCAAAATTCTTCTAGTTCTGGCAGTTTTTTATGGCTTCAACTGGAATTACATAGATATACAGTAACTTCTTTAATTGGGAAATCCTTACATTCTCTGTATAAAAAACTCAGAACTTTTGTCAAAAAAAAACTCAGAACTTTTGTCAAAAATTTAATACAACGTCCAGTTATTGATAGATTTACTCATGTTTCCAAACAGAAATATTTCCCAATTAACAAAGTTTTGTCGTTGTTTGATATAAGGATTGAAGAACTCATTCAACTATTTAAACTTAAGTTCACTGACCGTCCTGATCATTTGTCAGTAGCAGATTTGAATAACTATAGCCGTTTAATTGGTTGCTGGACGGAGCTTTTTGAGCAATATGACATTATCCAAGCATATTCTACAGATCCGATTTTGCCATTACTCGCAGGCAAAAAATACTTTGCTTTTGAGCATGGAACATTAAGAGATATTCCTTTTTATCCAAACACGCAGGGTAGAATTACGGCAATTGCTTATAGTGAAGCACAGCATGTCTTTGTCACAAATTCTGATTGCTTAGAAAATGCGCATTACTTAGCCGGGGAAAGGGTTTCTTACATAAATCATCCGTATGACGAAAGCCATGGTGATGCTATAAGTGGCTCAGAAGATTTACGTAGACGTTTATTTAAACAACTTGATGCTGACTTTCTTTTCTTTTTCCCGACTCGACAGGACTGGGTGGTTGGCACTGGCTATGCAGACAAAAGTAACGACATTTTCTTGAGAGCCTTCTGCCAATTGCGCCAATCAGGACATAAAGTTGGCATGGTTTGCTGTCGATGGGGTAAAAATGTTCAAGAAAGTATTCATTTGTTGAAAGATAACCAATGTGATAAATATGTGCTTTGGCAAGAGCCTATGGGAACGGTACAGTTTGAGAGAACAGTAAAAGCTTGTGACGTAGTTGTCGATCAGTTTAAGCTTGGGTCTTTTGGTGGAATAATGTTTAAGGCTATGGCAGTTGGTACAGTAATTTGTACTTACTTAAATGAAGCCGAAATTTTGAATCAGTATCAAGAGTTACCACCAATAATTAATTGCCAAACAGAGGTGCAAATCGTTCAAGCTGTTCAAGAACTTATCAATCACCCTGAAAATATTAATCATTTATCACTCTCTGCTAAGCAGTGGATTGACAAGTACCATAGCTCTAGTTTGACAGTACAAACTCAGTTACAGCAATATAAGTTGTTACTTATGCCTGATTAAATTCCCACATTTTCTTCTGTCATCAATTATTGCAAAAATCAAATAATTACATATTTATGAGAAACGAAGCTTTACCGAATTTAACAATTCCAGCAAATCTTGACAAATTTGATTTTCGTTGTTTCCAAAAAGAAATGGAGCAAGTGATTGAAGGTGTTTTTATTACAGATGAATACTGGTATCCAGTTATCAAAGGTGTTCCTTGCTTTTTAAAAGATGTGCTTAGACCAAACTTTACTTGGTTTCAAGAAAAATATAATTTGGCAAAGCTTGCCGAATCCTCAATATCAGAATTTGAAAGCGAACAGTTACTCACAAATACAACTTTCTCAGATAAGTGGAACAAGTTTCGTAATTATGGTTTAGAGCAAACTCACCAAGAATTTCTTTACGCTTGGTACTGCAAAAAATTTGGCGTTTCGACGACTGAGGAACTTGTAAGATTTTATCGCCAATTTAAGACGGTTCTAGAAATTGGACCCGGCTCAGGATTTAACACGAGATTTATTGCAGAAACGCTAGCTGATAATAATGAAGCAAAAGTCTTTGCTTTAGACATTTCTGATGCGGCATTTACAACCTTTGAAAATACTAAGCATCTTGCAAATTGCCATGTTGTCCAAGCAGATCTAATGTCTATGCCATTTGCTGACTGCTCATTTGATTTCATTATTGCTGATGGTGTTTTACATCACACACCCGACACGAAAAAGGCTTTGTTTGCAGTTTATAAGAAACTCAAACCAAATGGACAGATGTTCTTTTATGTTTATAAGCAGATGGGTGCAGCAAGGCAGTTTTGCGATCGCTACATTCGTGAGCATTTTACACATCTAGAGCCAGATGAATGCTACAAAGCCTGTGAGGGACTTACAGAGTTAGGCAGAGAGCTTAGTCATCTCAATGCCAAAATCACCCTTGAGAAAGATATTCCAGTATTGGGTATACCAGCAGGAACCCATGATGTCCAACGGCTTTTCTACTACAATTTTGTTAAATGTTTTTGGAATGATGCTTTCGATTTTGAAACGAATAATATGGTTAACTTTGATTGGTATCATCCCCATAATGCTTGGCAACATACAGAAACAGAAGTAGCAGGTTGGCTACAAGAGCTAGGTGTAAGCGATTACAAGTTTAATGATGCAAACCCAAATGGTATCTCTGTCCTCCTAACTAAGCCCTCGCTGTGAAAAGATTAATTTGGTTTGGTTATGATTTTTTGTCTTATGTTTTTTTGGGTATAGGCTTATTACTATTTCCATTGAGGTGGCTAGTTAAGTTTATTTCTATAAGAACTCAGCCTACTGATCTAAGATTAAATAGCCTCTGGACAGGCACACCAATTATTACATTGGCAGTTAAAGCAAAAGCAGAAGCTCTCTTAGGAGTTAATGCAAAATCATTGGTCTATGATACTTATTTTATTACTAGTGACTTTGACTACAATTTGAGTGGTTGGACAACTATTCCTTTGGTAGGTAAATTAACCTCTTTATTTGTTTTTCTTTGGGTTTGCCTATGGGCTGACCGTATCCATATGTACATGGATCGAGGCGTTTTACTTGGTAGTAAACCTTTACAGTCAAGTTTTAAGGAATTATTAGTTTACAAAAAATTAGGTATTTCGGTTTTTTTCTGGACTTATGGTGCAGATGTACGGAGCCGTCAAACTACAGAAAAACTAGGACATCCAAATTGCTGTACGGAATGTCCTGCCATTGGAAAAGCCTGTATTTGTGATGAGTATAGCCGTAAAATTCGTATAAATAAACTCACACATTATGCGAGATGTGTATTTTCTATGGGCGATATGATGGAGTACACAGTAGGAAGTCGCAACGATCTATTTTTTTGGCCATTGGATCTATATGGCGCGAAGTCTGCAAAGTATAAAGCTATATATCCAACTAGCGATCGCACAAAACCTGTACGCATAGTCCACGCTCCTAACCATCGGGCCTTTAAAGGAACACATTACCTAACCGAAGCTGTAGAAAGACTAATTGCTAAAGGTACACAGATAGAACTAGTTCTAGTCGAAAAAGTTGCTAACGAAAAGGCTCTTGAGATGTATAGATCTGCTGATATCATATTTGATCAATGCTTAATAGGATTTCATGGATACTTTGCTATTGAAGGTATGGCAATGGGAAAGCCTGTGATGTGTTACATCCGAAAGCCACAAGAATATCTACTGAACCATGAAGAATGCCCAATTATAAATACTCATATTGATACACTAGAGCAAGATATTGAAGAACTTGTAAATAATCGCGATCGCTTAAGAGAGATTGGAATTAAAAGCCGCCAATATATTGAAAAATATTTCACATTAGAAGCATTTGCCGATAGGCTAAAAAATGCTTACCAAGATTTAGGAGTTACTATATGAAAGTCTTAATCATCGGATCAGGTGGCTTTTTAGGAAAGAATCTGTTCAATTATCTACTAGACCAAAATATCGACGTTATAGGATGTAGTTCTGCTGAACATCATGGTATATGTGCAGATACAGGTTTGCTCTCTAGTCAATTTTCTATTCCACCAGATACGCATACAGTCATTTATCTTTCTCAATCACCATACTATCGACAAGTCCCAGAAATGGCAGAGCATTTACTAAATGTAAATGTAGTTAGCGCAGTTAAAGTAGCTGAGATAGCCCGTAGAGCAAATGTGAAGCATTTTATTTATACATCCACAG
>CALRWX020000094.1:2500-15422 GCA_943371975.1 Pseudanabaena sp. UWO311 | reverse complement strand
TAGTCATAAAAATAATACGGTAAGTGGGAAACTCACGTGTCTTCAGACCTGAGAGGGAAACGAGCGAGGCAATTTATTGCCTTTAATCTTTTTAGTTGCGTCATCCTCACAGAATATGCGATATAATGTGAGGATGACGCAAAAGGCTTTCAAGTAGCGATTCTATCCAACTCCTGAGCAAGAAAACTTGCTTAGGAGAACGGTGGGTTGAGCTCGATTAGTTTATAACCGTGCCTTAGCCGCTTTGGATTTCTATCATAGCGACTAAAGCTTTTGGCGTAAGATTTCAAAACTGGAACTGAGATCAGCGATCGCAATTGCTTCTCGTTCACCTGATTCTAGCCATTTAATTTGAACTTGTCCTGCTTCAATTTCGCTATCGCCGATGACAACAGCAGCTTTTGAATTAGCATTACTAGCGCGTTTGAATTGTTTATCGAACTTGGCAGCAGTAAGATCAAGTTCTACTATGAATCCCCCCTTGCGGAGGGTCTGAGCAATGGATAAGGATTTTGCTTCTGCTTTTTCACCGCGAGAAATGATGTAGAAATCAACTTGGGATCGCTTTTGTTCTGCAACCTGTTGCATCAGAATTACTAAGCGCTCTAAGCCGATCGCCCAACCTACCGCAGGTACATCAGATCCACCTAGTTCGGAAATCAGGCGATCATAGCGCCCACCACCACAGACTGCGGATTGTGCGCCTAATAAATTAGATTGAATCTCAAAGGCGGTGCGGGTGTAGTAGTCTAAGCCGCGCACAAGGCGGGGATTGATACGATAAGCAATATTGAGATCGGTGAGCAGATTTTGGACTTGCTCGAAATGCTGCCGTGATTCATGGCTTAAATAATCAAGGATGCTGGGGGCATCTTGAGAAATTTCTTGAGTGCGTTTATCTTTGCTATCGAGAATGCGTAATGGGTTGCGGGTGAGGCGATCGCGGGAATCGGCATCAATTTCTTCTGCAAAAGGTGTGAAATAATCCACCAATGCTTGACGATAGGTAACCCGGTCTTCATCACTACCCACTGAGTTTAAGTCAACCACCAGATCATTTAAACCGACGGCTTGCAAAAAGGCACTGGCGATCTCGATTACTTCTACATCAGCACGGGGATCAGCAGTGCCTAATACTTCTACGCCTAACTGATGAAATTGGCGCTGCCGACCTGCTTGGGGGCGTTCGTAGCGAAACATCGCGCCCATATACCAAAGACGCTGTACACCACCCTGAGCAAATAATTTATTTTCGATATAGGATCGTGCTACTCCTGCTGTTCCCTCGGGGCGCAAAGTCAAAGAACGATCGCCGCGATCGCTAAAGGTATACATTTCTTTGCCGACGATATCTGTGGCTTCACCGATGCCTCGCGCAAACAGTTCAGTTGCTTCAAAAATAGGGGTACGAATTTCGGTATAGACGGCTTGGCTAAGAATTTGTCGCGCAGTTGTCTCTAACTGCTGCCAGTAATAAATTTCGGGGGCGATGATGTCGCGTGTGCCGCGTGTGACCTGAAGTGAAGACATGGATGCTAACGTATGATTTACAGAAGACTATGATGTTATAGCAGTTTTAATTTTACCTAAGGCAAAATTAAAACTCAAAAACCTTGCTCAGATTGATTTTGAGTATCCAAATAAGTTGGACACTCGTTTGAAAATCGCTACATTCCAGAATACAGAGTTTTTGACCATCCAAAACTCAATGTTTGGAGGAAAGTATTACTTTGCAATACTTTCCTCCAAATACAGCTATTTGCGCCTTTTAAAAAACCATATAAACTTCCAAAAAGATTGTTTTGCAAGCTTTTTGGAAGTTTATATGAAGTGACTTGCCTCGCCTCTTATTTGCAGGTTTAGCAAGATTGCGATCGCCCTGCACATTCAGACGGTAACAAAACTAGGTAAAATCTGCATACTGCCAGTTAATTTCAGCTAGTTAATTTAAAAACTCCTTATGTCAGAAGATAATGCAAACGACCAACAATCGAGCCAAGCGGCTAATGAAGCAGTGTTCAATGAGGTGCTAAAAAATGTAGATATCGATCCTGCTTTGCTGGCAGAACTCGGTGAAGTGACCAATGATCCCGAACAGGCGATCGACATGGCGATCCGCCAATGGTTGCAACGTCGAGCAATCAAAGAAGCAGATCGATCGCGCCCTCTCACAATGAATCCTGTCGTTCCGCCTCGCGGCGAGTGGAACGATTAGAAATAATGAAAAAATATTTAAAACTTCGTTATCCAGAGATATGAATAAATTTTGGCTCAAAGAAAAGTTGCTCTTGATCGTGAGATTGTTTCAGTTTGGACTTGTTTTTACTGTTTTTGCGATCGCTAAGTTAAGTATGTTAGTTGCCTCCAAACTTAATGCAATTAACGAAAGTAACCACAATAAGATGAAATTTATCCCTAGTTCATCTGATGAAGCAGAAGATGCCATGAATAGTCCAATTAATCATGAAACAGCTCTTAAAACCACCCCGCAACCGATCATTGACGAGTCTATAAATCCGCAGTCAGAGACATATAACTATCAAGAAAGCATTGAACCATCTCCACCCGACTTATCAGCATCCGAACTCAACTATACAGTCGAAATAGCTCCTGACCTATTAACCGAGCTTAAGGAAATTTCTAGCGATCCTACTGCAATCATTGATGAAGCAATTCGTTGGTGGCTGCGACGACGCACTTTTGATGTGTTAGATGCTTCACTCAATCGCCCATATCGCGTGGGTTTGGACACTTACGCTTCAAGACGATCGTCCAAAGATCTTTGGAATGACTAGTGGTGCTTCCTCTAAATTGCCCCTTTGATGTCGTTGTGGGGCAAACCCAAGCGATTACTTTGTTAAAAGCTGCGATTAAACGTGATCGCATAGCGCCTGCTTACCTATTTGCGGGTACAAGCGGTGTGGGGCGTAGTAAAACTGCTTCGGCTTTTGCTGAAATCTTACTGGGTGATCGTAAATCAGGAAATCGTTTAAGCGATCGCAATCATCCTGATTTACTCTGGGTTGATCCAACTTATTTAGATAAAGGCAAAATGCTCACGGCGAAGGAAGCAGAGGCAGCAGGTTTAAAGCGTCGCGCCCTACCCCAAATTAGAATTGAACAAATCAGAGAAATTAGTGAATTTGTCAGTCGCGCTCCCCTAGAATGCAAGCGATCTGTTGTCATCCTCGAAGAAGCGCAATCGATGGCTGAGTCTGCGGCAAATAGTTTGCTTAAAACCTTGGAAGAGCCGCTTTATGCCACTATCATTTTGATCGTTCCCGATGCTAGTTCGATCTTATCCACCCTTGTTTCGCGCTGTCAACGTATTCCCTTCACGAGGCTGAATCAAGCGCAAATGCAGGAAGTTCTCACTCGCGAAGGACATACTGACATTCCATCCGATGTGGTTGCCCTCGCTCAGGGGTCGGCAGGACAGGCTATTGATTCCTTTGAGAGATTTAAAAGTATTCCCATTGAATTATTAACTTCAGTGCAGCAAATTCCCAAAGATGCCAGAAGTGCGATGACGATCGCCAAACAAATCACTAAAGAATTAGAAGTAGATTTACAACTATGGTTGATTGATTATTTACAAAGTTATTTTTGGGAGAAACAAAAGTCAAAATCTATCTTGCAACATCTAGATAAGGCGCGAGAATTGATTGCCCGTTATGTGCAACCGCGCTTAGTTTGGGAGGTTACTCTCCTTCACATAGCAGGCAAAATATGAGATTTGATGAAGCAATGAACTTTGTGCATTGCTTCATCAAATCTCAGGATTTTGAATTAACGTAATTTTTTGTTCTGCTTGTTCAAGGTATTGTCGGCAATATTGCGATCGCTGTATTCCTTCCTCATAGAGAGCAATCATCTCATCGAGAGAAGCCTCACCATCATCAAGAATTTCAACAATTTCCTCTAGACGCTGCATTTGTTCCTCAAAGGTGAGAGATTGTAAATTTTTCTGTGATTTCTTTAGATCATTCTTCATTTGCGTTCTTGATTAATTTTTTAATTAGGGTTCTGCGATTTTTACAGTGTGGCAAAGCCACACTGTAAAAAATCTGGCTCTTTATTTTACTGCGCGTCCCTTACTTGATTAATGGTGACTTGTGCTATTTCTGATCGCCTTACCACTTCCACTTTATCAAAACCCGTAAGCGAATCATCATTACCCAGTAAGCGATCACCTGATTTCAGCAGGGCAAATCCTCGCTGTAATGGGGATAGAGGATACAGCGATCGGAGATGGGCGGTGATACCTTCAAGTTTATGCATTGATTGGCGCAGATGACGCTGTAACGATTTCTGCATATCTCGTTCCGATTCATCTAACTGTTGAAAATGGGCATGGAGGCGATCGCTAAAATTCTGCAAAGCATAGCTGTTGGTCAGATTACTTAGCCTTTGCTGATAATTTTGTATTTCTCCCTGCATATTTTGCGTTAACCGATTTTCTAAAATATTAATCTGATTCAGAAGGGTATCGCGATCGTATTGTGATACGAGTTCTGCTGCCGCCGTTGGTGTGGCAGCGCGGACATCCGCCACAAAATCAGCGATCGTGAAATCAGTTTCATGTCCAACGGCAGAAATAATCAGAATTCGTGAATGATAAATTGCTTCTGCGACAGGCAACGTATTAAAAGCCCACAAATCCTCAATCGAGCCACCCCCACGCCCAACGATCAAAACATCAGCATCACTGTTTTGCAAAGCTTGGATCGCCGAAGCAATCTCTTCGGGCGCAGTTTCACCTTGCACAGTGGCAGGACATAAATAAATCTCACAATGGGGCGATCGCCGAGTCAAGGTGCTGAGAATATCTTGGATGACTGCTCCCGTCGGTGAAGTCACGACCCCAATTTTAAGCGGTAAAGCAGGAATCTGGCGTTTTCGCTCTAATGCAAAATATCCCCGTTCTGTTAATTCTTCCTTAAGAGCTGCAAATGCTAAATAAAGATCGCCTTCACCTGCAAGGGTCATGCGATCGCAATCAATCTGATACTTCCCACGCGGTGCATAAACCGTGAGTTTTCCCTGTAAAACTACTTGCATTCCACTTTTGGGGCGAAATGATAAAGTACGGCTTGCCCACATTACACAGTCAATCTGGGCTGCCTCGTCCTTGATCGTAAAATAGCGGTGTCCAGAAGTAGCGACCGTAAAGTTCGATATTTCCCCTGTTACACTTACAGTGCCAATCTCTTCTCTTAATAACAGTGCGATCGCCTGTGTCAAACCAGCCACAGTCATCGCCTCTTTCGCACTACCCATAAATCTTTTTGTAATTTGCTTTGTAATTTGCTTTGTGCTTAAATCTCTAACTTATTCTAGGCTGCTATGATCTACCTTTGTTCAGGCGATCTCCCAGCCTATGAGTTTCCATAGGATTATAGAGATTGGGCAGAATAGACAAAATATCTTGGAACCAAATGTCCATTTTCATAGTCATAACTTTAGAATAGAAAACTCTATTGACATTGCCCAGAGGCATTTATGAGCGCTAAACGTACTGCAAAATTTGCAATTATATCGTCTATAAGCATGGTACTCAGCTTAGCTGTGACATCTCTATTGGCAAGTCCAAGCGAAGCCTATTCCCGCTATCGGTCACAATTTAATTCCCAGCCACAAGTTACACAGACTCACCAAAATACATTAGCTCAAGTATTTCGCTCAACCTATAGCCTGCCAGTTGGTCAAGCGATCACTACTAAAGTTAATCGCCAAGATACTCTCTACATTTCCAAAGGTGAAACTGTAAACGCTAGTCTCTTAGTTGACCAAGATATTGCTTCACCTAATGGCACTGTTTTAGTCCCTAAGGGAGCAGTCATTGAAGGACAATTTATACCCGTAGAAGGCGGTTCTAAATTTGTTGCCCAAAAATTTACTAGTCGTGGTGCAACGGTCAGACTACAAGCAGAGTCCGCTTTAATAAATGATGTAAAAGATCCTCGCGAGACTAATACAGGATCAATTTTGACTGATGCAGGTATTGGTGGAGCCGCAGGCGCAGTCTTAGGTGGAGTATTACGCGGCAATGTGCAGATTCTTGATGTGCTGGGCGGTGCTGCCGCAGGTGTACTGATTGGGAATGTAACCGCACCACAGGTAACAGTCATTGAGGCGAATACAGTTATTAATATAGTCACTCAGCAAAATATTACTTTTGCCGTTAGGGATGATTATTAAGATTTCACTCAGTACTATCTTTGTAGCGTTTGCGCCTTTAAAGCCCAGAGAAACTTTTGAAATCGCCACGAAGTGGTGATTTCAAAAGTTTCTCTGGGCTATTTCAAATCTCAATAGGTTTTACTAGTCGATTCCTAACTTTCGGTACTGGATTTCTTGTTGGACTGATCAGCTTGCCTTTAAGAAATAAATGACCGTATGCTCGATCCTGTTGCATAATGGGAGTAAACCCTAGCAAATTTCGACATAATTTTAGAACAATGATATCTGCTCCTAAAGCCAACTCTGAGAATTCTGCGGGTAATCATCCCGAATATAAAGACACCGTTAACTTGCCGCAAACCGACTTTTCGATGCGAGCAAATGCGGTGATTAAGGAGCCAGAGATTCAAAAGTTTTGGCAGGAGCAGGGTACTTATGAAGACTTGATTCACAATAATCACGGCGATGTCTTTACGCTCCATGATGGGCCACCATACGCAAACGGCACATTACATATGGGGCATGCCTTAAACAAAGTTTTAAAAGATATTATTAATCGCTATAAGTTACTGCGTGGCTACAAAGTGCGTTATGTGTTGGGGTGGGACTGTCACGGCTTACCGATCGAACTTAAAGTTTTACAAAATATCAAAGCCGAGGAACGCGCTAATTTAACGCCTTTACAATTGCGAAAGAAGGCAAAAGAATTTGCATTGCAAACGATTAACGAACAGACAACAGGCTTTCAGCGTTGGGGTGTTTGGGGTGACTATGAGAATTCTTATTACACCCTGAAGCCTGAATATGAAGCCGCACAGATTGGTGTATTCGGGAAAATGGCGCTGAAAGGCTATATCTATCGCGGTTTGAAACCTGTCTATTGGTCGCCCAGCTCCCATACGGCTCTTGCCGAGGCGGAATTAGAATATCCTGAAAATCATATTTCCCGCAGTATCTATGTTGCTTTTCCTGTAACTAAATCTAGTGAGAAGCTAAAGGCGATCGCCGATCTGCCAAATCTTCATGCGGTGATCTGGACAACGACACCTTGGACAATTCCTGCCAACTTGGGAATTAGCGCAAATCCCAATCTTAGCTACAGCATCGTCGTGACTGGTGATAAAAACTACATCGTAGCAACGGAACTCGTTGAGAAATTAGCCGCCACTTTTGAGCAAGATTTAGAAGTGAAATATACCTTTAAGGGTGATGTTCTCGAAGGTACGATCTCTAAACATCCCATTGCTGATCGCCCCAGCCCAATTGTGCTAGGCGATCATGTCACTGCCGAATCAGGTACAGGCTTAGTACATACGGCTCCTAATCATGGTCAAGATGACTTTATTGTTGGGAAGAAATATGATTTGGGTATGATTTCCCTCGTTGACGATCGCGGCATTTTTAATACTGATGCTGGCGCAGAATTAGTAGGCCTGAGCGTCCTTAAAGAAGGCAATGCTAAGGTTGTGGAAATCTTAATCACTAATGGAACCCTGATTAAAGAAGAAGCCTATAACCATAAATATCCCTACGATTGGCGCACTAAAAAGCCTGTGATTGTTCGGGCGACTGAGCAGTGGTTCGCCTCCGTTGATGGTTTCCGTGAAGAAGCTTTGAAATCGATCAAAGAAGTCAATTGGATTCCTGCGATCGGTGAGAATCGGATTACCTCTATGGTGCAAGAGCGATCGGACTGGTGTATTTCTCGTCAACGCACTTGGGGCGTTCCAATTCCTGTATTCTATGACGAAGAGACCAATGAACCATTGCTAACCGAAGAAACCGTTACCCATATCCAAACCCTAATTAGTGAACATGGTTCTGATGTCTGGTGGGAAAGGGAAGTGGAAGAATTACTTCCTGAAGCCTATAAAAACAATGGTCGCAAATATCGCAAAGGAACGGATACGATGGATGTCTGGTTTGACTCTGGTTCCTCATGGGCAGGAGTACTTGGTGGTGAAAAACACAATTCTAAACTAGTTCCCTATGCGCTGAACTATCCAGCCGATATGTATCTCGAAGGCTCCGATCAACATCGTGGCTGGTTTCAATCTTCTCTATTAACTAGTGTGGCAACCAATGGCTATGCACCTTACAAGACTGTGCTAACCCATGGCTTTGTCCTTGATGAAAAGGGGCAAAAAATGAGTAAATCTCTCGGTAACATCGTTGATCCTATGGTGGTGATCAACGGTGGTAAAGACCAAAAGAAAGAACCTCCTTACGGCGCAGATGTAATTCGTCTCTGGGCGGCGAGTGTCGATTATAACGGTGATGTTCCCATCGGTAAAACCATTCTGGCGCAAATGTCCGATGTGTCGCGCAAGATTCGGAATACAGCAAGATTTTTACTCAGTAATCTTTTTGACTTCGATCCAGCAAAAGATATAGTCGTCTATGCAGATTTACCAGAAAGCGATCGCTATATCCTGCATCGCCTATCTGAAGTCACCAAAGACATCACTGAAGCATACGAGAAATTCCAGTTTTCGCGTTTTTTCCAAATGATTCAAAACTTCTGCACCGTCGATTTATCTAACTTCTATTTAGATATTGCTAAGGATCGCCTCTATATCAGTGCGCCCAACGCTCCCCGCCGCCGTAGTTGCCAAACTGTTTTGATGTATGCCCTCGATGCAATTGCTAAGGCGATCGCCCCTGTACTTGCCCACACCGCTGAGGACATCTGGCAACATCTACCCTATCCTGTACCCAAAAAGTCAGTATTTCAAGCGGGTTGGTTCGCTGTCCATGATGAGTGGCAGAAGCCTGAACTTGCTACTAAATGGGAATATCTTCGTGAAGTGCGATCGGAAGTAAATAAGGTTTTGGAAACTGCAAGAACTGGTAAGCTCATTGGCGCTCCTTTAGAAGCGAAAGTTTTGCTCTCTGTAGCCGATGCAACCCAAAAGGATTATATAGCTTCTCTCGGTGAAGAGTTACGTTATCTATTCATCGTTTCCCAAGCTGAAATTGTTGATAGCTTGCCTGCTGCTGATTTTACTGGCGAAGCGAATAATCTCATGATTGCGGTAGTTAAAGCTGATGGGGATAAATGCCCCCGTTGCTGGAACTACTCCATACATATCGGTGAATCGTCTGAGCATCCGCATATATGTGATCGATGTGTCGGTGCGATCACTGGTACTTTTTAAATTTAAACTACTACAATTAAAGACGGGCTTGGTAATGCTATGTCCGTCTTTTGATTTACCTCTTTAAAAAGCCGCCCCATATCTTTAGGCACTCCTAATCTCTTATACCTACCTTTAGCTAGATTAACATCTCGAAATATTTTGTTATATTTCTTTACAGAAACACAAACGAAGAGTAAAGCAATGTCTAACAGCTATAGAGTCGATGAACGCGGTGTACTTAACAACTTTGCAGTTGAGCCAAAGATGTATGTTGATGATACTGACAAAGCTGGTTTTACGACTTATGCCGAATTACTGAACGGTAGACTTGCCATGATTGGCTTTGCGTCTCTCTTAATTCTTGAAGCTGCTACAAGTCATGGATTAATTTGGTGGCTTGGAAACCTATAGATTTTGAATATTTCCAATCAAACCGTTTGAAGCAAACATCAATAATAAAAAAACTGCCAAAAGGCAGTTTTTTTATTATTGATGTTTTGACTTGGCTGTATGCCATATCCCTAACAATCTAAAAAGATCTAATAGAAAAATATTTAGCGATTCCTCTCGACTATCTAGCCATGTCAGACTGACATAAATAACAAATATTTGAATAATCTGCCCCACACATCATAAAGCAAAAAATCAATCCTAGGATTTTCTTAGTTAATTTTACAAGTTGCACCGTTTATTGGGAAAGGAATGGAGAGTTAGCAGAGAAGAAAAAGATCAAACAAATTGGAGAGAGGGGTTGACAAAGATTAGGAACCCTGATAACTTAATAAAGCGCTGAAGGGAGAGACGAGCGAAAGCGAAGCAAACCCGTCGAAAGAGAAGCGCTAAGAACCTAGACAACAGAATAGTTTGAAAGCTTTAGAAAACCAATAAACCTCGTCAAGAAAATAGAAAGACTAGATTATCGAGAGATAACTAGCTATCCGACAGGATAAGCGAAAAGCTTAAAAAAGTCAAACGGATCCGAGAGGAAAAAGAGCTAGAGGAAGTAGGAAGGAATTTCGAAACCGATAGACACCATGGAGAGTTTGATCCTGGCTCAGGATGAACGCTGGCGGTATGCTTAACACATGCAAGTCGAACGGTCTCTTCGGAGATAGTGGCGGACGGGTGAGTAACGCGTAAGAATCTACCTATAGGTTCGGGACAACAGTTAGAAATGACTGCTAATACCGGATATGCCTTCGGGTGAAAGTTTTAATGCCTGTAGATGAGCTTGCGTCCGATTAGCTAGATGGAGTGGTAACGGCACACCATGGCGACGATCGGTAACTGGTCTGAGAGGATGACCAGTCACACTGGAACTGAGACACGGTCCAGACTCCTACGGGAGGCAGCAGTGGGGAATTTTCCGCAATGGGCGAAAGCCTGACGGAGCAATACCGCGTGAGGGACGAAGGTCTGTGGATTGTAAACCTCTTTTGTTAGGGAAGATAATGACGGTACCTAACGAATAAGCATCGGCTAACTCCGTGCCAGCAGCCGCGGTAAGACGGAGGATGCAAGCGTTATCCGGAATTATTGGGCGTAAAGCGTACGTAGGCTGTTAGATAAGTCTGTTGTCAAAGAGCGAGGCTTAACCTCGTAAAGGCAATGGAAACTGTCTGACTAGAGAGAGAAAGGGGCAGGAGGAATTCCAGGTGTAGCGGTGAAATGCGTAGATATCTGGAAGAACACCAGTGGCGAAAGCGTCCTGCTGGATCTCAACTGACGCTGAAGTACGAAAGCTAGGGGAGCGAATGGGATTAGATACCCCAGTAGTCCTAGCCGTAAACGATGGGTACTAGGTGTTGGCCGTATCGACCCGGTCAGTGCCGTAGCTAACGCGTTAAGTACCCCGCCTGGGGAGTACGGTCGCAAGATTGAAACTCAAAGGAATTGACGGGGGCCCGCACAAGCGGTGGAGTATGTGGTTTAATTCGATGCAACGCGAAGAACCTTACCAAGGCTTGACATGTCGTGAATCCTCTTGAAAGGGAGGAGTGCCTTCGGGAGCACGAACACAGGTGGTGCATGGCTGTCGTCAGCTCGTGTCGTGAGATGTTGGGTTAAGTCCCGCAACGAGCGCAACCCTCGTATTTAGTTGCCATCATTAAGTTGGGCACTCTAGATAGACTGCCGGTGACAAACCGGAGGAAGGTGGGGATGACGTCAAGTCATCATGCCCCTTACGCCTTGGGCTACACACGTACTACAATGGTCGGGACAAAGAGTTGCGAGCATGCGAATGCAAGCTAATCTCATAAACCCGGTCTTAGTTCAGATTGCAGGCTGCAACTCGCCTGCATGAAGGCGGAATCGCTAGTAATCGCAGGTCAGCATACTGCGGTGAATACGTTCCCGGGCCTTGTACACACCGCCCGTCACACCATGGAAGCTGGTCACGCCCGAAGTCGTTATCTCAACCCGTAAGGGAGGGAGGCGCCTAAGGCAGGGCTGGTGACTGGGGTGAAGTCGTAACAAGGTAGCCGTACCGGAAGGTGCGGCTGGATCACCTCCTTATAGGGAGACCTAATTAGTTCTAGACCGAAACAATACAGAAATAAGTCAGGACTAAGTCAACCCAAGGTCGAACGAGGAATATTGGAAAGCTTTCAGACTAAGTCAGGTTCTAAATTTGGCTAACAAAAAGGGCCATTAGCTCAGTTGGTTAGAGCGCACCCCTGATAAGGGTGAGGTCACTGGTTCGTGTCCAGTATGGCCCACTTGAGAAAAGGCAGAAGGGAAGAAGAAAAGATAGGACTTTTCAGATTAGACTTTTTACTTGGACTCTGGGGATATAGCTCAGTTGGTAGAGCGCCTGCTTTGCACGCAGGAAGTCAGGAGTTCGAATCTCCTTATCTCCACCAAACTACTAACGTAAAGACCGAGAGAAGCAAAAGCGAGAGTTTAGCAACTCATCTAGAAAAGTAAGACATAAGTTGAGCAAGAAACTAGAGAGACTGCTAAATTCTAGCGAGAGCGAGAATTTAGAAAGAACCTTGAAAACTGCATAGTAATAGTAATAAGAAGCAAGTAGGTCCAAAGTGGAGACACAGAGGTCAAGCTACAAAGGGCTTACGGTGGATACCTAGGCACAAGAAGGCGATGAAGGACGTGGTTACCGACGATACACTGCGGGGAGCTGGAAGCAAGCCCTGATCCGCAGGTTTCCGAATGGGGCAACCCTAAATACTGCCCGTTGAATAAAATAGACGGGAAAGAGCGAACTCAGCGAATTGAAACATCTTAGTAGCTGAAGGAAGAGAAAATAAACAATGATTTCCTAAGTAGCGGCGAGCGAACGGGAAAGAGCCCAAACCAATCGGCAAGACTGATTGGGGTTATAGGACAGCGACAGAGTACAACAGAGATTAGATGAAGTGTTTGGAATGACACGCCAAAGAGAGTGAAAGCCTCGTAATTAAAAATCAAAGTTGACTAGCTGGATCCTGAGTAGCACGGTACACGAGAAATTCCGTGTGAATTCGCCGGGACCACCCGGTAAGGCTAAATACTCACTTGTGACCGATAGTGAACGAGTACCGCGAGGGAAAGGTGAAAAGAACCCCGGAAGGGGAGTGAAATAGAACATGAAACCGTAA
>CALRWX020000093.1:0-15485 GCA_943371975.1 Pseudanabaena sp. UWO311 | reverse complement strand
AAATCCACAGGTAAACGGCATCGTCTGGTGGATCAGAACGGGAGTCTTCTGGACTTGGTAGATCCTTGAGTTAGGGATGCGGATACCCATCTAGAAATTTACGACGCACTCAAAAAGAGCATTAAAAAGATTGCGGCGAACAAGCTTCTAGAGAACTGAGTGTCCTCAAACTCAGGAGAACACTGCACATCTGCTGTTAGTGGTTGCGGTGACAGTTCTTCCTCATATGCTCAGTTGATTAAAATTATTTCTGTGTAAGGGTTGTGGAGTTTTTTTGTGGATTATTAAGAAATGTGTGAGGTTGCCCTAGCCATAGATAAATCAATCATTGAATTATTTAAATGCGTATGATACGCTCGCGATCGAATATTTTTAACAAAACTCTATGAAAAAAACAATTCTAATCGGGTTCAGCATTATGAGCATAATCATGCTTTCTGGTTGCGGTGCGAGCGATGATTCCACAAAAAAAAACGAAGATCTTTCTGTAAAAAAAGTTGAGGAAAAAGTAGAAGCTCCAAAAAGATCGGTTCCTTTTGCTGATATTAATACGAATATTATGGATGCATATAAAACATATAAAATCAGTTTTACTCAAGGTGAAGGCACTTGTATGGATCAGGGATTCCCGACAAATCTTGTTTATGGACCAAAAAACAACATTATTAAGACCGAAGATGAAAAATATGTAGAGGATATGACTGCGGTTGATTTCACCGGAAAAATTAGGTTTGATCGGCTAACTTTGTCTACAGGAAGCGCTGCTTGCGTGATGAAAACCGTAAAAGGGATAAATACGGCAGTTGTTACCTGTTCCGTAGCAAAAAAAGAGGTTTGCACAGCTTCTTTTAAGCTTACAGCGTCTCCTAGTCGCTAGGGCATGCGATCGCCTGGAAACTGCCCCCGCTTCCCAGCCGGGGACTGTGCATCATCTTACATCTCGACTACCCTTGTTTAGAGAACGGATCCATATGAGAAAACTTGTCTGCTCTGAAGCATCTTTGTATCACCTCTACCTGGAACCATCCGGTACGTATATTCTGCAGGCGGAAGTCAATCGTTCCGCCACCTACAGCGTTTCGTTTTCACTGAATGCCGATGAAGTGGCCGCTTTTGAGCTCCAAGGTCCCGCATTTGCTCAGGAGTTGGCGTTAAGAGTTGATTCAGACCCCGACTCATTTAGGAGTCGCGCGATCTGACTTCCCCCCGTGCCGAAATGGTAGGCGACGCCCCCTCGAAGCTTTTGTGATCCATGCCCACCAGATTGAGTTTTGAATTTCCAAGGTGAAGGCTGTACTCTGAACCTCCTTGGAGTATGTCATCGGTGATGTGGTGGTGGTGACCGGCGAGCAGGGGGACGCGATCAATTGGAAACTATACCGAAGAAGGGAATCGAACCCCTACAGCCTTGCGGCTCAGGAAGTTTAAGTCCCTTGCGTCTGCCATTTCGGCTCCAACTGCAATTCCTACGCTGGGCGATCGCCGCGCTCACCATGGGAGCACGCCGCAGGCTTGCCTGTTCCTCTATTTCCTTTGTCCTACTGTAGCTTGACGTGACAGACATCACAGCCCCCTGCTTTTGTAGCCTGTACGATTGCTGTGGATTTTGTTGAAAAACTTAAAAGTGAGATGTGTAACAAGATGAATCCGACAAGCATGCTCAAGGCGGCGATTCGCACCACCCTCGCGGTGGGATCTCTGGTGGCGCTTCTGGCTAATCCCAAGGCGGTGCATGCCGACGGCTTGTCCGAGGATCCGCTGAACCCGGCGGCTTGGACGGGCAGCCTGCAGGCGCGCAACGTGGACGCGCGTGCCCACACCTACTATTTTAAGTTGCCTACCCGTCTCCCAAGGGCGACCCGTGAACGCGTGGTGGATTTGCGCCTGCTGGTAAGGGGGACGGGCGAGGCGCGAGCCGTTGTGGCGAGGTCGGCCGTTGGTGTTCCTCGTTACTTGATGGTGGTTGTCGAGGGAACGAGCGACTCATCGTGGACAGAGGGTCGCGCGACAGCACCCACACCGAGTGTGGCACCCGTGCTCGCGGTGCAGATTGCCCCCGGAATCGCGGAGTGGTCGGTGTTGGTCGATGACCAGATGCAATCCAGGTCACCCGACGTGCGTCGTCTCCCCGACTCTCGGAGATCTGATACCACGCCTCCGGTTCCTGCTAGCGGTGGCTTTCCGCCTGTGCCAGGAGGCGGTTCGGCCTCTCCGTGGCCTTCCACCGGCCTACGCGAGGGCATCCCGCCGGGCTATGCGCCCATTTACTATCAGCTGGACTGGCGTGGTGGCGTTATGACGGTCGAGTCGACGATCACCACTGCGTTTAATGGCACCGTGACCTTTGAGGTCATGTCGCCGACAGCGCCTCCGGAAGCCCCTTATTCGATCTGGGGACCCTCGCACACCTATGTGTCCCCCGACGGCCAGCCTCGCACCTCCGGGCTCTACAGCGATATGCGCGACATTCCGGCGGGTCGCTACTTGGTACGCGTGACGCGTGAGACAGCCTCTTCATCAGGTGCTTCGTACACGCTGCGGGTGCGCTAGGCGCTACGCTGGTCGTGAATGCGCATGCTGTGGTCTTGCCCAGTATGCGCGGCCGATGTCTCCCCTTTAACAAAGGAGATGCATCGGCTATGCTCTTGGGACCCGCCGACGGTTTTTCTTTAAAGTTTTCATTATAAAAGAATTGTATTAACAATTAAGAATTAGACAGCTTCAGTCTTTGAGGAGGTACCCACTCATCCCAATTAGAATCAAAGCCGTCGTAATGGATTAGATGGGATCCACTTTTAGAGTCCAAGACTGTAGATTTATACCACTTACCTTTCCACTCTACCAGCACCTTAGTTCCATTCGGAAGTTTATTTGGTATCCATTTCTTGGTATCACTTTTGTTGACCCACTCGTTGGCACTCTCATCATAGCCACCCCAACGAATTAGGTATTTTTGTCCATTAACTTCATCGATTCTACCGACATAAAATTTGCCATCACTCGATTTCGCATTGACATAGCTGCCAACTATTGGGTTGTCGTGAGGTTTGGCAGGGACCAGTTTCAGATTCCGATTAAAACCATTGACTACTTCGGAGGTTGAGAGTTGTCCATCTATAGCAGCCATTTCTCGCTCAGCAAAACTAGCAAGCTGGGCAAAATCAATCCACCCAGTATTCTTGATATCAACAAAAGAAGTCCCTTGGAGCCCTGTAATTAAGGAGTTAGTAAATGTCCAAGCTCCAGTGGAAACGTTACTGGCATTAGAGGAAGAAAGGGCAGCATATTTAATTCGACTATTGCGTTTTTCAACATATTTACCCAGACTACCAGAATAACAGCAGTCAGCAAAAAGCATAGCCTGACTGCCCTTAAAATTCCTTTCAATTGCCTGATAAACTTCTTGGTTGCTCCAATCTCTATCGTATAGGACAAAAGAGCCCATCCCATTCTTGCTCTTGTCTCCATGTCCAGCGAAATAGAACCACAAGGTTCCACCCTTTGGAACCTTGGTAAGGAAGGCTGCAAATTTCTGCTTGACATTTGCCAAAGTAGCCCCTTTATCCGTTATGAATTCAACTTGAGAGCTAGGCACACCAACTTTTTTTAGCTGCTCGATCATCACCGCATCCCGCCGCCCCTCTTGAGGCCAGGCTTGCCCTTCTGGGTATCTGAGTACACCAACTACAAAGACCCAAGTAGAAGAGGGATCCCATTGAGCATTATCGACCGAAGCTCTAGCCCCGCGATGAGCCAGAGAAGCAACAAGAGCGGAAGCAACAAGAGTAGAAATGAACCGTCGGCGCTTAAGCATTAATCAAGATCAGGAATTAAAAAAAAAGATTCTGATAATTTTTGACATCCACCCCGCACTGAAGTGACGGGGATTTCCAAGACTCACGACTTAGGTTTCTGCTACTAGCAAAGAAACAGTCCACCGTCCAGATGGCGAGAGCTTCACCTTAATAGTCCAAACCTCTGCACCTTCAGGGAGTTGACGACTCCATCGCATATCTAAAGGTTGAGTACATTTTGCTAGATATACTTTGCCGTCTTTCCACTTGAAAGCAGCTTGTGTCATGCTTACATTGTATCATTTATGTTTTGTGTATATGGCAGCCTCTTTTAGAGGGGGAGGCGGATCTATACAATTGCTCACAAGCGAAAGCCCCGCCCTCTATCCGTTTACAAGGATGAGTGACGGGATGTAAGCGCGTCCATCAAGGGGTTCAATGCCCCGCAGATGGACAATCTTCTGGGGTATCTTGCTGCTCAATATATTTCTTGAGTATGGAGACTGTTACCCCACCGCAAGAAGCGATGAAATATGACTCATTCCATAGAACACTTTTCCAGTAATATTTTTTCACTTCATCAGTTTTATTGGCTTTAATTATTCTGTAATAAATACTATTAAAGCTAATAAGGTGGGCTATGGACAAATACGTTAACGATTTACAGGTTTGCACTATTTGTAAGGTAGAGCAACCTCTTGGAAACTACTACAAATCTTCAAAAAGGAAATCTGGATATTCAAAGACTTGTAAGCAATGTTCTTTAATTCATGTAAAGAAACATAATGCTTCTGTTGAAGGAAAAGAAAAAATTACGGCTAGAAGATATGCGGCAAAAAGTAAAAGGCTAACCAAAGGATTCTGTTCTAAATGTGATAGGGATAGGATGTTTCAAGATGCCCTATTTTGTAAATGGCATTGCGTTCAACACGCTTGCGGTAGCAGATTGGGTAAAGCCGATAAATTTCCGATGCAATTGCAGGATTAGCTGAGAAGCCCACACTGTAGCCGTTTACAGGCTCAGTGATGGGAGTCGTCACAGATAACATAAAAACACTACAAATTCAGATGAGCCACTGAGTCCGAAAATATGGCACATTAAAAGATCTCATCAGAATTGTAAATTACCATAGCAATAAACGAAGTTAAACTTAAATGACATTAAAAGTTGGAATTTTAGGATTTGGTGGATTAGGGCAGGCGGCGGCGAAGTTGCTTAGCGCTAAGCAGGAAATGCAGCTAGTCGTAGCTGCCGATAAAGAAGGCTTTGCCTATGACCCACAGGGGCTAGATGCTAACAAAGCGATCGCCGCCTATCAAAACAAAGGCTCACTCGGCTATCTCGAACCATCAGGTATTCTTACTCAAGACAGCATTGCTGAGGCGATCGCTACGGCAAAAGATGTCGATGGTTATTTCCTCGCATTGCCGAACCTGCCCAATACTTTCATGGCAAGCGTAGCTAAGCAATTCATCGCTTCAGGTTGGAAGGGTGTGCTAGTTGACGCGATCAAACGCACTAGTGCTGTTGAGCAAATGATTGCTCTTGCTCCAGAACTTGAAGCCGCAGGGATTACCTATCTGTCTGGATGTGGCGCAACCCCCGGTTTATTGACAGCCGCCGCCGCGATCGCGGCTCAAAGCTTTGCGGAAGTCCACAAGGTCGAGATTACCTTCGGGGTCGGTATTGCTAACTGGAACGCCTATCGCGCTACTATCCGCGAAGATATCGCTCATATGTCTGGCTACACCGTAGATATTGCCCAAGCGATGAGTGATGCAGAAGTAGAAGCCCTGCTCGAAAAGAGCAATGGTTTAATCTCTCTGGAAAATATGGAACATGCCGATGACATTATGCTCGAACGTGTGGGTATTTGCGATCGCGATCGCGTTACCGTCGGCGGCGTAGTTGATACCCGCAATCCTAAAAAGCCTCTCAGCACCAATATGAAGCTAACAGGTCGCACCTTCGAGGGCAAAATCTCCACCCATACTTTCACCCTTGGCGATGAAACCAGCATGGCTGCTAATGTATGCGGACCAGCTTTTGGTTATCTCAAGGCTGGTAAACATTTCCACAAACGCGGCATTTACGGTCTGATGACTGCCGCCGAAGTGATGCCTGTCTTTGTTCGCTAAGGTCAAAAGCAAGTCGTTCTTTGCACGGCTTGCTTTTTTGATAGATGTAGAATTGAGCTTTTTAGACACCGTTACGTGTTTTGGAGGATAATCAAATTTTATAACGTTTACAAATTCATGTCTGTTCGAGTTCGTATTGCACCAAGTCCAACGGGTAACTTGCATATAGGCACTGCCCGTACAGCCGTATTTAATTGGCTATATGCCCGTCACAACAAAGGGACATTTATCCTCAGAGTCGAAGATACCGATCGCGAAAGATCTAAGGATGAGTATACTCAAAATATTTTAGAAGGCTTGGCTTGGTTGGGAATTGATTTTGATGAAGGGCCATTTTTTCAAACCCAACGCAGCGATCGCTATATTGCTACAGTAAAAAAGCTATTGGCTGAGAAAAAAGCTTACTTCTGCTACTGCACTGAAGCAGAACTAGACGTAATGCGGGAAGCCCAAAAAGCTAATAAGCAAGCTCCTCGTTACGACAATCGCCATCGCAACCTCACCGACGAACAACGTCAAGCCTTTCAAGCAGAAGGTCGTCGTCCTGTGATTCGCTTCATTATCGAAGAACCACGCACCATTTCATGGAATGACCTTGTACGCGGCACTGTATCTTGGAGTAGCAGCGATCTTGGCGGTGACATGGTGATTGCCCGTGTTGATGAACAGGGCAATATTGGTTTACCTCTGTATAACTTCGCGGTAGTTGTCGATGACATTGATATGGAAATCACCCAAGTAATTCGTGGGGAAGACCACATTGCGAATACAGCTAAGCAAATTCTGATTTATGAAGCATTAGGAACAACTCCTCCTCAATTTGGACATACACCGCTAATTCTCAATCAACAAGGCGCAAAAATTTCTAAACGTGACGGTGCAACTTCTGTTTGGGAATTCCGCAATATGGGTTATATTCCTGAAGCCTTTAATAACTATATGGCGCTATTGGGCTGGTCGCCTAGCGATGGCAAAGAGCTTTTCACGCTGCAAGAAGCCTCGCAGATCTTCAGTTTCGATCGCGTGAATAAGGCAGGTGCAAAATTCGACTGGGACAAGCTGAATTGGATTAATAGTCAATATCTGCACTCTTTACCTACAGAAGATGTCCGCGATCGCCTAATTCCATTCCTTAAGGAAGCTGGATATGATTTAGAAACCTTAGATAGCCAATGGTTGCTCGACCTAACCAAACTAATTGCACCCAGTTTAGTCGTGTTGACTGATGCACCAAAGATTAGCAAGTTCTTTTTCACAGAGTTTGAAGACTATACCGAAGATGCGAAGGCAACTCTGCAAGGTGAAGCGATCGTAGGTATTATCACTGCCCTCATCGACGCATTGAAGGAAACGACCGAGCTAGATGCCGATAGGGCGGGAGAAGTCTTGAAAAAAGTGATGAAGTCTCAGGGCGTGAAAAAGGGTGCAGTGATGAAGCCATTGCGGGCTGCCCTCACAGGCGATTTACATGGCCCCGAAATCTTGCCTACCTTTGTGCTATTGCACCGTAAAGGAATAGCATTATCGCGCTTGGAAAGAGCATTACAGAGCTTTGCTGTGAATTAGAACTTTTAAAAGCGTGGCTGCGCCATGCTTTTAAAAAACAAAAACCTTGCTTAGCGAGTTTTTTGTTTAGCTACCAAGCGAAAGCCACGCACTCTAAGAAAGCATTTAAGAAAGGTTCTCTCCACTACCCAATGCTTTGATTCAACAACAAAACCTTTCTGTGCTTCCGATCGCTTGTTATTTCCTGATGCAATGAAAGGTAAGTCTTGGTGAAAAGGTCTATTTTTCTCGATTTTGGTGAACGTGGCGATCGCGTGATTTCGTTGGCGGCGATCGCTGAGTATTTTGGACTGATGTTTTGTAGGCTTAGGAGAATCTGTAAGTCTTGAGTAATATTTTCTAAACAGCGATATTCACCGAACCATTCGACATATTCTAAGTCTTTGCCTTCGAGGTTTTCGGCTGTCCAAGAGGTGACAAATTCACTGGAGGAAATTTGATATTTCTGCTCGAATGTTTTTAATTTCTGTTCTATCTGTTTTTTGCCTTGTTCCATTCTCAGAATTTCAGCACGGATTGTTTTTTGGAGGATGACGATCGCGCGATCGGGGTATTCGGTAAGGATTTTTAATTCGTTCATAGTCAAGTAGTGATAATGATTTACTGCTATTTTAGCTTGTGTTACAAGACATGAAAAAAGATCGTTCTACAAACTACACCAGCGTTGGCTAAAATAATAATGAATGTTTTGAATATATGCAAACACCGTAACAACAGATATGGCAATTGAAGTTACAGAAGATTATCGAAGTTTGTTAGTGGCGGTGAAGCATCGGATTCGGGCTGCTCAGTATGAGGCTTTAAAGGCGGTTAATCGAGAGTTAATGGCGCTTTATTGGGATATTGGTGAGTTAATAGTTACCCATCAAGAAAGCGCTGGTTGGGGTAAGTCAGTAGTGGAACAATTAGCTCAGGATTTGCAGGTTGAGTTTCATGGTATGGCTGGTTTTTCGGCGCGGAATATTTGGAGAGTGCGAGATTTCTACCTTACCTACCACGGCAATGAAAAACTGACACCATTGGTGGCAGAAATTGGCTGGACTCATAATCTGGTGATCTTGGAGAAGTGTAAAGACGATTTGCAGAGAGAGTTTTACATTCATAAGACACAAAAATTTGGCTGGACAAAGAATGTGTTAATTCACCAAATTGAGAATAAAACTTACGAAAAGACTTTGCTGAATCATACAAATTTTGATCGCAGTTTGTTCCATCAAAATCTGTCAGAGGAGATGCGCGATCGCGCTAAGCTTGCGGTTAAGGATGCATATACATTTGATTTTCTGGAATTAGCGGATGAACATAGTGAACGGGAACTTGAGAAGGCAATTTTGACAAGGGTGGAACCATTTTTGCGAGAGATGGGTGGGATGTTTACTTTTGTGGGTAGCCAATATCGTCTAGAGATTAGTGATGAGGAATATTTTATTGATTTGTTGCTGTATCAGTTGCCTGTTCCAGAGCAGGTGGCTAGGTTGTTAGGGGGAATGTAGGTGTTTTTATTTTGAGGAGATTATTGGGTATGCGATGATATTAGCCTTGCCGAGATTTTGAATATTTTGTCTGCTGTTCTCAAGCTATGAACTCAGATAAGCCGTATAGTATAGTAGATGAGTTAGGACTGGAGGCGAAAATGGCAGAGTTACTTACATCTCAATCTCTTTATGACCAAGATATTTTGCTTTGGGTCGAAGATACGATCGCTAAGTTGAAAGCCCATGATTTTGCAAATTTGGATTTAGAAAATTTAATTGAGGAGATAGATACTTTGGGTAAAAGTCAGCGTAATGCGATCAGAAGTGTGTTAAGAAGATTGATTGAGCATTTACTGAAACGCTGTTATGTTCCATTACCCGAATGTTATGTTGGCTGGCAAAAAGAAATAAGAGCTTTTCGTAACGACATTAAAGATATTTTGGAAGATGCACCGAGCTTAAAAAATCAAATCTCTGAAATTTTACCTAAGGTATTTGAGACTGCTCTTGCGTCAATGAGGGAAGAATATCCACAAGTAAGTTTTCCTAATTCTTGGCTTGAGAATTGTGATGTTAATGACATCCTAAATCGGAACTTTTGGGAGAATAGCTAACCGCGATCGCTAGTCACATCACTTTTCAGGCAAATAGGCGATCGCGCTTTGCTACTTATCAAATTGTGTTGTCTTTGCCGTTGGCGATGCTAAAGTATTATGAAAGCTTGTAGTAGTAATAGATGAGGAAATAACTATGACTCTCACTCTTGACCTTCCACCAAATTTAGAAAACTCATTATTTCAAGCAGCTAATCAGCAAAGTCTTACTGTTGAAGAGTTTGTGATTCAAATGTTGACATCTGCTTTTATGCAGAAAGAGAGGCAAAAGAAAGCTGTAAGTTTGTTAGAGTCTTGGTTAAGTGATGCTGATATTGAAGAACAAAAAACAACGGGTGCGTACTTGATTGAATCGTTGGATCAAGATAGGTTATCCGATCGCTTGTTATTTCCTGATGAAATGAAAGGTAAGTCTTGGTGAAAAGGTCTATTTTTCTCGATTCTGGAGTCATCGGGCTGATTACCAATCCCAATCTGTCAGCAGAAGGTATAAATTGTGCTAAGTGGCTTTTATCGCATATTGATAAAGGGAACCAAATTATTATTCCAGAAATTGTTGATTACGAAGTTAGGTTATAATACTATTTTGAAATTTCAGAAATAAATGTGTAAGGTCTTATGGCTACTGTACAGGACATAGTTATTACGCACGATATAGCCAATCTAAATACTGTGGCTACTGCTCATGATGTGGCGGCTTACATTGTGGATAAGCAAGTTTCCAATACTCATAGCGGAATACCAGCGATGAAATTGCAGAAGCTGGTGTATTATGCTCAAGCTTGGAGCTTGGTTTGGGATGATAAGCCTTTGTTTAGCGATCGCATAGGGGCATGGGCAAATGGTCCTGTTGCGCCTGATTTGTATGAGTCTCTTTATGGTCAGTTTATGATCGTGGATGTTAAGGGAAATCCTAATGTTTTCACAGATATAGAACGGGATACTATTGATAGTGTTTTAAAATATTACGGTGATAAGTCTTCTCAATGGCTTACTGATTTAGTTCGTAATGAGGAGCCTTGGCTTAATGCTAGAAGGGGTGTAGCGATTGGTGAACGTGGCGATCGCGTGATTTCGTTGGCGGCGATCGCTGAGTATTATGGAAGTTTGCAGTAATGGTTAAGAAGGTCAAGCAGCCGAAACAGGCTAGAGAAGTTCCATCTCCCAATAAGCAACCTCGAATAGCAGTAGATCCTAATAGCTATTATCAGAAAAGCCCTAGAAAGTCACGATCGCATCTTCCGCCACCAACACATTCGACTCATTCACATCCCCAATCACATATCCCCGTGAATGCACCGATCGCACCGCCCGTGCCAAATTTCTCGCAGTCCGCATCAAAGAGACATAGCTAAATGTAGGACTTTCCTTGCGGCGCTCAGAAGGATTGTAATATTGAAAAATTGGCTTTGCCTTGCTCGTATCCAGCTTCGGCATCAAAAAGCCCACCACCAGACCCAAATCCGTCACCAACTCAGTCGCCCAAGCGATAGAGACCCGTCCCTCTTTTGCCAAAGGATCGACAGGCGGATTCGCAACCATAAACGCCAACTTTCGCGCATAGTCCCCATGCGGCTGATGATAAACCTTCGCCACCAGTTCAGAATTAATCTGCACCGTATAGATATTCGCCTCGCCCCCCGATCCAATCGGTGACTTTAAGAAAATGTAACTTTTATCCATAGGGTTAAATTATTAACGATGTTTTGTACTAGTTCCAATTCCATTGATTGAGAATTACAAACTGATTTTCCAGTTCATAACCAGCCATTTCGAGATTAGCGATCGCCTTAACAATCCCTTGATAACTCATATTCTTAGCTTTGTCTGGACTCTGATATACAGCCAAAATTCCAGCATGATTCGGATTCAGCCTATGCAACTCTAGAAAATCATCACAATTACGAGTCAACACTATTCGTCTTTTTTGTCTGGCAAAATCCAATACAGCCGAGTCTGGGAAACCTCCTAAACTTGATTCATTGACTGTGACAACATCGTGACCTGCGACCCGCAAAAGATTAACCAAATATTTTGCTTGCGAATCCTCATCAAGCAGCAGTTTTAGGCTCAAGGGAGACTCCTTTATTTACTAAACGGCAATACTCCTCATCTGCCTCTATCTTCAAGAGATCTTGATGACTTTCGCAGTAACGAACGACCTCATCAATAGCGGCTAATGGCAAATCCCAATTATCCGCAGCATCTTCATGGGACATCGCATTAGCTAACATATCTTGCCAAACAGTTGCAGCTAAAAGTTTACGCCCTTTAAGGTATAACTGTCGCCGCCAAGAATATTCACGTTGTACCAAATATTGCCAATCCGTATTTTCACCAGAATTTTGTAAAGACTGCACCAATGCACTAATCAATTCAAGGCGATCGCTTGTCGATAATTTAAAAGACTTTTCTTTAAGTTCTTGTAACAGCATGAGAATAACCTCGATCATTCATTATGAATATTTTAGTACAAGCGTTTAGGTGGAATCACTCGAAGTCAATGCAGCCAGCAGCAAAGTCAAATCGTCATCAGTGCGATCGCAAATTCTAGGCGATCGCAAAAATCCTGTTAACTCCTGATGCGCAACATCTAAATCCTTCGCCTCAGCAATGAACTTAAATAGCGGAGCAAAAAATGGCGCATGAGCCACACTTTCAGGCATTTGCAGAGCCAACATTTGCAACCCATCGGAAAACATCGCTAACTGAGCAGGTTTCCCTTCCCATAAACAAATTTGAGCAGAATCAATCCCATTTGGTGAAGTCAAAAACGTAGCTAAATCTAGAGACTCTTCAATGGGAGGACTAGTCAAAGCGATCGCCGTTCCTTTCTGATTAGCAACCACAATCGCCCCATCTCCCACCTGAATCGCCGCCACAATATCAGGAGTCGCTACCGCAATTAACAAAGTCGTTGATAGTTCACGCATATTCACTTGACGGGATTCCGCTTCTTCCTGAATAGCCACTAAAGCATCTTCTAAACCACTGTTAAGCAGCAGTTTCCATCCTTCATCATTATCAGGAATTGATGACTCCGCTATTTTAGAAGCAATTCCCTTCACCGCCGTTTGCACCGCCAGCAAAGATCCCACCTCCGAGAGCGAGACAGATCCCGCCCCATCCGCAACACCCGCCACTAAAAGGCGATCGCCTACCACTTGCCAAAAATGAGCATCCTGACAGGGCAAACTGAGTTTTCGGCTGTCCAAGATGTTGCTAATTCGCTGAAGGAAGTTTGATTTCTCAGCTCGAATGTTTTTAATCTTTGTTCTATCTGTTTTTGTTTTCCATTCGTAGGATTTCGGAACGGGTTGCTTTTTGGATGATCGTGATCGCGCGATCAGATTATTCGGTAAGGATTTTTAATTCGTTCATAGGCAAGTAATGGTAATGGTTTGCTGTTATTTTAGCCTTGATCGTAATATAGTAGCAACCATATCTAAATGACTAGGCTATATTGGGTTTACAGTATATTTTTATTTCTCATTACAGTGAGGTTATCTAAATGAGAGCAGTAGAAGTTTTAGGTACAGTCGATCGCGAAGGGCATTTATTGCTGGATCAGCCTTTTGGTGAGGACATAGCTAGTCGAGTCCGTGTGATTGTGTTGTTTGCTGAACCAGTTCAGGAATTGGAAGATGATCCTGATGATACGCCTATTGAGGAGGTAAAGGCGAGTTTAAAAAGGGCTTTTCTGCAAGCTAAGGCGGGACAAACTAGACCAATTTCTGAAATGTGGGACGGAATCGATGCTGAGTGATAGTCCTCTAGTGTTGTAACAATCTAAAGATATGGCAATTGAAGTTACAGAAGATTATCGAAGTTTGTTAGTGGCGGTGAAGCATCGGATTCGGGCTGCTCAGTATGAGGCTTTAAAGGCGGTTAATCGAGAGTTAATGGCGCTTTATTGGGATATTGGTGAGTTAATCGTTACTCGTCAAGAGAGCGCTGGTTGGGGTAAGTCAGTGGTAGAACAATTAGCTCAGGATTTGCAGGTTGAGTTTCATGGGATGGCTGGGTTTTCGGCGCGGAATATTTGGAGAATGCGGGATTTCTACCTTACCTACCACCGCAATGAAAAACTGACACCATTGGTGGCAGAAATTGGCTGGACTCATAATCTGGTGATCTTGGAGAAGTGTAAAGACGATTTGCAGAGAGAGTTTTACATTCGCATGACCCAAAAATTTGGCTGGACAAAAAATGTGTTAATTCACCAAATTGAGAACAAGACTTACGAAAAGACTTTGCTGAATCAAACAAATTTCGATCGCAGTTTGTTCCATCAAAATTTGTCAGAGGAGATGCGCGATCGCGCCAAGCTTGCGGTTAAGGATGCATATACATTTGATTTTCTGGAATTAGCGGATGAACATAGCGAACGCGAACTTGAGAAGGCGATTTTGACAAGAGTGGAACCATTTTTGCGAGAGATGGGTGGAATGTTTACTTTTGTGGGTAGTCAATATCGTCTAGAGATTAGTGATGAGGAGTATTTTATTGATTTGTTGTTGTATCACCGTGGACTGAAGTGTTTAGTGGCGGTTGAGTTAAAGATTGGGAAGTTTTTGCCTGAATATGTGGGGAAGATGCAGTTCTATTTGGCGGCTTTGGACGATCGCGTGAGGTTGGAGGGTGAGAATGCGGCGATTGGAATTATTCTTTGTAAGTCAAAGGATCGGACGATTGTGGAGTATGCGCTGCGGCAGTCGAATCAGGCGATCGGGGTTGCTACTTATCAAATTGTGTCTTCTTTGCCGTTGGAGTTGCAGGGAAAGTTGCCTGCTCCAGAGCAGGTAGCTAGGTTGTTGGACGGAATGTAGCCTTTACTTAGAGTTAGGTTATAATACTATTTTGAAATTTCAGGGATAAATGTGTAATGTCTTATGGATTTTTTATTATTTTGTTTAATCGCCTATATTATCAGTTTGATTTTTCAGACACAGAAGAAACAGGCACAGGAAAAAGATGCGAGATTACGTGCCTTGCAAATATCCGATATAGACTACATGAATGGAATAGAATTCGAGCATTACGTAGCCAAACTTTTAACTTATCAGGGGTTTCATACTGAAGTCACCCGTGCCTCAGGTGATTTTGGTGTCGATATTATTGCTACCAAACTACCCAAAAAGTATGCTATTCAAGTTAAGAGACAATCCGCAAATGTTTCAAGAAGAGCTGTCAGTGATGCAGTAGCGGGGGAAAGTTATTATGGTTGTAATGAGGCAATGGTGATTACAAATAGTTATTTTACTGCTGGGGCGAAATCACTTGCAAAATCTAATCGCTGTAGACTTGTAGATAGAGATGAACTTACAAATTGGATAATTGCCTTTCAAAATAGAAAGCAAGTAATTAATGCTAATAGTCCCCTAGAGGCAAAGTTTCAGGCATGGGAAATGGCTGAAGAAATAAAAAGGCTAAAACAGAAAATGAGAAGTTTTTTTCATTAAATGTGCTAACTAACCCGTAGTAGTGCAGAAAACTTTTTGAGGTCTTATTTGAGATTTTATTCAGATAAATCAAAATCTTGAAACAGCCTATTTACAAGGCTTTTAATAAAGGCTGTTTCAAGATGTCTTAGGTTAAGACTACAAGACAATAGGGGTTTCCAGACTTTTCTGCACCACTAAGCTGGTTATTCTTCCGCGAGAGAGTTATCATTACGGGAACATTTTGACGAACTAAAGCAGATTTATTCACTTATCTCTGTGGGTGAAATGAGAAATCAACAATATGATATAGCAAATTTCAGTCTAGTGAGGTACAGTAGCAGGAATGAGTAAACCAAGAGAGAAAATCTGAACTAGAAAGACTATTAAAAGCATCTTCAAGAGAATTGAGCAAATCAGGATAATTTCTTGCACCAATAGACCGCAAAATACTCT
>CALRWX020000092.1:0-15494 GCA_943371975.1 Pseudanabaena sp. UWO311 | reverse complement strand
CTATGCCGCGCACTACTAATTATTCACTTCTCAGATTATAATTTAACTAACAAGAAACAGTAGGAATAAGCATCTACACAAGGACATCACAACTATGGGAATGACACTCACCGAAAAGATTTTGGCAAAAGCCTCGGGAAAAAGCCACGTTAGCCCTGGGGAAAATATTTGGGTGAATGCTGACCTGCTGATGACCCATGATGTCTGTGGTCCTGGCACAATTGGTATCTTTAAAAAAGAATTTGGTGATGACGCAAAGGTATGGGATAGAGAAAAACTGGTCTTAATTCCCGATCATTACATATTTACCAAAGATGCAAGAGCAAACCGCAACGTTGATATTTTGCGAGACTTTGCGAAAGAACAAGACATCAAATATTTTTACGACATCACCGATCTATCTGACTTTAAGGCTAATCCTGATTACAAAGGTGTATGCCATGTTGCCCTAGCGCAAGAAGGACACACCAGACCGGGAGAGGTATTGTTTGGTACTGACTCTCACACCTGTAATGCGGGAGCCTTTGGGCAATTTGCCACAGGCATCGGTAATACCGATGCTGCCTTTGTAATGGGTACAGGCAAGTTGTTGATCAAAGTGCCAGCTTCAATGAAGATTGTCTTTGATGGCGAGCTGCCTCCTTACCTTTTGGCTAAGGACTTGATTTTGCAGGTTATTGGCGATATCAGCGTCAGTGGCGCAAACTATCGCTCTTTGGAAATTAGCGGCGAGGCAATTTCTAAACTGACGATGGAAGAACGCATGACTCTCTGCAATATGGCGATCGAGGCTGGTGGCAAAAATGGTGTGATTGCACCTGATCAAACCACCTTTGACTATTTGCGATCACGAACTGACAAGCCATTTGAAGCACTCTACCCCGATGCTGACGCTCCCTACTATTACGTCAAGCATTACGATGTGTCTAAGCTTGAACCTGTAGTAGCCAAGCCCCATTCTCCGGACAATCGCGCCCTTGTTCGTGAAGTCACCGATGTAAAAATTGATCGCGTTTATATTGGTTCTTGCACGGGTGGTAAAACCGAAGACTTTTACCATGCAGCGAAGTTGATTAAGGGTCAGCAAGTCAAGGTTCCAACCTATCTAGTCCCTGCAACTCAAAAGGTTTATAACGACCTATTTAGCATCAAAATTGACGGCTTAACCCTTTCTGAAATTTTCTTGCAAGCAGGTTGTATTGAGCCTGCATCACCTTCCTGTGCCGCTTGCTTAGGTGGTCCTCAAGATACCTTTGGTCGGGTTAATGAAGCTGAAGTTTGTGTCTCCACTACTAACCGCAACTTCCCCGGACGCATGGGTAATAAACAAGCACAAATTTATCTAGCTTCTCCCTATACAGCAGCTGCTTCTGCTTTAACAGGACATATCACAGATCCTCGTGATTTTCTGTAAATTTATGCTGTAACGATAGCTAAGTGATCAAAATCCCAAATAGATAAAGGTTTATCTATTTGGGATTTTGCCTAATCCTTGACGGAGAATTTGTGGATTAAGATCGTTGGTAAGATCAAGAATGGTAGAAACTTCGTAACTATGCTCAGAGCCATCATCAATGATCAAATCAACCAACTTAGAAAAGTGATCGAATAGTTCCATTTTAGGTAATTCAGGAACATTCTTCTGCTTTCCATTTTTAGCCTGATCACTAAAATCTTCTTCGTCAATATCGTCTTCTGTTAGATTCGCTGATGTAGAAATAATTGGATTGCCTAAAGCTTCAATAATAGTTTGGGATACTTTATGATCGGGAACCCTAATTCCTGTAGTTTTACGCTTCGGATTTAATACCAACTTCGGCACTAGTTTAGTCGCAGGTAAAATAAACGTAAAAGGTCCAGGAACTAGACTTTTCATAGTTCGATAGTTAGCATTAGAGACGATCGCATATTCGGCAATATTTGAGAGCGATGAGCATAAAAAAGTCAATGGCTTGTCATTCGACATCTGTTTGAGTTTACGCACACGTTCCACGGCTGATTTGGACATCAAATCACAACCGATCGCATAGACAGTATCTGTCGGATAGAGCATAATCGCGCCATTCCTTAGAGCATCAATAATTTGGGTGATCGTGCGTGGTTGCGGATTGTCGGGATGGAGTCGGTAAGTTGTTGCCATATTGCGCATTGCGATGTTTTTTGAGAAAAACCACGCTGCGATGGTTTTTATAGGTATTGGCTATAATTTTTAAGAAAAACCACGCGCAGCATGGCTTTTCTATAGGTTTTCTATAGGTATTGTCTGTTGAGTAGAGGTTGTAACACTTCAGGAATTAAAATGCGTCCATCAGGTTGCTGATAATTTTCCAGAATTGCAGACATGGTGCGCCCAACAGCCAATCCTGAGCCATTGAGTGTATGTACAAATTCTGTACCCTTCTTGCCTTTACTCTTAAAGCGAATATTAGCGCGACGAGATTGGAAATCTTGGAAGTTTGAACAGCTAGAAATTTCGCGATAGGTATTTGCGGTCGGCATCCATACTTCGAGGTCATAGCATTTCGCTGCACTAAAGCCAATATCCCCTGTGCAGAGTTCCAATACGCGATAGGGAAGCTTCAAGGCTTGCAAAATTGATTCGGCATCGCGCAATAATTTTTCGTGCTCTCCTGCCGAATTTTCAGGGCGTACAAATTTAACTAGTTCCACCTTGTTAAACTGGTGCAAACGAATTAAGCCTCTGGTGTCACGTCCATAACTACCTGCTTCACGACGAAAACAGGGTGTATAGGCGCAATGATGTACTGGTAAATTTTCTTCATCAAAGATTTCATCACGGTACAAGTTAGTGACAGGCACTTCAGCAGTCGGGATCAACCACAGTTCATCTTCTGCACATTTGAATAGGTCTTCTGCAAATTTAGGTAGTTGCCCTGTGCCTATCATGCTTGCGTTATTCACTAAAAGTGGCGGCGCAACTTCCACATAGCCATTAGCAGTATGGGTATTCAGCATGAACTGAATTAAGGCACGTTCGAGAGCAGCTCCAGCACCGATTAAATTTACAAAACGAGTTTGAGCAATTTTAACTGCGCGTTCAAAGTTGAGGATTCCTAATTTTTCGCCAATTTCCCAATGAGGCAATATATCGGTACTAGTAGTTTTATATTCATCGCCCCAACGTCGGATTTCCACATTTTCGGTTTCATTTTTACCGATGGGAGTTGTTTCGCTTGGCAAATTGGGCAAGGTCATCAAGATGGCATTGCTTTCTTCCCGCAATTCTCTTTCCTTGGGTTCCAGTTCCGCTAGCTGTTGTTTGATTTCGGGTGATCGCGCTTTGAGTACTTCAATTTCGGCGGCGGGTGCACCTGATTTTATTTTGATGCCAACTTGCTTACCGATATCATTGCTTTCGGCTTGCAAATGCGATCGCTGAGTTTCTAATGTTCGAACTGCTTGCTCTAGCTCGACCAATCTACTAATGTCATAACCTTTACCTCGACTGTTGAGGCGAGCTTGTACCTGTTCGGGCTGCGATCGCACGAGCTTAATGTCTAACACGGACTTTTATCTACCTAAACGCACTCAGTGCATCATAACTCACAGGATTACAGTTAAGGTGATTCAAAGCCCAAAATATAAGTGGCGGCGCGAAGCGCCGCTACTTATATTTTGGGCTTTTGATGTTAATTGCGACGTACTTTGGACATTTTGCGGGTAGAGAGAGCACTCTCATCGAGAATTTGCTTGACTTGCGGCTGGGACAAGACAATCTGTACATCTGCAACCAGGCGATCGCCCCACAGATTTTCGACTAAATAGGAAACTTTGCCATAGCGAGGATCGATTTTCATTGCTTGTACCGCAAGTTGTACGGCCTTTTCACGATCACCTTTACGATAAAAAGCACTAGCGAGGGCAAGGGTTGGCTCGGCGGCTAAAAACTCGACTTTTTCAGCTTGCTTGAGCGAATTTTGCCATTTACCGATGGCTTGATCGATATTGCCTCGCTCATATTCTACTAGCCCAATGTTATTAGTCGCTGCCCAAAATTTTGTATCAAGGGTAAGCACGTCATTGTAGATAGTCACCGCTTCATCGTAACGTTTAATTAAGAAGTAGGCATTGCCCAAATCAAACATGGCGGAAGCAGCTTTTGGTTCAATTGACAGACCTTTTTTGAGATTACTAATTGCTTCGGGATAATTTTTATTACGCAGATAGGCCGCCCCCAGACTAAATAAAATCGTAGGTTCATCTTTTTTGAGAGTATTTGCTCTATCTAGAGCGGCGATCGCATCAGCATATTTCTCTTGGCGCAGATAAATGCTACCTAGAATGCCTTGAGTTTGAAAAGCTTTTGGGGCTAACTGCGCGGCTAAGCGAGCACGGGGCAAAGCTAGATCAAACTGCTCAAATTGAGCAAGTTGTGCTGCTTCCCTTGCCAAGTTGAGCGCCTGCTCTTCTAAGTTGCCAAAGTTTATCCGAGTCGTATGGGGTAGAAGGGCTTGAGCAAGTAGTGGAGAGGCTCCAACGCTAACGGAAGCAAGTATAGACAGCAACCAAATTCGATAACGCACAGGTATAACTCTTACCAATTGTGGATGTATTTTGAATTGACATTTTCACCGCACTGAAATTACGGTGATTCCTAAGACTCACGACTTAGGTTTCTGCTTCTTTGCAACTGCCTCCACTCTCAAGGAGTCTTGGTTTTACGTTCGCTCCACAGACTATCTCCGCAAGTCCTGCGGTTCTTATGTGTCGATATTTTAAAAATATCTATGTTTGATTCAAGGGTTGGACTACCCATTGCCCTATTCTCTTTTTCTAGTCTACCGATTTGTCTGCGCCGCCAGTTTAACTGGACTTCGCTCGTTAGGCTATCTGAATCCATCGTCGCGGGCGGGGCAGTGATCATTCATAATTTTAATACAAAGCCGACCTAGAAGGACGGGGTTTCTACAAAGATTTTCGATGATAGCGCCGCCTATCCTTAACTTTTATGCTTTTATGTGCAGGAGATTTTTTTTGAGGGGCGATGCTTGCTAGAATAGCTCTAGAATTTTGTTCGATTAATTAATCATATTTAAGAAAACTGCTATGGATTTTGTAACTTCTGCCTTGTCGAGCATCAACTTTCAGCTAATTTTTCAATTGACCAGTTTAGCTTTAATCGTTATCTCTGGTCCTGTCATTATCTTTTTGCTATCCGCTAATAGCGGCGACCTTTAATTTTCACTAGAAACAAAAAAGCCTCGCTAAGCGAGGCTTTTTTTAGGTTATAACAAGTCGTTTAGAAATATTTGTCACAAAATCGATAAAGAAGCGATCGCCTTGCAATGCTCTAAAAGTTTTTTGGCAGATATTTTGTAAAGTAATGGCATTATCAGGATTAGAGTCTAGGTCTGTTTGATGCTGTCGTTCTAAATATTCTACAAAGCTTAAGCCCGCGATATTGGTTAAATAAGCTGCCGTTACTGCTTGCATCGATCCACCGATCACATAGGTGATCGCACTTACTTTAAAGCAAGAGGCGATCGCCGAGGTGGCAATCTCAACACAGCCAAGTTGTAATAATTGCTGAGCAATAGTAAACGCAAGCTGTTTTGCCTGTTGGAAATTTAAGGGGCGATCGTAGATTTTTGCAAGATCTACCAACATTTGGGTATTAATTACAGCTCCTGCTAGAAGATCGATCGCAGGAATAGGATTGGCAAAAACCGTAGTGGCGGCAAAGACTTGATAACGATTAATAATTGTGATGGCATCTTGACGGCGTTCTTGATTAATCGTGCCATTGATTTCTTGTAATAAATTTTGGATTTGCAGATGGGTGTTATGAACGAGCAAATCTTCCCACTCGTTTGACAAAATTGTTTCAATGCGTTCTTTCAAAGCGACCACATCGGCGGGTATATCTTCCCACCATTCCTGACTAGCTGGATGATTTGCTGAATCATCTGCATTGGTATATTGACGCACTTTGATTGGGCTAGGACTTGCGGCAGTCGCCACAATATCGGATGCTGCTAAAAATTTCTGAGTGCGTTCCTTGAGCTTTGTTAATACATTTACGCGATCGCTGGGTAAATATAAATCGGTTTTATTAAAAGCTAAAATTACCCGCTTACCTAAGCTTGCAAGGCGTTCTAGCTCACGATATTCACTATTAGTTAAGTCACCTGTGGTCACAAACACTATCAAATCTGCATTTTGGGCAAGTTTCAAAGATTCTAACTCTCGCTGTTGTCCTATCTCGCCCATCTCCTGTAGCCCTGAAGTATCTAGCAGCGAAATTTGGCGCTTGAGCTTTTCAGTATGAATTGGGGTGATCCCAACGGGTGAAAAATCAATACCTTGATAGCTATATTCTTCTCGAGCGATCGTTGTACCGATCTCGGCTCCAGTTTTACCCGCCTTGCGCCCCAACAAGGCATTAATTACCGAGGTTTTGCCTGCGGAGCCTGTGCCGAAAATAACAATCTGAAAATTATTTTTTTGGAGATTACTAATGATCTGCTGTGCTTGCTCACTTAAGGTTGTGCGTTTATTAGCATCAGCAATTTTAGCGATCGCCTTTTGCACCTGTTGCAATTCTTTAAATAAGAAACTGCGATCAATCACCTTTGGTTGATCGATGACAGTTGCTAAGCTTTGACGCACATTCACAAATAGCAGCGTTCCCCCTGTCATGAGTGTTGTGATAGTCAGCAAATGCCAATCATGTTCTAGGGAAAATAAAGCATTAGCGATCACGGCGGCACTGATAATTCCGACACCGATCAATAAACCTTTACGAGACAAGACCATGCGCGAGTTTAGCATTCAACAACGTACTCTTTTAAAGTTTCACTACAAGCGTCAAGATGACAGAAATTGGTTCTTTATCTTAACTACGGGTCCCTAAATGATTTTAGGTGATTTTAAGTAACTTTCATAGAATGATTAAAAGAGACGTTACATTCTACCGCCCTTTCTAATATCTAGATTTAAGCAAATGCTCAACGGAACGAATATTTTTTTGATTGGAATGATGGGTGCTGGGAAAAGTACCGTCGGTAGGCTTTTAGCTCGCAAATTAAACTACAACCTTATTGATACCGATCCTCTGATCGAGCAATGTGCAGGGAAATCGATTTCCGAGATTTTTGCCAATGACGGAGAAGATACCTTTCGCGATCTCGAACAGCAGGTACTTTCGCAAGTCTCCTCCTATACTCGTCTAGTGGTTGCCACAGGCGGCGGTATCGTCATGCGATCGCTCAATTGGTCACATTTACATGATGGGATTGTGGTTTGGATCGATGTTCCCATTGAAATTTTGTATGATCGCCTCAAAACTGAATCCGCCCATCGCCCGCTCCTCCAAACTGAAGATCCCATGCAAAGATTAAGTGATCTCTATGAACAAAGGCGCGATCGCTATGCTCAAGCAGATATTTCGATAATGGTCAACGCCGATGAAACACCCCCAGATATCAGCGATCGCCTCTTCGAAATGATTTATAACCGTATTGAACCCGATCACCTCAAAAATCAGCATTAATCGAATGGCGGTGTTTTGCACCGCCTTTACTATCTTGGTTTGCACGCACAATCTAATGAATGCTAGTATGAAAGTGGCTAAAAGTGGCTTCGCATAGTCTTCAAGAAAACTATACAAGTAGAACAAGAGTACTTGGAGCAACATCAAGACTTAAATCTTAAGACTCTTAACGTTGGGACTAAAAGAAAACCTAGTGCTGATATGACACAATCACCATCTTCTCGATTACCATCTCCATCTATAGATACCCAAGCTACGATTGATGTGATTGCAGAAGATGAATCCCTATCTGCCAAGCACGGCAACCTGTCCCACGCCGTGCCAAACTTACAAGAACAAGATATTAACAAAGCTAGCTCTAGCGCCTTAGCCGTGTCTGTCCCCAAGGGAGGTAGCTTCGCTTCAGTCCTTGCCCCAATAACCCCCGAAAAGTTTAGCCAAGTAGTTCATGATGTCGAGCAAAGATTGCGGATTGTCAATCAAACCCTCGGAATGCTCAATACCGACTTTGACGTGATCCTTGATGAAATGCTCCAAGCGATTCGCGGCAAAATTGGTGAGCTCCTCTCTGCCGAACGTACCACAATTTTTCTGTTAGATGCCGATAAAAATCAACTCTGGAGCAATGTACCAGATGAGAATGGCAAAACCATTGAAATTCGCATCTCCACCGACCCAACCAGCATCGCAGGTGAAGTAGCTACCTATAGGCAAATCATCAATATCCCCTTCGATTTTTTTGATGATCCGCGATCAACCCAAGCCAAAAAACAATTTGAGCGCACGGGTTATCGTACCTATTCTATGCTTGCCATGCCCCTGTTGAATGATAACGGTCAACTGGTTGCAGTGGTGCAACTGATCAACAAATCACGAATTTACGATCACTCAATTCCTCTAGAAGATCGGGTTGATAACATTGGTTTTACTCAAGAAGATCAAGACCTATTTTCTCAGTTTGCGCCATCTATGCGCCTAATTTTAGAAAGCTCTCAGGCTTTTTATACCGCCGCCCAAAAACAACGAGCTGCCGATGCTTTGATGAAAGCTGCTATGTCACTGGGGCAGAGTTTAGACCTAGAGACAACCCTGAAAAAGGTGATGGATGAAGCCAAACTTTTGATGAATGCCGATCGCAGTACATTGTGGTTAATTGCTCGTGATCGCAATGATCTGTGGACTCAAATCGTCAATCATGATGGCACAACTAAGGAACTACGCGTACCAATGGGTATAGGCTATGTGGGGCGAGTCGCGACCACGGGCGAAGTATTAAATATTCCCTTTGATCTTTACAATCATCCCGATGCTAATAACTCTAAAAAATTCGATCAAGCCAATGGCTATCGCACCTGTAGTTTGCTTTGTATGCCAATTTTTAACTCGAATAAAGAGTTAATCGGAGTCACCCAACTGGTGAATAAGGTGCAACGAGGTGAGTTTCCTGAATATGCCCCCATTAACTGGCCTGCTGCCCCCGAACGCTTTAAAGCAAGTTTTAATGCTAATGATGAAGAATTTATGAAAGTCTTCAACGTCCAAGCGGGTGTCGTACTAGAAAATGCCAAGTTATTCGCCAAGGTCAAACAGGAACAACAAATGCAAAAGGATATTTTGCGAAGCCTATCCGATGGGGTGATCTCTACAGATAAACATGGCAACATTATCGCCGCTAACGAACGCGCCTATGACTTGTTGGGTATGGGTAATTCGGATAGTCATAATCTAGAAGGTAGATCGGTATATGAATTAATTAATATTGAGACTGCCAACTTTTCCAAATGGTTTGACAACAGTTTAAGTAATGTCGATGATAAGAGTCGCAAGCAATATTATCCTGACCAAACTCTCCGTTCCACTGATGGTGAACAGCACAGCATCAATATTTCCATTAACACGATGTCAGAAAGTGATGAAGGCGAAGGTGTGCGCGGCGCTCTCGTTGTAATGGAAGATATTAGCCAAGAAAAACGTCTCAAAAGTACGATGTATCGCTACATGACTCAAGAGCTTGCTGAGCAGCTTTTGGCGGGTGGTGATGCCAAAATGGGCGGAGATCGCAAAGAAGTTTCCGTTCTATTTTCTGATATTCGCAGCTATACCACCATCACCGAATCTCTCACCGCCGAAGATGTGGTGATGATGTTAAATGAATATTTTGAAACGATGGTGGAATCTGTCTTTAAGTATAAAGGTACGCTCGACAAATATATTGGTGATGCGATCATGGCAGTATTTGGCTCACCTTTACCAATTCCTAATCATGCTTGGATGGCGGTGCAAACTGCGATCGATATGCGCCATCGCTTGCAAGAGTTTAATATCAAGCGTATTGAAAAATTAAAGCCTCAAAATCAAAAAGAACTTGATATGGCGACAATCAAAATCGGGATTGGGATTAATTCCGATACGGTGATTAGTGGCAATATTGGCTCCACAAGGCGGATGGAATTTACAGCGATCGGCGATGGTGTGAATCTTGGTTCACGGTTGGAGGGAGCTAGTAAACAATATGGTACGGATGCCATTATTAGCGAGACTACCTATAAACTTTGTGGTGATCGCATCTGGGTTAGGGAACTCGATCGCATTCAAGTTAAGGGCAAAAACCAACCCGTGAGCGTCTATGAACTGATCGGTTTAAAATCTGATCCTATTAGTGATGTTCAATCGCAAATTATTGAACATTACCATTCAGGAAGAGCGCATTATTTAGCGCGTAAGTTTAGCAAAGCTGTAGCTGAATTTGCTGAAGTTCTAGAACTCGATCATCAAAACAAAGCTGCGAATCTGCATATTTCCCGTTGTCAGCATTTCCTTCTCCATCCTCCTGAAGATGAATGGGATGGCGTATGGAGAATGACAGAGAAGTAAGAACCCTCACCCCAAGCCCCCTCTCCTCGGAAAGCAGAGGGGGCTTGGGGGTGAGGTCTCTACAAGGTTTGTAAAACCGATCGCAATATTTCCGCAGTTTCATAATTATGTTGTTGCTCATGAAGTCGAATCGCTTTTTTAAAGGCAATGATCGCCTCTTGGAAATAGCCAACCTTCATGAGGACAATACCTAAATTTTGAAGGGCATCGGCATAGTTAGGATCAAGGATAATTGCTTTTTGATAGGCAGCAATCGCATCGGTAAAACGCCCTGATGTTTTCAGCGCAATTCCTAAATTAAAATGACCTTGGGCAAAATCAGGCGCAATCTGTGTCACTTTCTCAAAATAGGCGATCGCTTCTGGTTGTTGGAGTTCTTGATAGATATTTCCTAAATTGAGATAGGCGGAAAGCTTGACAAGGTTGGGAACATCTAAAGCGATCACCTGTTCATAGGCATTCTGGGCTAACTCCCAATCATCATTTTGTTGGTAAGCAAGTCCCAAATGGTAGTACAACTCACAGCGAATTAGATTTTGTTGATCTGGTTCTGTTCGATCAAATTGATCAATTAATGTTAATCCTTTTTTTAATAGCTCAATACCTAGATAGCGATCGCTAAGATCAGTGGAACTAATGTACAAAGCACCCAATTTATTGAGCATATAACTATCATAGGGAAATGCATCCAAGTGTTTATGCATCAGTTGTTTTGCAAAATCATACTTATGCTTAAGTTGGATTTCGCTAGCTGTATAGCCATAGTGTAATAAAACGGGAATCTCCACATTGACAACTTGCCAATGCGGTTCTTGAGTTTGCAAAGCTATCACACTTTGATCTATGGATTCGTGATAGAAACCTGTAAAGGCGATCGCGGGATGATTGCGAAATAGGCGTAAAACGAGGGAATAGGGAGCCTGTGCTGCACCAATTTCCGATCGCAAAATATTTACAGCTAGGCAATGGTCGCGCTGCATCACCGCTTTCAAAGTAGAGATCGCCTTTTGCTCCACCACTTCATCGGCATCAATCACCAAAATCCATTTCCCTTTAGCCTGTGCGATCGCATAATTTCGCGCCTGTGAAAAATCATCACACCAGTCAAAATGAAATATTCGCGCTTGGTATTCTTCGGCAATGGCAAGGGTGCGATCTATTGAGCCTGTATCAACGACAATAATTTCATCGGCAAGCGATCGTAAACTCTCTAAACATTGCGGTAAGCGTTGTTCCTCATTTTTAACGATTAAACAAGCACTCAACAGAATCATAGATTTACCCTTTGCAAATCCTTTCTGATGAGATTTAGTGGTTTTAGATCGGGACATGAAAATGACAAGATTTGTTAGATTGAGTGAGCTATAGACAAGGGGATTAAGCACCTTGTTCTGAAAATCGATTACGTTCTAAATCAAATCGATAGGATTGGAAACCAGTAAAATTAGCTCTCTTTTCGGAATCAGGTAATGCCGAGGCAACATGCTCAAAGGGCGACAAGTGAGCAGGTTTTGAAGTGAGCAGGCGATCATGTAATTTTACATCATCCGCCAAATTCCGCACCCCATCATGATTAAGGTAGCTAACTCTTGCACAGCGTCCGACAGCAACCTTAATTAATTCATTTATATCACTAATCTCATTCAGATCATCCTGCTTAACTAAGGGCATATGCCATTCACCTGCGGCTAGTTGCTTGGGTTGACTAGCAACATAGGCGGTCTTCATTTTATTAGCTAAACATTGGATTTCAGGCTGAGCGTCAGGATGACAACGCTGCTCAAAAAAGTTTTGATATTCCGTTCCTGAACAAATTACCGTAATTGTGGAGAAGGGTTCTAAAAGTCGATTCACAACCTGTTTATGAATGCCGATTTCAACTAGTTGCTTAGCATGAAGAATTGCATCCACTCTCGCCTGTTGCCATACAGCAGATGCAGCATTCGCTTCATCTGCTGTTACTTCTATTTGAGCAGACATTCCCTTTTGGTTTTTACCCCAATGTAATGGATAAACCTCTTGACTTTCCACCAGTTTGATCATTCGTTCCACAGGAATGGCACGACTGCTGCTGCTGTTTTTACTTAGCATACGATGGGTCATGAATTCTGAATGAATCATGCGGTGGTAAGTCAGGACAAAGGTAGTCAAGCGATCGCCTGCGGCATTAATACTATCGGCAATAACTTCAGCTTGAGGTTGAAACATAGTTCTTAGTTTTTGGGTTTACAATCAATTCAATCATAGAGTGGCGGAGCTTCGCGCCGCCACTCTATGATTGGGGCTATTTGAGTTTTATTTCCGATGAGCGATGCAAAGGTAGTTGGGTAGTTACGGAACTACCATCAGGATTAAATAGATCACAGGAAATAGGCAGACGATTAATATTTTTATTACTGCCGATCACCACGATCGCTGAGCCTTTAAGCAATTTTTGACTAGGATCGGGATTAATTTCAAATTTTTGATTTTGGCTTACCGCAATTACATTTACTCCGTAATGACCACGCAATTTGAGTTCCAAAATTGTTTTGCCATCAAACTCTTCAGGAACCATCACTTCCACAATACTATGGTCGGGATCTAGCTCAAAGCGTTCGAGGATGCCCCGTTGAGTCAGTGATCGCGCCAAGGCACAGCCCATTTCTGCTTCGGGATATACCACTAAATCCGCGCCCACTTTTTTGAGCAAAGTTCCATGCACTTCCGAAGAAGCCTTTGCCACGACATGTTTAACTCCTGCCTCCTTAACATTCAGCGTAGTGACGATACTTTCTTCTAAGAAATTTCCGATCGCCACAATCACCGTATCAATTTCCAGAATACCCGACTCCTTTAAGGCTAAAGGATTGGTGGAATCTAATTGGATACAATGGGCGGCGAGGTTTTCTGCGCGTAGTTGGCTGACACGTTGCTCATTATTGTCTGCCGCCAATACTTCATGTCCTAAACGATCGAGGGTAAAGCAGACTGCACGACCAAATCGTCCTAATCCAATCACAGCAAATTGCTTGTTTTCTGGTCGTAGGCTACGGAAAAAACTTAAAGAAGATATATCCACAAAAATTTCCTGTGTTTTTTAATTACATTTCTTGAAAAGCTCTAACAGCAAAATTAATGTTTGTGGCGCGGCGAAGCTGCGCCACAAACAACTTATCCAACTAGCATTGATTCTTGAGGGTATTTAATCAAACTGGGTTTGGTATCCGTAAAAATTGTTGCCATCAAGAGTAATACGCCAACTCGTCCGATATACATTGTGGCAATGATTACCAGTCTACCTGCATCGGATAAGGATGCGGTGATTCCCGTTGATAAGCCCACCGTCCCAAAGGCGGAAGTTGCCTCAAATAGGATATTGATAAAGCCGATATTGCGATCGGTTAGGGATAGCAAGCCTGTAGAACAAATTACTGTAAACAGGGAGCCAACTGCCACACCTACTGCTTTTAAAATTAATCCGTTAGGGACTTGCAACCGATATAAATTAACCTGATCTCTGCCTTGCAAAGCTGCACCTGTGCAACTCGCCAAAATTCTAGCCGTAGTAGTTTTGATGCCGCCGCCAGTACTGCCGGGGCTTGCACCAATAAACATCAAGGCGATCGTGATGAATTGGCTCGTTGCTATCATTTTGCCATTGTCAATGGTGTTGAAACCTGCTGTGCGTGTACTGACCGACTGAAACCATGCGGCTATAATTTGCTCAAACCATGAAAGATTGGCTAGGGTGTCATTATTATGAAACTCGGTAAACCAAAAGGCGATTGTCCCGAATAACAACAATGCGATCGTGGTACTTGTGGCTACGCAAAAAGTGAGGCTAAAGGATATGTAATCGCGACTACGCGAAAATTTTGTCCGCAGCCAGAGATAGCCTTCTAAAATCACCTGATAGCCAATACCTCCAAAAATAATCAGCAAGCCAATAATAATACTGACCATTGGCTCGTGGACATAGCTCATTAAGTTATCGGTAAATAAGCTAAACCCAGCATTATTAAAGGCATTGACACTATGAAAAATTGCTTGCCAAACACTATCGGCAAAGCTCATTTGTTGGAGAAAGATAGGAATCAGGGCAAATACCCCCGTTAACTCAAATAGTAAAGTCACGGCAATGATTGACTTAACTAATTGCAATCCGCCGCGTATACCTTGCGTATCTAGGGACTGTTGCAAAGTTACTTTGTCTCTGAGACTAAATTTACGTCCAATTAATAATAGAAGAGTAGAGGTTGCGGTCATATAGCCTAATCCTCCTATTTGGACTAACAATGTTAAAAACAGTTGTCCCCAGAAGGAATAGAACTTACCAACATCAATTACAGATAAGCCTGTTACGCATACGGCGGAGGTTGAGGTAAATAGAGCGGTGATCGGATCTGTCCATGTCCCGTTACTAGATGATATGGGCAGCATTAATAAAAATGTGCCAAGGGATATGACAGTCAAGAAGCCAAGACAGATGGTTCTAGCAGGGTTCACGTTTATTTCTAAAAACTACGAATCATAATTTTATCGCGATCGCTCCGCCACTCATTAACTGATGTTAGGTGGAGTAAAGATCGCTTTCTCTCCTCTATCATAAAAAGGCTGTGGCGCAAGCTTCGCCACAGCCTTTTTATAAAACAACTTCAGTAAAGAAACAACTTCGCGCCCCCGTGTGACAAGCAATGTCCCCAACTTGCTCAATTTTCACTAAAATCACATCGCGATCGCAATCGTAATATAGTTTTTTTAGTTTTTGGATATGTCCAGAGGTTGCGCCCTTATGCCACAGTTCCTGACGCGATCGGCTCCAATAATGAACTTCACCAGTATTTATTGTTAACTCAAGGGCTTGACGATTCATCCATGCCATCATCAAAATTGTGCCATCTTGAGCATCCTGCGCGATCGCTGGAATCAATCCTTTATCGTCATATTTGAGGGTTTCAATCCAATTGTCAGACATATATTTCAATACTGCGGACAAATAAAAAAAGGAGACAAAAAAGCTATTCATCGGATAAGGTGCAAGTGTTGAAACAAAACACCAAATGAATAGCATCATCGATATAGTACCGAAGATAGAGAGTAAAGTACAACAGAAATTTCTATCAAT
>CALRWX020000091.1:0-15700 GCA_943371975.1 Pseudanabaena sp. UWO311 | reverse complement strand
GGGGCGGCGCAAAGCGCCGCCCCACATTATTTGGGTTTTATGCCCTAGCAAGACTGACTACGGCTATAAATTAGAAAAACGCCAGAATTTTACTACATGACTCTACCAAGCACCACAAAAAATTCTGGCCATCTATTTTACTGCGTGTCTCTAAGCGCTGTAGTACATAATAGGTATAAGGAAGAGTAAGCGTGCAGTTGCGAAATTTATTTCAAAATTTGTTTTGAGTGTAAATTTTGAGGAAAGTCCGGGCTTCCATGAAGATCAGGCTGCTGGGTAACGCCCAGTGTGAGCGATCGCGAGGATAGTGCCACAGAAAGATACCGCCTACACAGAAATGTAGTGGGTAAGGGTGCAAAGGTGTGTTAAGAGCGCACCAGCAGAGTCGTGAGACTCTGGCTCGGTAAACCCCAGTTGGAAGCAAGGCGAGAGGATTCATGAGTTTCGATCTTCAATTGCTCTTGAATCCGTTGCTTAAGTTGATTGTTCGGCGAAAGCTGGGCGATCACATTTAAGTGTGTGCCGCAAGAGGTATTTGGCAACAAATATCCCAGATAGATAACCGCTAAGGTAGTCGATAAGACTGCTGAAACAGAACCCGGCTTATGTCTTGCTCTTCCTATCAAATTCCTTGGCTTGTGCTTAACTATTGGCTGCCGCAATTAAATATAAAACCCTAAAAACTGTGGCGCACGCTACGCGAGCACCACAGTTTTTAGGGTCAGAAAATCAAGAAAACAAAAAGCAGATTTTTAATTTTTTTGATAGAAATCTGGTAAATCTAGATATTGTCTGTGATCGCCTGAATTGAAAACTTAAAGATTTCAAACCTAATTGCATTTGTTGAATTTGTTCTTAAGAACCATTTTTTACTAGAGTAATGAAATTATGGGAATTGTTCCCAATCATGATACCGCGCTCTCTGACATGACCAATCGCACATCTCAAAAGTGGTCTGGTCGAGCGATTATAGGGATTACCTTTGTCTTGCTTATTTCAACCCTGAGTATTCGTTTTTATGCTGAGCCGCGCTTAGCGATTGGCACATTTGTTGATCAGGATTTGCGATCGCCTAAAACTATCTCAGCTACTGACATTGAAGCAACCAAACAGGCTCAGGAGCAAGCTAAACAGGATGTAATCCCGATCTATCGTAGCAATCCTGATATGGATGCTAGTGCTTTTAAACATCTGGAAGAGTTATTAAAAGTCGGTGATGATTTACGCATATCTTCAGGAAATTTACCCTATGTCGATCCTAAAATCCTGAGTGCTGAAGTCCAACGATATTTTCGGAGAATTACGGATCTGGAATGGGAACAGATAAAAGAAAAAGTCTATAAACTGGCAGGTAATGCCACTGCTCAGAATGGTTCTATAGCTGTTATCACCAATCAAGAACAAGAGCTTGCGTCTTTGGCAATCACGGAATTGTCTCTTTACAAAAACAATACGCTTTACCAAGACTATCAAAAGCTAATTAATAAGATTACAGAAATTCGCCGTGCCTATGCGATGACACAAGAAAAGGTTGCAAAAAGTCCAGCCATGTTTCGCGATCGCCTCTTAGAAATGACTAATGATGAATGGGAAAGCAACAAAAAAATAATTCGGCAAAATTCAAGAGATCTGCAAGGAGCAGGAGTTGTGATCGGTTTGCCAGATGTTATGGTGCAACAACGGCTTAGGAACCTCCGAAATCTACCTAATAATGAAGAGCATAGGACTATGGCGATCGCGCTACTGAGTGCAACGCTCAAGCCCAACTTGACCATTGATTATGTGGCTACAACCGACAGAGCTATCAAGGTATCCGAATCAGTTCAGGCGCAAAAAATCATCATAACAACAGGTGATTTAATTGTTAAAGGGGGCGAAAAAATTACTGAAAGACAATTTGTTATTTTAGATGAACTAAAAATGACCCAAAGGCAAGTCAATCTGAATGGATTGTTCTTGATGGCTGGTACTACAGCGATCGCTTTTAGTATCTTTGGCTATGCTAACCGTCGATGGCAATATTTACTCAAAGTCAAATTACATAGCAAAGATTGTTTAAACCTTGGCATCGTTTGCACTGGAAATGCCCTTGCTACGGTGTTAATGGCTCCCAATATGCTTTTCTTTGTTCCTCTAGCAAGCCTAGGACTAATTATCGGTAGTTTTTATAGCTCCCGCCTTGCCTTACTAGTTACCGCGTTAATCTCAGTATTACTAGGATTAGCAATTAGCTCTGACTTACTAGCTGTGACTCCTATAATTGTTGGCGCAATTGTGGCAGCAGCAATCACCGATCGCCCTCTTACAAGATCACATCTTGCGGCAACAGGTTTACTAGTCGCTTTATTGCAAGCATTTGTATATACAGCGATCGCCATCATCGGCGGCTCCACACCGCCCGTACTCATTCTCATTGCAGCCTTAAAATATGCATCGGGTGGACTAATATCTGCGATCATTGCTCTTGGTGCGATTCCTTACCTAGAACATATTTCCTATGCTCTCACCCCCTTTCGCCTAGCAGAACTCGCCAATCTCGATCGCCCACTATTACGGCGCTTAGTTAGCGAGACTCCTGGTACTTTTCAACATACTTTATTTGTAGCAAATCTTGCTGAAGCTGCTGCCCGTGAGTTAGGAGCCGACACAACTTTAGTGAGAACAGGTACGCTTTATCACGATATTGGGAAGACGATCAAACCAGAATATTTTATCGAAAATCAAATGGGACAACCAAACCCCCACGATATTCTTGATGATCCTTGGATCAGCGCTCAAATTGTCAAAGAGCATGTTTCGGGTGGGATCAAACTAGCCCAAAAATATCATCTTCCGGAAATGCTACAAGCCTTTATCCCAGAGCATCAAGGTACGATCACTATTTCTTACTTTTACTATCAGGCTCAAAAGCGTTCCAATTACGCCATTGAGTCGGAATTTCGTTATGCAGGTCCCATTCCCCAATCTCGTGAAACAGGTGTTGTCATGTTAGCAGATGCCTGTGAAGCGGCTCTGCGATCGCTTGGCACAGAAACCACTTTAGAAGAAGCTAAGAGCTTGCTTATGCGAATTTTTAAAACAAGGTGGGATGATGGACAACTCAAAGATTGCAGCTTAACTTGGGAAGATCTAGATCGGATTGCACCTGTATTCATCAAAGTTTGGCAGGAGCGCAATCACGGCCGAATTAAATACCCTCATCTTGCCGAAAAACTTGATCCTTCTGGCTCGGCTTTACCAGAACATCTTTGCAAAAATAAACCTCCAGAAGTAGCACCAGAAGAAACTGCAATTTCAAAAGAAATTCTAGTGAAATGATATAGCAACGTAAGTCTTGCTTAGTAGGATATCAAACCCAAAAGATGAATGATGGCGCAAAAGGCCGCCATTCATTTTTTGGGTTTGAAGAAAGTGTAATCATCGGGGTAAGTATTTTTTTACTGAGATAATTAAGCTGAATGAGCGAAAAAATATCTCTATATTCTCTTAACTATTGAAACTAGTATTGTTTGATTAAAAAAGACTCTCAAAAGACCAAAAAGATTGTTATGAAAGCATTACAGTAATCACTTAAAAGATTGTTAAGTTAATCTTTTGTTTGGGATCGCTGAAATGCATGTCTACTCAGGTTTAGCGAGTTATTGACTTCTAAAACATATCCTTGATAATTGGTGAAAGTTAATTAAATTTTTTTAATACAATAATTTTGGCAGAGCCAAATTGAGAACTATGGACTCTTTAGACACAGCCATTACAACTTGCCGATTGTGTCAGCATTATAGTCCCGAAGGGAGAAGAGGTGGTTTTTGTGAGAAATTAGATGTCCCCGTTATTTCCAAATGGGATGCTTGTAGTTTAGCAACTCACCCTTTTGAAACGTCTTGGCAATCTGATCAAGAGTTTAATTCACTTTTTGATGATTCCCTTGTCCCAATGTCTGAACATCTAGAATCTAGTTCCTTAGAAATTTCAGAGATGCAAGATGTTATGGCGCGATCGCTGAGCTTCTCAGAACGTTAGTTTTTAGTCAATTCACAGCATATTAAGCTAAATTATTAGTATTAATATTGAGCTTATTTTTAGGTCAAAGTGCTAGCAAGGATCTGGAGTGCGACAATTTTAGGCATTGATGCTACTCAGGTCGGAGTAGAGGTCGATGTATCGGGAGGAATGCCTGGAATTACCTTAGTAGGACTACCTGATACTGCGGTTCAAGAAAGCCGAGAAAGGGTAAAAGCTGCCATCAAAAATGCAGGATATGCTTTCCCTATGCGAAAAATAGTGATCAATCTTACCCCTGCCGATTTGCGTAAGGAAGGACCAATTTTTGACTTACCCATTAGCATTGGTATTCTTGCAGCTTCAGAACAGGTTGATCCACAGCTATTAGGAGATCATTTGTTTTTAGGTGAGGTTTCCCTTGATGGCTCCTTGCGTCCCGTTTCTGGAGTTTTACCGATCGCTGCCGCCGCTCAAAATTTAGGGATGATTGGCATTGTAGTCCCCAAGGAAAATGCTCAAGAAGCAGCTTTAGTCAAGGGCTTAGCCGTGTATGGGTTGCAAAGCATTACAGAAGTAGGCGATTTCCTTGCTAATCCCAATAAATATCAGCCTGTAGTCGCCAATCCTGATATTAGATGGCAAGACAGCGAGTTTAAGCTAGATCTTAAAGATGTCAAAGGTCAACAACATGCAAGACGAGCCCTAGAAATTGCGGCGGCTGGTGGTCATAACCTCATTTTTGTTGGTCCACCTGGATCGGGCAAAACCCTATTAGCAAGGCGATTGCCTGGCATTTTGCCTAACATGAATTTTGATGAAGCCCTAGAAGTCACTAGGATTCACTCAGTGGCTGGATTACTAAAAGGCAAAGGCTTAATTAGCGATCGCCCCTTTCGTAGTCCCCACCATTCCGCCTCTGGCCCCTCACTGGTTGGCGGCGGAAGTTTCCCTCGTCCAGGAGAAATCACCCTTGCGACAAACGGGGTGCTTTTTATGGATGAACTTACCGAGTTTAAACGGGACGTATTAGAGTTTTTGCGCCAACCCCTCGAAGACGGCTTTGTCAGCATTTCTCGCACCCGTCAATCTGTCACCTTTCCAGCGCAATTTACATTAGTAAACTATAATACGACAACCGAGTATTTAGAGCAATGCCCGAAGATTTAATCATTGAAAACCTTGGCTATGCAAGGGTTTCGCGTGAGGAGCAAGCAAATAAGAAGCATGGACTTGAAACTCAGCTTAACCGATTAGCTAAAGCTGGGTGTACTGAAATATTTCAAGATGTCGCTTCGGGACGATCTTGGGGCGATTCCAAGCGCAGTGACTTTCAAAGAATTGTAGAACTCGTAAAGCAAAAACGGGTGAAAAAAATTACAGTGACCGCCCTCGATCGTCTGAGTCGTGAGTCAACGACATCAGCTAAATTTTTGCAGACCTTAGAAGAAACTGGGGTACTAATCCATGAGTTAGACAGCGATCGCTGTATCAACTTTATTGATCCTAATGAGTGGTATGAGTCGAGACAAAAGGGATTACAAGCTGAATACGAAAGCCGTAAAACTTCCAAGCGTGTGAGAGATGGCTACCAAAATCTTAGGGACTTACAAAAAGCTAATCCACGCATACCCTACGGATATAAACGGGTTAATCAGGAATATCAGATCGATCCTGACAAGGCGGCAATCGCACGGGAAACTATTGATTTATATCTGTCACACAAGACGTTACCAGTTGTCACGCGGGAAATTTTTGAAAAATATGGTAAACGATGGAGCGTATCTGGTCTAAGAATGTGGCTATTAAATCCCGTTCTAGCTGGGCATACACCCTACGATAAAAAGAAACCTAAGCCTGCTAATTTACCGCAAGGTAATCAGATTATTTACAAAACTCATCCCGATCAGGCTCTAATGAGTGACTATGAGCAAACTGCGATCGCGGAAATACTGCAAGAAAATATTAGGATTTGGGGCAGAAATCGGACAGCCTTTATAAATCCATTTTCAGGCTTAGTATTTTGTGGTGAGTGTGGGTCAGGGTGCGATTTGGTTAGTAAGCCATCAGGGGGCAAAAAAATTGAGTTTCACAGGATTAGAAGTTTCTATTGCCGAACCAGATCTAAAAATCCTGCTGGTAAATCCTGCACACAGAGATCAACTTACAAGCTCGAAAGGATTGAGGCTTTGGCGATCGCTGCCCTTGTTAAACGTGCGGAACAAATAGCTAATATTGCTGAAATCCCACTAGAACAAATTGAAAGCAATGAACTTAGGGAATTGCGATCGCAATTAACAACCCTAGAAACTATGGCGGCTAACCCTGCGATCGCGCAGGCTATTTCTCATATAAAAGTACAGATCTCAAATTTAGAGTATAAACATGATGCTGGGGCAAATATTGATACTGAAATGCGATCTGTTCTAGTAGAAACTTTTGAAAATCCAAGTTTTTTCGAGACTCTACCAGAACAGGACAAAAAAGCGATCTATCGGGCATTGATAAATCGCATCGTTGTTTTGTCTGGTGAGGTGATCGAAGTTGAGTTAAAGATTTAGAAATTCTTGAATAGCCTTGTCAACTGCAAGCTCGGCGGCTTTGGATTGGCGCAAAATGTCGATACTTCGTGACTTGAAATACTGCTTTTGCAGCGATCGCATTTGCGCGACGGCGGCGATAAATTCTTGTTGTGTCATGATTTCACGACTCGTAATTTCCTGATTTCTCTCTCAACTTTTCTCAATTCTTGACCCGCTTTATGTTGGGCGATCGCGCTCTTATGCTCGTCACTATCGAACTTGCCGATATAACGAGATTTCGCACCACCTAGCCACTCATGAGGCTTGTCAGACTTCCACACAACTTGAATAAAATCGCGACGTGGAACCTTCCCAGAATTTATCCAAACTCCTCGAGGGCTTGCACCTGAGTTAATCAATTCCTCACGTCGTTCTAGTAGAAATTGATAGCGATCGCTCTCTACTAGAACAGAATCATTAATCTCTACCAGAACAGAGACAGATCCTTCATCCATGCGGAGATTTGCAATGGATTTACTAGGTTCTTTGGCGATCGCCTCCTCAAAAACAGGTGTTTTAGTCTCCTCGATGCTGGGCATAGAATCAACTTTTTCCCACCATTGCTTTCCTGCAATGTGAAACTTTGTATACCTGTCTGAATCGCTCTCACCATCCCAGATCGCCTTGATATTAATGTCATCTATATCGGTGATGGTTGCAGCCCCTAGCTCGTAATCCAAATTTGTCCGATAGCCATCACGAAATCTGATCCGATCGCCTACATTGAAACCTTTGATATAGGATTCATCGACAATTGGATCTTCAACAATCTCAATCGGCTTGAAATTATCGGTAATTCCTAAAATTGCCTCTCCACTAATTGAGATTGGAAAATCTTGTTCTGGTAGAGAATCAGTAGACTTTTCTACTAGAACGACTTCGCAGTTTTCTGAAGGTTTAAACCAGCCAGCTCCTTCAACACATGGATAGATATATCCATCTTCATACCGAACTTTGATGCGGGTGCATCCGATCTTTTTATCCCATTTTTTCTCGATAACAGTGGCAACTGTGCCAAACCTATCTAAGACATCATAGGTCTTGCTAGAAAGGGTTACCCGATCACCTATCGCAAAAACTACGGATTGATTAGGGTGTGTGTGAATTTCTAGCTTTGGTGCGCCAAGTTCCAAACTATGACTTTGAATACCGTCGGTGGTTTCAATATTGATACAGCGATCACTAAGGCTAGTTACCTTTCCAATGGTTCCATCTTCGAGATAAGTAACCATGTCCCCCACCTTAATACCTTTCGGCAAAGATGGTTTGCGCTTCGCTTTTGGCTTGGGAGATTGTTCTAGTAGAGATTGATTAACCTCTTTTTCTACTAGAACAATCTCCGCACGTTGAACAATTTCACAATCAACGGGATTGAAATTTGTAATTTTGCCATTGTCTAGCCTGACTTTCCAATACTGAGTACCGTAATGTTTTACAGGCTCAATAAACTCACCTTCAGTAATCAGGCTTTTAAGCTGCTTGCCCCAAGCTTTATTGTTGGAATCCTCACGAATGCGATCGCCCAGATTAGGAATTACAGGCAATTCAACCTGAACCAATCGCGGATCCTTACCATGCCCTGCGAGTGTAATCATTCCACTACCTCCAAATCAGATAATCTGCATGGATATAGTGGAAGTCCATGGGGAAAAAGAACCATTGCAAATCTAGTCCCTGCGGTTTCTTTAAATTCAACAAGCTTCCCAGTTTTGCCCCGATAGAATTTGGAGCTTTTTACCGTGCAGCCGATCGCAAATTCTCTAACTTCTCTACCAGAACAAGGGGCAATAGAAAAAATATCTAACTGCATAAGTACTTCTCCCGTAACTGACTAGCTAGGGTTGGATTGTTTTTTGCAACAATTGAAAGCCTGTTTTCGGCTGCCTCAAAATCTTTACACCTGACCATTGAGGCGATCGCATTTTCAACACGCCACGGATCTTCGGCAACTGGATCACGGCTATCGATAGGCTTAGAAACTTTAGGTTTCATCTGAGATTCCCAGTTATCCCAGTCGTCAACCGAAAATTTATCGAAGTAGCCTTTTCGCCTTTCATCGTTGGAAAACTCAAGAGCGCGTTTAGAAATTACAAAATTTTCAATTTCGCGGCGGCGAGAGTCTACCCCAACAGGTGCGATCGCTTTTACAGGTGACTTTGCATCTTCAGACTTTTCAACAGCCTTTAAATCGCAATTTTGAATAGCTTCATCAGTGCAAGAAGCGATCGCTTCTAAGTGCTTTGGAAACTGTGATTTTTCTGAAAAATCAAAATCATTAGATCGATCTGATCTTTTAAGATCTTCTAAATAGATCTTAGGCAAATCCGTGCCTTGCCCTGAGCTAATTTGAGGGCTGTCTGGTTGTGTAGCGATCGCTGAAGTTGTGTAGCGATCGCCCAAGTTGTCTACAGACAACTTAGTTGTCTGTAGACAACCGATATTTTGCTGATTAAGTTGTCTGTAGACAACTTGGTTGTCTGTAGACAACCGCTTGGATTTCGTGGTTAATGTTGCGATCGCTTCGACAATTTCCAGATTTATATAACCAAGGTCTGCAAGTCTCTGCATTGCACGAGAGATAGTCCCTTTGTTCATATCTAAATCTTTGGCAAGGTCAACTACACGAAATTTAATAGGATGCTGACCATATGGATCGATTGTCCGCAAGCGGTATAAAACTTTTAACTCGGCGGGTTTAAGCTCTTTGCAGACTGCTAGCCATTCATCAGGCTCCAACTGGTAAAACTTGCTCATTTCTTCGCCCTCCACAGCCTAGCCCCTGCCTGTTTCTTGATAGAGCGATAGTCCTTACTGGTGACGAGCCTTGCGTAGTTATTAGCAACTCGCATACCATGAGATCGGAGTAATCTTAGATACTCCAAATAATTCTCTCTAGTTAGAGAAAATTCAATATTTTGCGTCATATTATTAGTTTGAATAAAGTTTGAGTCCCGATTGTTTCCGCGATCGGGCTTTTTTTATGGACAAGCGATCGTATTGGCAGAAAGCACATTAGAAAATTGACCAACTCCTGCACGAAATTGATCAGCTTTTTCTGCACTGCCAAACGCAAAATATTTAATAAATCCAATTGTGCTAGGGAAAATCCGATATGTTTCCCCACCTAACCCCTGTGCAAATTCATCTACATCATGAGAAAAATTTGCAATCAATACGGACACGCCTCTAGGCTGTAAGCTTTGTAAGCACATGATTATCACCAGTAATTGTGTGTACGATAGCCATTGATTCGGAGTCAATGGCTATCATTTTGATTTTTACTAAACGATTAAACTCAAGGCGATCACATGGTGAACAAATTCCTCTAGAACGGACAGTGATCGCATATTCAACACAAACCAGATCGGCGGCTTTGATGAACTTTTCAGCGCGATTACGCAGCAATTGAGATATTTGCATTCCTCAACTCTCGCTCGACTAGATTTTCTAGAATGTCGCATGGTTCGCAGTTTTTACCAGATTCAAGAGTCCTGCTAGCTGCAAGAATCTTTAAGCCTTCGATAAGGCCTGGTTGCATTGAGGTGGTGAACTTTTTTCTTTTGATTCTCATTTCAATTTATTGATTCAAATCAATAAATTGATTATAAGGAATACCAACTTTATACGTCAATACGTTTAAATTTTTTGTTCGGAATCAATAGTTTGATCAATTTTTATCTACGCAAAAGCAATAAATCTGACCAAACACGCCATACTAAGGTCGCCTTTGTACGTCAGTACGTTTAGAATGACCGTTTGTGATCAAACTATTGATTAAATGGTATGGATGCAAAAAGCCGCGATCGCTTGGCTCATAAAATTAAATTGATACGAGGCAAACTCAAACAATCTGAATTAGCGGTAATCCTTGGCGTAGCTCCAGCTTCTATATCTGGATGGGAAAATGGCAAGAATATCCCCGCAATTGAGAATTTAGAGAAACTTGCAGAATTAGCTAATCAATTGCCAGAGGAGTTTATAGCAGAGGTTTATGGACGCAAAATTTCCACAGAAGAAGCTACACCGATCGCATTTACCATCACCACTATGGGAGATGAAGAGGTGGGGGAAATATTAATGCTGATAGGTCAAAAGATCGCAAAAAAAAATAAATAGGCGATCTATATAGATTTTGCAGATTCAAAAAGCTCCTATCTCTAGAAGCTTTGAGGGTGTAAATATTTACAGTGCTAAAACTCAGGGCAAATCTCGCTAATGTATCTCTGTAATTCTAGAAGCTGATCATAGGTGAGTGTATCAGCAATCCTTTTAGCGGTTTCAAGCCCTTCAGAATCAATAGCGATCGCCACAGGCTTTTTAATATCAGACGCGATGAACTCAGGAATAGGAATGATTTGTTCTGGTAGAGATTCTACAGGTGCGATCTGTTCTGGTAGAGACTGAATTGGATCGGCTTCTACCAGAACAGGTTTAGATTTAGTACCAGACTTTCTAGAAGCTTGTGACCTGCCATCTTTACCAGTTCTCTGCACTGTCTGTGCGATCGCTGCAACTTGCACTAATTCACCACGAACTTTACCAACTAAAGGCGCTGATACACCGCAATGATCGGCAATAGCGCGATCGCTCATCAACTGCCATTCATCATCTAAAAGAATGGTGCGAACACGATTATTTTTATCTTCGCGACTCAGTGGCAAGCCGTGAAACTTATTGCTTGCAAAGCTTTGGAAAATTGCATCACGCAAAGTTCCGCTTTTTACTTCCGCAAAAATTTCAACACCTGCGACAATTGCCGCCATGATTCTATGATGTCCATCACTTGGGAAAGCGCCGTCATTTGATTCATAAATCACGATGTCCGATCGCGTCCAATCCCATGAACCATCACGCATCATCTCGGCATATTCTTCAATCTTAGATACTGACTCTGTACGGGTTTGAGTGCCTTTATCGATTGTGATTAAAGTAGGATTAATCCACTCGCGGCGATCAATCTGCGGTAATTCAGGGACTAATTCTAATTGTTGGGGAGTTGTGGGGATTTCAGTAGCGATCGCATCAGGCAAGTTGGGAAAATACTGATATTCGTCTCGTTCTAGTTCGTCATCTAGATCGGCTTGAGTCCATCCCCCTTCACCAAATTGTTTATTGAGATTGCGAATTGCACGGCTTTCAGGTGTGATGTCTTTTGAGACAAGATCATTTTCTACGATTGGCAAAGTAGGAAGGGAGGGGAATCCATCATTACCTTTCCAGAAACGAGTTGTGCTGCCATCACAATTAACTCTGATATAGCCTCGTTCTTTAGCGTTTACATAGGACGCATCGGTTAGGTAAATACGACACTCACCGTTTTTGTCCCAATACTTGAGCCGCCATTTTGACCATACCCCTTTGCCTTCCAAATCAGCGATCGCATTACCCAACTCTTTTAAAGTTTTGGCATTGGCAATTAGGGCTAAAACCTCATCTGCTGATTCTATAATTTCGGGTTCATCTTCAACTTCAACTTCTTCAGGCTCTGGCGACCATTTCTCGGCGATCTCAATCCATTCTTGCATTTGCTCAATAGATGCTCCACGCAAATTTATATGGGGGCTGATATAGCCTTTTCGATCGCGAAGGGACTTGATTTTGATTTTAAGATCGTGTGCAATCGACATAACTCAATCTCACTGTAAATATTTACACCCATATTATAAACCCTATCAAGTATTAAAATCAATACCTAATAGGGTTTAATTTGATAAAAAAATATTAAGCAATCCAATGGCTAGAGCGCCATTCAACAGCATGAATGAACTGCACATTAGCAGTTTTAGCCGCTTGTTCATCTTCAGGGCGATCGCCTACAAAGATAATTTCTTTGTCGTCAAAAGGATGTGCATACAAAAATCTAGCAACTTCAATCATGCCGCCGCTTGGCTTGCGAAATGAGCCACAATCATCAAATCTATTAGAGTAATCATTCAGCAAGTGACTGGTCGCACCGTAACAAATTTTGCCCTCGTAATCAGGACAGAATAGAATTTCGTGAATCATCACATCAGCTTTGCAAGCCAGCGAGATTGTATGCTCTTGCTCTGCAATGCAGTCTTCAAGAGATTTTTTGCCAGCCGCCACACCGCCTTGATTTGATGCACCGATGATAGTAAAGCCCTTCGATTTAAACTGTTTCATCGCGGCGATCGCGCCATCAAACAGCACCTGATCTTTGGGATGCAAGATAAAACCATCGGGATTAGAAATAGGATGTCTCACGGTTCCATCCATGTCGAGAATCAAAAGCTTAGTCATTGTCGTTTTTCCTGAATAAAGTTTATTGCCCTCACTTATGGCTGTGGGCGGCGGCGCGATTGGATTACTTTGATACATCCCTACCGATCATTGCATTTAGGCATTCTCTAGCCTCTGCCTCTGAACCAAAGCGATGAATATTCGGATACTCATAGCCAGCGCTCCATACTTCTACATTCCACTTTTCAGCGCCTTCAACCTTGTACATCTCCTTTGTATCGTAGGAAAGTACTTGACCAGACTCGATCGCTGTTCTGGTAGATTCTGGGAATAGGTCGTTCATAAATTCAATCTCCACTGTAATTGTTTACACATATATTGTAATACCTATTGAGTATTGAGTCAATACCTGTTAGGGTTTTAATATAAACTTTTTTAAGGATTGAAACCTATGGACACTAAAGCATTAGAACGGATTGAAGAAAATACTGAGGCATTGGTAGAGTTTGCAGATTTGGGCGATCGCTTACGTAAAATTGCCTCATTCATGGATGCTAACCCCAAATCTCAAAAGGATTTAATTGCGATCGCCAAATTCTTGGAAGGAGATGCAAAGGATTTACTTAATCCTCTATACAGCAATGCGATCGCCATATTCGATCTTCTGTGCAGCAATCAATTTTATTCCTATGAAGAAATTGCAATTAAGCTTGATAAAAATCGTGTATCCGTGCAGCAGATTATTAATGCTTTAAGGCGTGGAGGACTTGATTTAGAAGAGTCACCAGCTAGGGGATATCGGGCGCGAACTGGCAGACCTCGGATCGGGAAAAAGCACAAGCGATAGGCTACCTATACCAAGTGAGGGGCGCAATATTAAAATTGCGCTCTAGAAAATTTTGACTTTACTAACTACCGACATTTCACAATCGACAGCAATTAAAAGTTCATTAAAGCTTTCTAAGTTTGGCTTATTTAATCCATCGAACCACGCACGAACTTTAGAATTTTTTGACCTATGCTTATAACCATTTTTTTGTTCATATTCATTGCACAAACGGGCTAACCAATTGTCGCCCCATAATTCAATAGCGCGGGACTTAATAGCCTCTAATTGTTTTTCCGCAAGTATTTGGGCTTGAGCAATTTTTTCAGTAGATTTTTCTAAAGTCATCATAAATTTAAAATTTGTATCGGAAAAATTATAAGCGATCGCACAAGTGGCGATCGCTTAAATTAACTATTTGCTATAGAGGTATAGCCCTAAACCAAATTTTGCACAGGCTCGACGAAATGCCATAGATTCAGCATTGCTAGACGGATCACCATAGGCAATCTCACGCTCGATCATTTCTCCCGTAACTTTATCGGTCTTGACTTCCTTCAGGCATTCTGTACCCGTTGCCTCGCGCCATACTAAGCCGTCAGCCGTTGGAATTGTCAGCCGGCCAACTAAAAAAATGCGATCGCTAGTGGTTTGTAAATGAGTAATTTCCCATGACCATCCACGCGCATATTTATCAAGAATGGGTGGAATGTATTTCCAAGATAGAAAAACGATCTGAGTCCCACCTACTTTCTTTTTCTCAAGCAATTTGTCGGGGAGAGTACGAGAAAGCATTTTAATAATCTCTGATTCGTCAAGCCGTGAGCTTGGCACTGGTGGAATTGTCAAAGCATCATCAGGATGTGCAGATTTTTGAATGTCAGTCATTGTTCTAGTAGAAAATAAAGTTTGTGTTCTGGTGGAAAATCAAAACCCCAACCTCGCAGGGGCGGGGCTAGTCAAAGCCGATCGCACAGTATTTAAAGCAAAAATTAATACTGGGGGGCGATCGCCTTCGACTAGCTCAAAACAATTAGGCGGCTAACTGTTGACTGTTGGCATTAAGTAGAAACTCACTGGCTTTTCTGGCTTCAGTCGCAGCTTTGAAGAAATACTTTTTGTCATCCTTCAAAGCTTTAATCCATGAGCCGATGTAGTTTGCATGGTTTTCCATCTCGCCGCTAATGCCCAAATGGTTACAAGTAAAAGCCGCGCCAATCTCGGCAACTAATTCTTCATAGGCATATTTAGAAGATCCGAATCTGCCAGATAAATCGCGATCGCATCGGCTTTGATGTCCCGTCCAGTGAGTCAATTCGTGGATCGCAGTAGCATAAAAACTTGATGCACTGGTGAAGCTCTCAAACTGAGGTAATAGAATCGCGTCAGCCTGTGGAGAGTAGCAAGCCCGATCGCCTCCATACCGAATCTTTGCACTTGTAGAATCAATCAAGCGATCGGCATCTTGTAGCCTTGCATCGGGGTTAATGACTTCAAGCTTTTGGGCTTCATACTTAGTGGCATAATCAGCAATTTTATTTTTTGCCTCTGAGTCATCAAATAAACTGACATGAAACACATTCAGCCATTTGCAAGCATTGTAAAAATGCTTCTCAGTTTCGCCGTTCTCGTTCTCTGTCGATTTGGCAACAGTGCCGCCCCATCTTAGCCAAGTGGATTTACTACCCTTTTGCAGTTTCCAACCTAGATCTTTAGCTTGGTTAAAACCCACAAAATACGGGCGATCGTCTCCTAAAGTCAGGATGTCAATCAAACAGATGATCGGGTTAATGCCTTTGTAGCAATGACCTGTAACAATGTTGCGAAAAATGCTCTCTGAGGTTTGAGAATGCCAAGGTTTAGACCAAGGTTTAACGCCAGTCTCTAAAAGTTGGATAAGTTTATCTGTAACGATTTCAAACTTATCGCTTGGTTCGTATTTAGTCATAGTCTTATAGCAAATTCCAGACTAGTGAGGTACAGTATAAAAGAGAAGAGAGAAAGTTTTTCAGATATAAATCAGCATGAGAGCATATTCAATAGACTTGCGAGAAAAAATAATCAAGCTTTCTGAAGAAGGCAAAATATCACA
>CALRWX020000090.1:0-16291 GCA_943371975.1 Pseudanabaena sp. UWO311 | reverse complement strand
CCCGCCAAAGGCGGGGAAACCTCTATAGCTATAAAACTCGCAACACCGTAGGAATACTATGCAAAGTTGCTAACTCGCGAACTGCCGCGATCGCTTTTTGGAAATTTAACTCACTTACCTTTTGAGTCACTACTACGATTTCTGCTAAGCCGTCATGAATCGTATTTTTTTGCAAAATTGCATTTAGACTCACATGATGATCACCAAAAGCAGTGCCAAGATCTCCAATTACCCCCGGCTTATCCTGAGTTAATAATCTGGCATAAAATTGAGTCACTGTATTTTCAATTGGGGCAATCTTGGCGTAGTGTTCGTGAGAGCAACCCATTAATTGATTGATGTGATTGGGGACAGATTTTAAAGCTGCAACAACATTGATAATATCGGCAACTACGGCACTAGCAGTCGCACCCGCACCCGCTCCAGGCCCTGAAAATACAACTTCGCCAATAGGATCTCCCTCAATACGAACGGCATTAGTCACCCCGTGAATATTTGCTAGAGGATGCTGAAGGGGAATTAAAGTAGGATGGACACGAATTTCAAGATTACTATCAGTTCTTCTGGCAATGCCTAAAAGCTTAATCGTAAAACCGAGTTCTTTGGCATAGCCAATATCCGAACTGGTGATAGATCGAATCCCTTCACGATAAATATCTTCAAGTTTGATGCGATCGCCAAAGGCAAGACTCGCCAAAATTGCCATCTTATCGGCGGCATCATAACCATCGATATCGGCAGTAGGATCGGCTTCCGCATAGCCCAAGTTTTGTGCCTCCGCGAGAGTGGCATCAAAATCTGCACCCTCAAAATACATGCGACTCAAAATGTAATTGGTCGTACCATTAACGATGCCTGTTAATTCACTAATGCGATTACCACCAAGACTTTGTTTCAGTGCTTGGATGACGGGAATACCGCCACAAGCCGCTGCTTCTAACATTACATATACGCCTTTTTGTTTGGAGGCAGAGAAAATTTCGTTACCATGTCTGGCAATTACGGCTTTATTTGCTGTAACAACATGCTTACCATTTGCGATCGCTTTTAATATCAAACTTTTTGCTGGCTCAATCCCGCCAATTACCTCTACCACGATATCGATCGCAGGGTCATTAACAATAGACTCCAAATCATCTGTAACTATATTGGGCGCAATCTCCACATCACGCTGCTTATTTAGCGATCGCACCCCCACACGCACAATTTCAATATCAGGTAGTAAAGGATGGCGACCATTAGGGTCTTGAAGAATTTTGGCAACACCAGAGCCAACGGTTCCTAATCCGAGAAGTCCAACTTTATATGTCACAGTCTTAATTTCTTGTAATTTATCTTCGATTGCTATTGGTGTTTATTGTAGTTTTTTTCGGGACGCGATGATACAGCGCTTTGCGCTTTCTTAACACCCAAATAAATCCCAAAAAGCTTTCTAAGAGAGCTTTTTGGGATTTATCTATAATATATAAACCCTAGATAGACTTATTACAAGCCAGAGAGAAAGAACGCGCATTTGCGCTCTCTTTCTCTCTGGCTTGTAAGCAGCAACTGAATCTTAGGCTGCTATATCTTGTAAAGATTTAATCGATTCGTTAATAGACGCTTTTATATTTAGGCGATTGGGCGATATATCTATATCTGTATGGAGGGCTAGCTGATAGCAAGGAATCGTGTCAGCATGAACTAACCCAGATATGACACTTTCATATACTTGTAATAGCGCATTTACTGATGTAGAAAAGTGAATATATTGATTTGGTAAAACTGACCTTTCAAGAAAATCACTATTAGGCTGAGATATCCGCACAATTTGAATCATTGTACTTTCGTTAAGATAAACGCAAGTTAATTGTTTGACTTGACTTTGCAGGTTGTTTTGATTAGTTTTGTGTGCTTGAATACTTAACATAAGGTTTTCTCGGAATAATAGTTATCTTTGCTAATTCATGATCCCAGAGTAGGGGATCGTCTCATGAGTAGCAGTGACATAGCGCACATATTCCAATTTTCTTAAGATTTACGATCGCTCTCTTAACTAGAAGAAAAAACTTCGTTTTTTCTTCTAGTTGGGTACTCTTTGCGATCGCTTAACCATATATTTAGTCAGATCAATAAAAGCATCCCGGCGCAAATAGGGATAATCACCAACCCAAAGATTGTATTGCGGAATATAAGCATCAGAGGTTTGGCGACTAACACGACCAAAGCGGCGATCGTTAGAAAATAGCAACATATATACTGTCTGCTCTGGTCGAATTCGCTTGAGTTCACGCTTCATCGGTAAGCGTAGAGTCGTCACAAACTCCGTCTCATCCCCAAGCTCAATATTTAGAAAGCTTTCAGCATCATAGCTAATATCCATTCTTCCCCGTGAATTGACCTTCTCTTCGCGCGCCAAAACTTCTTGAGATACATACACATCCAACACTTCCGCTTGCCAAAATCCGCAATAGGCAAAGCGTCGTAGCTTAGCATTGCGAATACTTGCTAAAGCCACAGGTTCTAGCATCCAATACAGACCTCCCAGTGCTGCACAGACAAACATCGCTAATGCAGCAAAACTACTAGGATTATTTTCATGAATGCGGTTGTAGAGAATCGTAAATACAATCACACTGGCGATCGAAACGGCAATACGCCGAAATATATTCTGCCCATTTCCTGAATAGTATTGGTACTGCTCAGAGGTGGGAACAGCAGGGATCAGTTCATCAAAATTTTTACGTTTGAGTGGGGTAATCATAGGGGTATTTTAGCTAATAACGCAGCACCATACGCCGCTTCAGTCTGTATAGATTTTTGGATAGAAATTTGTCCTGAATTTTTTAAGTGCCGATCTCGTATTTTTGTCCACACTAAATTTTGCGCCCCACCCCCTGCGGTATAAATTTTTTGAATTAGCGAAGCCCCTAGCTCTTGCAAAAGTTGATAACCTTGCGCCTCAATTCTTGCCATGCTTTCCAGTAATCCATACAAAAACTCGACGGGATCGTCGGGGCGTGGCTCTAAGCGTGGCTGTAAATTAGGATCATTAATAGGAAAGCGATCGCCGATTTTTGGCAAAGGATAATAATCAAGAGGACTTGCAATATCAGGATTAATGCGATCGCTAAGTTCTCGTAACTCCTGATCACTAAAAAATTGTCTCAAAACTGCCCCGCCAATATTTGAAGCTCCACTCACTAGCCATAAACAGCCAAATTTTGAATGATCAAATCGATGACTGTAGATGCCATATTTTGAATTATTGACGGGGTGATCGCTTAAAACTTTTAGCACCATCGTTGAGCCAAGGGAAGTTACGGCTGTCCCAATTTCAGGTGAATTAGTACCTACGCAAGCGAGAAATGCAGCATTACTATCTGTCGTACCTACGCCGATCTCACAATTTAAGGCTAATCCTAATTTTGCAGCTATATTTTCTTGGATTTTGCCCACAGTTGTACTTGGCGCAAAGACCTCAGGCAAAATTAAATTAGGATATTGCAAACTCCAATTTTTGAGCCAATCAGGATAACTCAAAGATTCAGGATCGTAACCCAATTTAAGAGAATTGTGATAATCGCTAATACCTAAATTTCCATGCAGCAAATAACTCAACCAGTCAGCTTGATGTAGGAAATATAGGGTATCTAAGGACTGTTTCCCCACCAAAGGCGGGGAAACAGTCCTATATAACTCGCTTGATTGAATATAGCTTGTAAGTGAAAGATTTTGTTTTTCATTTGCGAGCAAGGAAATTAATTTGGCAAAGCTTGAAGTAGCACTACAAACTGAATGCTGAAGCGGGGCAATTTTTTTTACTTGTTCTAAAATTTCGGGTTGACAAGCATCCCTATAAATCATTGGTGGAGTAATTACTTTCCCTGAGCGATCGCAAATTAAAACCGTTGCTGAAGTACCATCAATTATGATTTTACGAATATTTTGTTTGATGTGCTGTGGCAAGTTATAAATTACTTCATACAGGATATTTTGCCATGAGCTACAATCTCGAATTTTATAGTCAGATCTAGATATAGATACAATCTCATTGTTTGGGTTAATTGCGATCGCCCTGACTCCCGAAGTCCCAAAATCAATTCCTAAAAAATAATTCATTAACTAAATGTCACATTAGCGAGAACAAGGGGCTTAAGCCCCTTGTCTATTTCAATAGTTTTTATAATCAAGCTTTCTTGAGAGAAATATATTTCTCCAAACAATTTTTTAGTTCCTTTGCATCAAATAGAATAGGTAAGAAATGAATACTTTTTATTTCTTTGAAATAGAATAAAACTGGAAAATTAAACCAAAATACTTTCCAATCTTGCCACTCATGATAGGGGAAATTACGGAATTTTTTTTGTGATCGATAAACCTCTAAATCTGTCGCGGTAAATACTAAACGAATGGTAGCTGCCTGATAAGCTAAAAACAGTCCAAAAATTGAGACCACACCCGCAGCAATGGGTTGCACCCAAATAAGTGGTATGCTTACCAGTACCAGTGCAACAGGTATTGCATAACTTGCATTTAGTTCTGTAGACTGCGATGCAATTTTGGGATTAACAAAAGAATCTGAAGTAGTCATTAGGATTTGAATTATTTATTTATATCTATAGATATACATTTAATTATAAATCTATGGCTTCTTTACTGAAGTGATAAAATCTACATTAATAGGTTGATAATCTATTTTAGTAAATTTATCCCTAAACTAAATCTATTCGGCAAATCTTCTTACCCCCTACACAAGCTTAGGAAACCTCTATGAACTTATCCGCAACAGTGAATGACTTGGCTGTACCCTTGTGCGAAGCTGCTAAAGATTCTAAAGTCTGGAGCGAGCTTAAACAGGTGATCGCCACAAGTTCGGGATTTGACAAGTGGCAGCGCTCCCGTCACGGTGAACCCAAGGAAGTTTTAGTAGCCCAAGAAGGCGTTATTGACGATCTCGTGCGTAGCTATTTACGTGAGACACTAGAAACGTTAGCGTATTAATTGCGAGATTTTCTTGTGAGCGAAACCTTTGAAAACTTAAGAGAGCAACTAGCCACGGATAACATCGGTCTACGGATGAAGGCAATCCATACTAGTCGCTCTTTTCCCCTGGCTGAGCGATTTACGTTACTAGCAATCGCAGCGATCGATCCCAATGCCCGCATTCGTTATGATGCCGTAAGTCAAATTGGTACAGTTGGCACTGCTGACTTACAAAAGTCCTTAGAAATTTTAAGCAATCGCCTGCTGGTTGACTCTGAAATTGATGTTCGTGCAGCAGCAGCAGCTTCCCTTGGTTCTCTACGACTTGTCCAAGCTTTTGATCTGCTCAAATCTGCTTACGATTCCACTAACGACTGGATATTGCAATTTAGTATCGTGGCGGCGATCGGTGAGTTAGGTGCACCCCAAGGATTTGATTTTCTAGCCCAATCCTTACAAAGCTCAAATGATCTTGTTAAAATTGCCGTGATCGGTTCCCTTGGCGATTTAGGTGATCCTCAAGCTATAAATCTTTTGATTGCGTTAATTGACGATCCAGATTGGCAAGTGAGACACCGTGTATCTCAATCTCTTGCCAATCTTGGTGGCGCTGAGGCAAAGGCAGCATTAGCAAAACTGGTAAATGATCCTGTCCCACAAGTAGCTGAGTCAACTCAAACTTTGCTCAACTCAATATAAAGTAAAAAAGAAGTATCTCTGTGCGCTGCTTTTTTTGTAAAATCTATGATAGAGATATTTCTTGATCATTCTAAGAAGGTAGGGATAGGTAGCTCTTTGCGCTACCTATCCCTACCTTCTTAGGGCTTCAGTCGGGCTAATGTTTTTTGATTTAAAGAAAATTACTTTATAAGGATATTTGCTGGAGCAATTGGGCTAAAATATTATGAGTAGGGGAAACCTATATAAGATAACTCTGCAAATTCGTAAGCCATCTAAGTCTCGTAAATACTACAAGGAACTATTGCTAGACAATCTAAATACATACCCATAGATATATATTGTTGGAAAGCTCTTCAGTATGTCTTATAGAGATATGCGTTTTACCCCATATATAGCCTTAATCTATATATTTTTTCTTCGATAAACGCTGTAATTTGAGTTTGTAAGGACACTGCTGAGCTGTCAAGGGGCGCTCTACAAGGATATGTCAACTCCCATTGTTTCGTTTTGATAAGTCGAATCTTTTGGAGCTAACGGACTGTATATAGGTATCGAATTCTTACTTGTAATAATTTACGATGGTGGTCGGTGTTTCTAAATTTGTGTTTGTAGTCTGTTACTTCGTATGTCCTCTGCTTTAATTTACTCACCTTAAACAATCGCTCGACCTTCGCCTCATGGAATTCTCGATTACTCAACTGTTAGATAACTTCTCTGATGACAAGCTAGTTACGCCCAAAGCGATCGAAAAGAAACTTGGGATTAGTGACGATAATAAAAGTGTTCGTAAGCTCCAAGTAGCCCTTGATGCTCTCGAAAAAATCGGTATTCTTGAAAAAGATAAAGGACGTTACCGCCGAATTCAGGAAGAAGGTTTAGTGGAAGGGCGTTTACGTTGTTCCAGTAAGGGTTTCTGCTTTGCAATTCAAGATGACGAGGGTGCTGAAGATATTTATGTGCGTGAGAGCCGATTAAGTAATGCTTGGAATGGCGATCGCGTTTTAGTTCGGGTCACGAAAGATGGGGTAAGGCGGCGATCGCCTGAGGGCGAAGTCCGCTTAATTCTTGAGCGATCCAATCCAACTTTACTTTCGACCGTAAAATATACCGATGGTAGTTATCGGGCAGTTCCACTTGATGATCGCCTTTTGTTTGAAGTTGAATTAGTGCCAGATGATGAAAACCCTGATCTGAGTGTGGCTGATGGAAAATTAATACATTTGGAAATGGTGAGATTTTCCTTGGGCAATCATTTGCCCTTGGGTCGAATTTTGCAGGTTTTGGGAGATGATGCGGAATCCACCAATGATATTGATTTGGTATGCTGTAAGCATAATTTACCAAGACGCTTTACTGCCAAGGCTTTGACGGCAGCAGCGAGTTTGCCTAGAGGGGTAAGAAAAGCAGATCTAAAACATCGCCTAGATTTGCGTAAAATCTTGACCGTCAGAATTGGCAATGCAGCAGCAATTTCCATTACCCAAAATGAAACTGGATGGGATTTAGGTGTACATATTCCTGATGTGGCTAGCTATGTGACGGCAGGTTCACCTTTGGATTTAGAAGCACATAAGCGTCTGCGCTCCTTCTTCTTAGGTGATATAGTTTTGCCGATGTTGCCTGAGATGAATGTTTTTAATCAGCCTGAATATCTCACAATGTCAGTGTTGATTAAATTGGATCATGAAGGAAATATGCTTTCCTTTGAAATTCAGCCTTCAGCAATTTTGGTGCGTGCGAATATCAGCTATCAGAGAGCGCAACAGATTCTTGATGGCAAGGTAGCGGTTGATGAAGATGCACCTAGTCAGGAGATTGATACAGAAGTAGAAGAGTTGGTGCGTCTAATTGCGAAGGTAGGCGGTTTGCTACAAGAACATTCCAATGCAATTAGGTTGGTGTTGCCACAGATTCCTTCGCAAGAGGCAGATGAAGGGGTAAGAGGATTGACGATTGTTCCATTAACTTTGGCGATTTCTGGCACTGTAACGGAAGTGATGATCTTGGCAAACAAAGCGATCGCTTCGCACCTTCAATCCTTAGCAATTCCTGCCATTTATCTACGTCAAGTTGCCCCCGACCAAGGCAAAGTCGATGATTGGACTAAATTGTTAGAAAGCATCGGTATTTCAGTGCAACTAGAGACTCCTGACCAGATTCAAGTTGCTGATCTGCATAAAATTTTCCAACAGGTCAGTCAGCTTGAGCAAGAGGCAACTCGCGATATTCTCAAATATCTGTTGCTATCGATGTTTAAACCTAATGAATATGTAATGACAGCTTCTTTACATTTTGGATTGGGATTGCTTGATCATCCTTATGTGCATGGAGTATTTCCACAACACCACTATGGAGATTTGTTGATTCAACGCACTTTACATACAGTGTTTGAAGAAGGACGCGATCGCCGCAGCATTCGGATTAAAGATGGTGTGAATTTGCGAAGCTCTAGCGCTCATGGACAGGTGAACTGGAGCGTATTGCCTCCTGAAACAGAACGCCAGTTGATTGAAGACTTAGAAGCAGTCTTGCCAAAACTAAATCAGGCTGATGCTTTGTATCATCGCTCTATTTCTGATCTTGATGGTTTGCGTAAAGCGGAATTTATGAGATCACATACAGGCGGGAACTTCTACGGCATTATTACGAGTGTGCAATCTTACGGATTCTTTGTCGAGATTGAATCACTTTTAGTAGAGGGATTGGTTCATGTCAGTTCCCTTAAAGATGACTGGTATGAGTTTCCCTTGATTAATGGCAAAGGAAGGACGAGAGCTTCAACTCTATTGGTTGGTCGTCGCAGTGGTCGTCAATATTGTTTGGGCGATCGCGTAGAAGTACAGGTCAAGGGAGTAGATTATTATCGCCAACAAATTGATTTGGTGGCAGTTGTCATACCATCAGATATCGATCATAACGTAGCTACTTCAGAATTAGACTCGACCTCAGATCTCGAATCGGCTTCAGAATCTGATTTAGAGATTTCTGAAGAAACCTAATCCCCGAGTATAGAATAAATTTTTGCAAGTTTATTTGAAATACACCAACAAATAAACTTGCAAATCAAACCACAAGAATTGTCCCTAAAATCATCTCGTCGAGTTCTCCACCATGTCGCTTTCCCGCTTACTGGTGAATGTCTTAAACCGTCTTCAGCCATCTGCGGAGATGGTTATGCTCGTGTCGGCGATCGCCGTTGGAGTGATTAGTGGTACTTGTGTTACCATGTTTCGCAAGCTGATTTTATTTGCCCAAGAAATTTACTGGCATGAGTTAGCAGTAGTTCTCAGTAAAAACTGGCACTGGCTAATCATATTTATCCCAATGTTAGGGGCGCTAGTTGTTAGTCTTGTCCGCTTTAAACTAGAGCAAATAGAGACTAAATCCTTAGGCAAAGCACAAGTTGTGCGTGATATGGGGCAATTACCCTATGCACAAGCTTCTTTAAAAACTATTGCAGCAGCACTTTCCCTAGGCGCAGGAGCTTCCCTAGGTCCTGAAGGTCCTAGTGTTGAGTTAGGTAGCAACATTGGATCTATATTGGGACAAATGTTGCAATTTTCTAGTGAAAGAATTAGGCTGCTAATTGGCGCAGGGGGAGCAGCAGGATTAGCAGCAGGATTTAATGCACCGATCGCAGGGGTGTTTTTTGCCCTTGAGGTACTACTACGCGATTCATACCGCACTAATAAATCTAGTCCCAATTCTGATGTCAGTGTAGTAGTTATCGCTTCCGTAATTTCCGCCCTAGTTTCGCAAATTAGTCTCGGTGAGCGCCCTGCGTTTAGTCTGCCTGTATATGAAGTGCGTAGTTATTGGGAATTACCGATCTATCTGGGTTTAGGGGTTTTAGCTAGTGTCGTAGCGCTAATGTTTACTACTGCGATAAAACAGGCTAAGAAATTTTTTGCTGGGGAATGGGCGATCGCGCCATTTATGCAAAATGTTGCCATGCCAGTCAAATTACTAATGGGGGGGCTATGTGTGGGGCTGATTGCTTTAACCTTTCCTGAAGCGATCGGCATTGGTTATGAAACCGTCGAATCCATCCTGCAAGATACCCCTTTCACAATTCCTCTACTCGGAATTTTGCTGGTCATTAAGCTTTTATTAACTGCAATTAGTTCCGCAAGCGGTTTTGTGGGAGGGATTTTTGCGCCTTCGATTTTTCTAGGCGCAGTGCTTGGTAGCTTATATGGACAGGCGATCGCGAGTTTACTGCCAGCCTCAATTCCGATCGCTGCTTCTCCTGCCTATGCCCTAGTCGGTATGGCAGCAGTATTGGCAGGAACGGTTCGCGCCCCCTTAACATCAGTATTATTGCTGTTTGAAATGACCCGCGACTATCGGATCGTGTTGCCTCTCATGGCAGCCGTGGGACTATGTGCGTGGGTTCTAGATCAGAGCGATACATCCAAAACTGATCGCATGATTATGCAATGGTCAGATTTACCAGCCGATATTGAAGTCCTCGAAAAAATCAAAATCGCCGAAGTCATGACCCTCAATCCTGCCTCGGTCAAATACTCGATGCCTTTATTACAAGCCGCGCAGTTTATCACCAGTGGTTATCATCACAGTGCTCTTGTGTTAGATGATGTTAATCATTTGCAGGGTATTCTCACAACGCAAGACCTCAAACGGATTTTGTCTATCACCACTAATGATCAACTTTTTGACGAAATGACCGTACAAAATGTTTGTACTCGCGAGGTGCTATGTACCTTTGTCGATGAGTCTCTTTCTGAAGCTCTGAAACGTATGGCAACTAGGGATTTACGCCAGATGCCTGTAGTAGATCGCAATCAGCCTAAACGAGTGATTGGGATGGTGGATCGGTTAGCTATTACAACCGCCTACAATACAGCACTAACAAAACGAGCGATCGCTGCTAGAATTACAGCGACTAAAAACCATGCAAGCATTGCGAATAGTACAACAGTTGTAACTACTAATACGCTGAGTGCCACTAATACCAGTGTTAATGTTAATGCAAGTAATGGGAACAGTCGTCATAATAATGACCATCAACATGAAGAAATCTCTGGAGACAATAGCTCTAACAATAATGGGAACAATAATAATGACGAGCAGAGCATTGATAAAGACAATAGTTTAAGCGAGGCTCTAAAATAATCCTCGAAGTATCCAATAAATAGTAATTCTTTAAAGAATTAAAGAATTAATTTAAAGGAGAAATTAGATATTAGTAGCTGAGAGGCAATTATATCCTAAAATTTATACAAAAATTGTCTTAAAGGACTTGCAGTAGGATAAAAATCTGAGTTTTTGTAGTGAAGCTTTGCCGCACCACAAAAACATTGGTTCTTTATTAAGTAGCAGAACCATAATCTAGTAAATAGCCCAAAGAAGGATGTCATGAACAGCGAAGAAATACTAATTGAATTTGTGGCAAATGGCGATCGCAGCCATGATGAATCGATTAAATCGATCAGTACCAGCAAGGTAAAAGATAGTATTCAGCGAGTTGCTAACCTAGTACAACAAATTGCCAATGGAATTACTGCCAGTCAACCTAATGGGCTAGGTCTAGATGAAGTCGAAATAGCAATTAAGCTTATGGCTTCGGGCGAGGCAGTTTTGTTAGGTGATGGACAAAGTAATGGTGCAATTACGTTAAGATTCCGTCGTTCTAGTAATTTTGTGACACCCGCGATCGCAGCACCAGCCATCTCTAGCACAGGAGCGAACTACAATAACTTACAAGCTTTATTAGCCAATGAACAGTGGCAAGAAGCTAATCAAGAAACATGGGATTTAATCTGTAAAGCGGCTAACAAAAATGTTGGATCGGTATTATCCACAGAGGATATCAAGCAAATTCCTTGCGAAGTTTTGGAAGTCATTGATAGTCTTTGGAACCAATATAGCCAGGGACGTTATGGATTTAGTTCCCAAAATCAAGTCTATATGTCATCCATTTTAGGTTAATTCAAAATTAGCTACAGTTTGCGCTACAAGTTTTCATTCATATTCACTTCAAGATAACTTCGAGATTATAGGGGTCATTGTCATGGATCAAGATAAGCAAAAGCAGATTACGATGTATTTTATCGAAGAAGCCAAGGAGCATCTGCAAACCATTGAATCAGGGCTACTTGATTTGCAATCGATCATGGGAAATCAGGAAGCGGTAAATGAGATATTTCGGGCTGCCCATTCGATTAAGGGTGGAGCCGCGATGTTGGGCTTCAGTAGTATTCAACATGTTGCACATAACTTTGAAGACTATTTCAAAGTTATGCGCGAGAATAATAATTTTCAAGTTGATCAACATCTCCAAACCCTCTTTTTGCAAGCATTTGATAAATTGCAAGAGTTAGTGGAACTTTTGCAAAGTCCCTATGGATTAACTAAGGACTCAGTTGATGCAATTATGGCGGGTTCTGATCAAATCTTTGTGAATTTGAAAGAGCATCTGCAAAACTTGGTTTCAGGCAAAGGCAGCAACAAAAAATCTGCTACTAATCAGCCAGAGCCTAAAATTGACACTAGAGCAATGTTGGGAGTATTTCAATCTGAAGTACCAATTAAGTTACGGAATATGCTTGAACTATTCAAGCAGCCCGATAGCCCCAAGAGTCGACAGAATCTGGGCAATATATGTGCTCAGTTGCAGGAAATAGGCGATCGCTTTGGTCTTGTACATTGGTCAGGGATGATTCAGTCAGTAAGCTCAGCCGTTAATAATCCTAACAATCAATTTCGGTCGCTTGCACCAATTTTGATTAAGGAAATAAAACAGGCTCAAGAACAGGTTTTAGCGAAAAAAGCTAATCAAATTAAAGCTTCTCAACAGTTATTACAATTAGCTCCTGTGGATATATCCACAGGTTCCTTCGACACAGGCATTTCAACTGGTACTGCTGGAATTACTTCAGCCGATGAAGTTAGTAATATTTTTGGTGCAGTAATTGAAGAAGATAAAGCGCTTAAAGCTTGGCAGACCTTTAGCGATCGCGTTGGCTGGCGAAAAAATGGCACTTGGATTGCTTCTAATCTGGCACATTCTCAGAATCCACCCGATGGACATTTCCCCACACCTTTGTGGCTTTCATCTTGGCATCAATCTAAAGATCCTAAAGCTAAAGAGTTCCAGTCGCAGTATTTGACTTTTTTAGCTAAGCTTTCTGGCTGTAATTTGCCATAAATCGCAACAACTACAACAAACTTTTAAAAAGCTTTGCTTAGCAAAGCTTTTTAAAAGTCTCTCAATTTGGGCTTGAGCGTAAAGCGTAGTGATACATATAATCCATTGAAGCGAGAACTCTTTCGGTAGTTGGTTGAGTCGTTGAACACTTAGGATTACCAATATACAGCCCAGCCAAAGAATTCTATTCCAGAAAGAGAGCACGACGGATTTGAAATTCGACCAGAGTCAGTAACTGTAAGCAGATAGTAAGCAGCCGAATCAACTATTTAATATGTTCTTCTTGTTGGAGAAACATCGGAGCCAAAGAGAGAGGTTGACCTTTGAGTCGTCCGAAACCATGCTCAATCGAATATTCCTGACAGTTCTTTCGGTCTTTAAGCTTGCTACTCTGCTCATCCTCTAATTTTAACCCTATCTCTCCACCTCTTTCAAAAACCAGCGAACTGTAAGCTGCAATGAGGTCATTGACGGGTTGTCATTTGACTTAATCAAACTCATAAGGTAAATATGACAAGGCTTTAAATTGTGACAATTTGAACTTTCAATACTTATTTTCAGTAGATATGATTGTAGTGAACTTACCCATGTAGAAGCCAAATATACGAAACATTCTTAAATCTAGATGAAAATTAGACTAAACTCAAGAAGATTGCTTTAGCTAAATAGCACTGCACTAAATTCAATCAATTCATTAAGCATTGAAAAATAGTTGAAATACCTATGCTGGAATACCTTCCGCCCTTAAATGACCACAATTTGCCTTATCCAGATACGCTTCATCCAATCGTGGTGCATTTTGTAATAGCGATGGTGTTGTTTGCCGTAGTATGCGATGCGATCGGCTATTTCACTCGCAAACCCAAACTATACGAAGTTAGTTGGTGGAATCTGTTTTTCGCCACAATTTCTATCTTTATTGCCATTATTTTCGGACAAGTTGAAGCGGGACTAGCAGAACCATACGCAGCCGTAGAACCTACATTGAACCTGCATACAATCATCGGTTGGTCACTTTCAGGAATTATTGCTGCGATTACGGGATGGCGATATGTCTTGCGGATTCGTGATCCTAAGACTTTACCTGCTTCATTTCTAGTTGTGGGTGTACTATTAACAGGAATAGTTCTTTTTCAAGTTTATTTAGGTGATTTACTGGTTTGGGTATATGGACTGCATACAGTACCAGTGGTAGAAGCTTTAAGGGAGGCTGGTTTGAAATGATTCTAATACTTGCAACTTTAATCGATCAATTACATGGTCAATTGGGCTTAAATGGTTTGCCCTACAGCATTCCAATTCATCCGAATCTCGTTCACTTGACCCTTGGTCTATTTATTGTGGCGATCGGATTTGATTTTGTGGGCGTGTTTTTTGTATTGGAAAAGCCTTTATTCAAATTTCTGGCAATCCCTGCGGCAAGGTCAAACTTTTTTGATGTCGGTTGGTACAACATGGTCGCCGCCTCAATTATTACTTTCTTTACTGTTGCGGCAGGTTTTTACGAAATCCTCCTCGCTACACCCGATGAGAATGTGAAGAGTGCTTGGGGTTTTCAGGCGATGGAAACAATGATCTGGCATGGTGTAGGCGGGGTGCTTTTGCTAGCTCTAATTGTAGGTATGACCGTATGGAGAGGGTTTCAGCGCTTTCTCTGGCGCAAGGATATGGGTCAGCAGGTGCAATGGAGTTATTTATTAGCAGGATTAGTAATCTTCGGGATCATGTTTGTGCATGGGACATTTGGCGCGCAGCTTGCTTCAGAATTTGGTGTGCATATCACCGCCGATCGCCTGTTACGCTTAGGTAAGAATGTCGATCTCAATCAGTTACTGAAATAGGGAGATCTATGAAGCTTCGCACGATTTTAATTTTAGTGGGTGTAGCGATCGCGATCGCCCTGATCAGTCTTTGGATGGGACAAGCCGCCTATTCATGGTTCCCACCCCAAGCTTCGGCTGAATCGATTTTGGTGGATAACCTATTCAGCTTTTTGGTGACATTGGGAACTTTTATTTTTCTCGGTGTGGTTGGTACTTTGACCTATTCGATATTGTTTCAACGGGCAGGGAAATATGATCTTAGTGATGGGCCTCATATTGAAGGCAATGTCAAATTAGAAATCATTTGGACGGCAATTCCTTTTATTTTAGTGATTTGGATTGCCGCCTATAGCTATCAAATCTACGATCAAATGTCGATCTTAGGACCAATGGAACACGCTCATCATGGACACATTATGGCAGCGGCTCATGCGGCGGAAGTTAGCGAAGCTCAATTGGAAGAGGTTGAACAAATTCAGGTGTTAGCGCGGCAATGGTCATGGGAGTTTCACTATGGTAATGGAACAAGTGATGTCAGCAGTACGGAATTACATTTACCCAATAATCGCAGGATTAAGCTAGTTCTCCATTCCGAAGATGTGCTGCATGGCTTGTATATACCTGCTTTTCGGGTGAAGCAAGATGTGATTCCTGGGCGTGATATTGATTTTGAATTTACGCCGATCCGAGAAGGGAAATATCGCTTACGGGATTCGCAATATAGCGGTACTTATTTCGCAGCGATGCAAACGGATGTGGTAGTGGAATCGCCTGAATCTTATCAGAAATGGTTAGCGGATGCTGCTAGTGCTACGCCTGTCGTTGCCTATAATCGTGCATCTAATGAATATGCTAAACGAGCCAATGCAAATAATTGGGCAACGGTTATCCCTGCGGCTCCGCCTGTGGTGAATTATTCTAATTAAATATAGAGGTCAACTTATGTCTGATCCATTGGAAAAGAATCTCGAAGAAGGTTCTCGCAAAAGAAATCCTAAACGAATTATTGCATTGACCGCGATCGGTGCAATTCCGTTGGGGATTGGAATTTGTTTTATTCAAGTTCCAATCGGTTATGCTTGTGGTAATCCTGCATTAGATATAACTGGTTCTTATCTTGGATTTCAACAGGCTCATCACTTAGAAAAGCAGAGTTTTAGCATGTCTTTCACATCCCCAGCTCTTCCACCGCTCCCTGAAAAAACGAATCGTTATTTCTTCTCTACAGAAGTAACTGGCGATCGCGCATATATTTATGCAACACCTAGACAAGTCCCCACTGACTTATTTCGCCTTGGACTCACCAAAGCGGATATATCTGGTCTTGTAGGTGCAGTTGCCTATGACAAGAAACAGCAAAATACTGTTTCCATTCTATGTATAGCTAAAGGAAGTACTTTCGATAAGCCGACTAAACCTGTATTTGATGGCGAGAAATTTACTTGTCCCAGTGGATTTGCAGGTAGATAGGTTTATTTAGCAAACTAAGTCTCATATTTCCTGAATATCGCAGTTTTCAGTCAATAAGTGTACGAGTTTCCGATTCAGAAAACCATCCCAAAATATCATTAAGGGATACAGAATCCAAAGCTTGAGCAACAACATTATCTAAAGCTTCACGAGAACGTGGTTTATGCTTACGAATGAAAGC
>CALRWX020000089.1:0-16355 GCA_943371975.1 Pseudanabaena sp. UWO311 | reverse complement strand
TTAGCAGTTGAGTCTGATAAAAGCTCAATGATTAGATCGGGATATCTTCCATCTTCTTCCCAAACTACCCATGAGTTGCGCGGTTCTCTCGTTGTATTTTTGACCAGAAAAAGATCTGGTCCACGAAAATCATGATTTTTGAGTTGCTGACGGCTAAAATAAATGGTAAGGTTTGCCCCAATAAAGAAATCATCGCGCTCTTGCCAAGCCCATTCTAAACAAGTCACTAGCAATAACAACTGCATGTAATGCAAAGAACTTTCCATTTCAGGCTCATCACTCAAGAGTTTACGCGCGTCGGGCATTTGCATCTCTAGTTCTCGTGCAGTAATTGCTGTCATAGATTTATTCTCCTGATGCGCTCACAAATAATTATAGCTATTGGCCGTCTTGCTAGCACATCTTTACCAACTTTCGCAACTAGCATACTAATCTTGTCATGCAACTTCTTTACACCCTCACCACCTATCCCCCCGCGATCGGCGGCGCACAACTACATCAACATCTACTCGCCCAACAACTCAAACAACAACAACAAATTCAAGTCTTTACCCATTGGGCACAAAATCGAACCGACTGGTTAATGGGAACTACCATTAATGCCCCATCACAAAGCAAAGACTACATCATTGATGATATCCCCGTGCATTGCATGGGAATGAACCTCATCGATAAAGCCCGATTAATCCCATATCTACCCCTTTATTATCCGTGGATGGATCTCGCCCTACCACCGATCGCCACCTGCATTAGTCGCTATCTCGATCAATATGCCCAATCCGCCGACCTGATCCACAATGTCCGCATTGGTCGAGAAGGATTAAGCTATGCCTCATACCAACTAGCCCAAAAATACAATATTCCCTTCATTTTTACCCCCGTACATCATCCAAGGTGGATCGGTTGGCGCTATCGCGCCTACATCAAACTCTACCAACTAGCCGATGCCGTGATTGCCCTCACGAAAACCGAAAAACAAACCTTGATTAACTTAGGCGTTGACAGCGATCGCATCACAGTCACAGGCATGGGGCCAATCCTAGCCGAAAAAGCGGATAGTCAAGCTTTCAAAGCAACTTATACAATTTCCGATCCAATTATTCTTTTTTTGGCACAACATCATTCATACAAGGGATATCAACAACTGCTCCAAGCTGCCCCTATTGTTTGGAAAAGGTTTCCCGAAGCGCAGTTTGTATTTGCAGGCCCAGCGATCGCTAACTCAGAAAAGTATTTTAAAAATCAAGACCCTAGAATTCATCGTCTCGGCACTTTATCACTTCAGGAAAAAAGTAACGCTTTAGCCGCTTGTACCATGCTTTGTGTGCCATCAAGTCAAGAAAGTTTTGGTGGTGTTTATACCGAAGCGTGGCACTTCGATAAACCCGTAATTGGTTGCAATATTCCCGCCGTCTCTGAAGTAATTGATCATGGCACTAACGGCTACCTCGTGAGTCAAAATCCTAGGGAAATTGCATCGGCAATTTGTCAGATGCTCATGAATCCAAGCCAAGCCCTAAAAATGGGACAAAATGGCAAACAAAAACTTGAAGCAAAATTTACATGGAGTAGAATCGCTGAAATTACCGCAGGCGCTTATAAAAGAGTTTAGGTCGGCACTTTGTGCTGACCTAAACTCTTTGATGAGTAGACAGAGCTTTTCATTCCCTATCCTGCGAAGTATCACAGAGAAAACCATCAGACATGATCAGACTCCACTCATAGGGACAAGATGCAGGAAAAGCTCGTATTGGCAAATCAGTTTCTCGTAAAGCCAAATCGACCCCAACTGCAAATCCTTCTTCTAGAGCATCTGGTATCCGCGACTTCAAACTAGGATTTTGTTGCAAATGCCGAGCGATCGCCGTTCTGGTTGAAATTCCCACTTGAGTAAATGTCCTAATAAAACCGCTAGATGACTGACCAACTCCCGATATTCTTGTCTCCCCAACGATTGAATTTCCTCCTGTAAATGTTGCCAATCCAGCTCAGATACTTGTCTCTGCTCCAAAGCCTGCGCCTGTCGTTGCGTCCAACCATAAAAGTCTTGTTCGTACAAAGACGACTTATTGACGTTCATAAACAAAAAAAATAATTAAGTTGTGATGAAATTTTTTCTATATTAAGCGACTTTACAGAAAACATACGTGAGATTGAAAGTTAAGCGTCTTCAGACCTGAGATGAAAATCGGACGAGCGAATTTATTCGCTAATCTGCAAACAATTTTGATGTAGGGGTAGAGCATTTGCGCCACAATTTCTCAACTTTTCGTCAGAAACTCGATTCGCAAATGCTCTACCCTCTCCGCAGTTGAGGATTAACTTGCAATCGCGTTAAGTTTAGGGCTGAGCATTTCTGTATACCAAATCTAGTGATAAGTATCAATAGTTGCAGGAATGCTCTGCCCTTACACAATCAATTATTTTTGTCATGTACTTAGATTTTCAATATAAAACGAGAGTTAAAAGCTCTGGTTTTATATTGAATCAAAAAACAAATTATGATCGTGCTACAATTATAGCTCTGCTAAAATATTGAACCGAATCACGCAGAATTTTAGAGCCATAAACCCATGATTAAGTTGAGATTAAAGCGATTTGGCAAGAAATTTGAAGCCAGCTATCGCATCGTTGTTGTCAATAGCACCAGCCGCCGCGATGGTCGTCCCCTTGCTGAGCTTGGTTTCTACAACCCACGCACCAAAGAAACCCGACTAGATGTCCCCGCGATCGTCGATCGCATCAAGAAAGGTGCACAACCTACTGACACAGTACGTCGCATCCTTGAAAAAGCTAAGGTATTTGAATTAGTTAGCGCCTAAATCAATTAACTCCAATAGTTAAAAATTTTTTGCCTAACTGCAACACCCGACCATAATGCCTGACTACAACGCCTTAATTAGTTTTTTGCTAAAGCCATTACTGACTCATCCAGATGCCTTGCGGGTAGACTTTGAGTCAAATAGCAAAAGCGATCGCGTCTGGATCAGAGTTGCTTTCGATCCAGATGATCGGGAGCGAGTTTTTGGCAAAGGGGGCAGGACAATCCAAGCAGTGCGGACAGTTATAATGACCGCAGCCCAAGAATTTGGTCATAGCGCTAGAATTGAGTTTTTTGATCCAACCCCCAACTCAAATTCTGATCATCATTACGATCAAAATGATCAAGATTCAGAGCAGGAGCGACCACAAGTTCAAGTTGAGCGTCCTCGGATCAATGTTGAAAAACCAAAACGACGGGAAATCATTAATTAAAATAAAAAAGGGTCGCTACGCGACCCTTTTTTATAGCTAAAGCGGAATTGAAAATATGAATATTGGCGCGGAAATTCTTTGCATCGGAACAGAGTTATTGCTAGGGGAAATCCTCAATAGCAATGCCCAGTATTTAGCACAGCAACTTGCCTTATTAGGAGTACCACATTTTTATCAAACCGTTGTTGGAGATAACCCCGATCGCATTCATCAAGCTCTCAAAATTGCGGCCAGTCGGTCTAACTTAATTATTACTACTGGCGGGCTTGGTCCAACCCCTGACGATCTCACCACCGAGGCGATCGCTAATTTTTTTAATACACCTCTCGAAGAACGTCCCGAAATTTGGGAGCGTATCCAGCAGATGGCAGCACAAACAGGTCGAACACTAACAGCTAACAATCGCAAACAAGCATTACTACCTAAGGGTGCAGAAATTTTACATAATCCTGTGGGAACTGCTCCCGGCATGATCTGGGAACCACAGCCAAACTTGTTAATTCTTACCTTTCCCGGTGTACCCAGTGAACTTTATCCAATGTGGCAACAAACGGCGGCACCTTTGTTGTTATCACGAAATTACGGTCAAGGCACATTTCACTCCAAAGTTTTGCTGTACTGGGGGATTGCCGAGTCGGCTCTTGCCACCAAAGTAAATCATTTATTTGAACTCAAAAATCCCACTGTTGCGCCCTACGCTAACTATGGACAGGCAAGACTAAGAATCACGGCAAGAGCAAATACTCAGGAAGAAGCGATCGCCTTAATTGCGCCTGTCGAAGCAGAAATCCGTGAGCTTACAGGGGAGTTTTGCTACGGCACTGATGATGAGACCCTAGCGACTGTAGCTGGAAAACTTTTGCAAGAAAAAAGTCAAACCATCGCCATAGCTGAGTCCTGCACGGGCGGATGGCTAGGTCAAACCCTCACCGAAGCATCGGGCAGTTCGAGCTATTTTCTTGGTGGCGTGATTAGCTATAGCAATGATGTCAAAGTTAATTTGTTAAATGTTGATCGCCAAATTCTTGATCAGCATGGGGCTGTCAGTGCGATCGTGGCTGAACAAATGGCAATCGGGGTCAAGGCAAAACTTCAATCAGATTGGGGTATCAGCATTACAGGGATCGCAGGACCAACGGGCGGCACGGATATCAAGCCCGTGGGCTTAGTTTATGTGGGGATCGCTGATCCTGCGGGCAATGTCGAAGCGCTCGAACTACGTTTTACTCCCTCTAGAGGTAGAAATTGGATCAGAATGGCAACTGTAAGCTCAGCTTTAGATTTGTTTAGAAAAAGATTTGTTATGATTGAGTAAATAAACTTAGATGATGATAGGGAGCCAAGCATAGTGAAAGCGATCAAGAAAGCTCTGAAGGAAATCGGCGAAATTCTAAATCGCGTTTTGGAAGCCCTTTTGGGACAAAATCAGCCTCAACCTGAGTTGATTCCTATACCAGTAAGAAATAACTCTCGTCGCGACCATCGCCGTTAAGATTAAATAAGACTCGCAATGCGAGTCTTATTTTTTTAAGAGGGGGAATATCTGAAGGCGGCACTTCGCGCCACCTTCATAAAAAAAAAGAAGCAGTATTTTTTGTGTCACAACACAAAAAATACTGCTTCTTTTTTTATTTGAGTTTCAAATCAGCGCAAAGCGATGTATAGATTTATATTAAAGATTTAATAACAGGTTTAAAAATAGTGATTACAAACGTATTACATAGACTAAAAGTCTTATGGCTAACATTACACCTCAATGTTTATAGCGCTTTTCAAGCAAGTGAAGTACATAGAATTGTTTCCTCGGGGAAACAATCCCGTAATTCACTAAACTGGAAAACGCTATATAAGACTGTATGTTTTGGCGCGATCGCATTACTACTTAACTTTCAATTATCTACAACCCCAGCATGGGCTTTACAGGTGTCCGATATCCCCGATCTCGCTGAGATCAAAACCTTAACTAATCAGACTTGGGTGATTGATGACTCTGAAGTGCTAAGTCCTTTGACCAAAAGCGCGATCGCGAGTAAAGCGGAAAAAATTGCCGAACAAACGGGTGTTGAAATTCATGTAGTCGCCATCCAACGCATTGATTTAGGAGAGCCTGCACCAGAGTTTTCCGCAGAGCTATTTGATAAATGGTTCCCCACAGAATCAGCTAAAGCTAATCAAGTATTACTTTTTCTCGCCACTGAAGATCACCGCACTGCGATTCAAACTGGCGCAAAAGTCAAAGAATTACTACCCGATAGTATTGCCACCAGTATCGCCGATGAGACAATGCTCTATCCTTCGCGTAAAGCCAACTATAACCAAGCTGTCAATGAGGGGGTTGCACGTTTAGAAGCCGTTCTCAAGGGCAATCCAGACCCCGGCGCACCACTATTAGCCGTAGAAGAATCGGAAACAAGTAATTACGCGACCAAAGAAGAGACTGAAGCGAGTTCTTCTAATATAGTTGTGATTTTGTTACTAATTCTAGCAACTTTACTACCGATGGCGACCTATTACTGGTTACAAGGTCAACCCTAAACTAAAAAACAAAAAAAGAGCGCATAGCGCTCTTTTTTTATTCGTAATTAATATCCTGCACTAAATTTGGAGGAGTCACAGCGCGAGTCACCCTTACTTTATGGCTTTCTCTCTGAGTTTGAGCTTCGATCGCGATCGCTTCAAAGGCCACATCAATGCTACTCAGGGGAATAGAAATATTGGTACGGGTTTCAATCAATTCTGTATTGGGAACAACGCTAAAATCTAGTAACCAACGGGGACCATCAATAATCGTGCGAGTTTGTAAGTCCTTAATCCAAAACTTCACAAAGAACTTAGGTGCGATCGCAGGTAAGCGTACTATTACCGTCATCGGTGTTCCTGAAACAATCTCACCGAAGGGGACAATTAACTCAGGAACAGGAACTAGCTTTTGTTCGGATAAAGATTTGGGAGAAGATTCTTGAAGATTACGAATAGTTTGGGCAGTTTCAGAAAGAGTAGAAGCGGATGTATTAGAATTTAATCCTGAAACAGGAAAGCTATTCGGATCAATAGAATTTCCCCAAACATACTCATTCAAAATGAGGTCAGGAAAATCAGGAGCAAGTAAGCGATCTAGTTCCAAATCTAGTTCCAGATCTAATTCAGCAAGGCTATTTTTCTCAATAATTGTTAATGGCTGTTCTAGATTATTTCCATCAACTGACAACGATGCTAAGTCCTCAGAAGCACTTAAAGAATTATTAGGAACAAATTTATCGAGCAACACCTCCTCATTGCGTTGACTAGCTTTTTGAGCAGAGATCGCCTCAGATGATAGGGTTTGGAGTTTATTAAGAAATCGATTGCTCCGACCATGTGCCTTACTGGTAGCTTGATTAAAAGACGGTAATGTTTGACCTCGTAAAGTTTCCAATTTTGGCTGATCCAGCAACTCCTCATAATTATGGGGAAGTTCTTCTTCAAAGCTATAGAACAATTCTGGTTCATCTTCATTAACAGAACTAGAAGAAGAAATATCATTGCCACTATTAGATTTCAAGAGATCTGTAAGCGCAAATTCTATCTCTATTTTCTGAAGTTCATCCACTTCTACCTGTGGAAAAGTTTGAGAGTAATCTTCAGATATTGGAAGATTCTGAAGACTCACAGGCTGCTCAAATTTCCTTTTTTTTAGTGGCGGCAAAGGCGGTAAAGAAACTGAATTGATAAGATATTGGCTCTCTTCAGGCAATACCTCTGGGGCTTTGGACTTCTTAGAAGGTAAAGGGGGCAGACTCAAAGGACGAAACACTTTGGGCTTCGGAGCTATTTCAGTTACAAAGTTTTCTGCTACTTTTACTACCTGTGGAAAACCCTGTGGAGATTGTGGATAACTAGAAGAAGAGATCGCTTCTTCCGAAGATAGTTTATCCGCTTCGGAACCATCTGAGTTCTGGTATTTCTGTGCTTCTTTGAGCATTTCAGGTAGAACTCGCGATGCAGGATAGGAAACAGAGATCGCCTGCTGAGTAACAAACAAATCATCGTACTGCTGAAAGTCTTTTTTAGGATGAATCTGAACTTCTCCAATCAAAACTTGAATTTGAGAGGGTGGTGGTACATTAACTTGATAAGTAAAGGGAATTGCACCTATTTCGTTATTGCGATCGCCTAACCTAACTATTGGATAGCGCTTATTGACAACTAATTCAAGGGTTTGGGGGTCTTTTAGGCTAACCTCAATTTCTCCTTTGGTATAAGCCTCACCAACGAGATTAAAGCTATTATCTTCATTCACAACATACTGAGGCTGTTGTAGGCGCAGCAATATTCTTGGTTGCAGCGCGGATTCACCCTGCGCATCACTTGTCTCATCAATACTTAAAGGCTCTGAACTGACTAGCTCTGAGAGATTAAGGCGATCGCTAGTCAGTTCTCTTTGATTATCTAATTCTAAATCATCATTCTCATTCTCAATTTCATCATTAAACAGCGCAAATTCTTCAAACATTGATTGAACTAGTTCAGTTGATCGCTGTTCGGCAATATCAAGAATAGGAGAACTGTGAATAAGTGGAGTTGGTTCAGTTTGTTCGATACCTAAAGAATTCGTATGTATGTCTGTGGGAATTTCTGCATAAGTTTCAACATCTTCTTCAGGAGCGCTATATTGCCATTCTGAGCCAAATTCCGAAGAGATGGGTATTACATCAAACTTAACCGTTTTTTTCCAAGAAGGCATGTCTTTTACATTCTCAGATTTGCCAACAGATGTAACATCCGTTGGCAAATCTGAGGAAACGGAAAGACATTCTATTTCCCATAATCCAGGAACAAAATTAGTATAGGGCATCACAATCAGCAAACCGTCATGACTGAGGCGTTTGACGACTTTTTGTTGAAAAGGCTGATGTCGGACATCGGCAATAGGACGATAGGCGATCGCAATGCCAACTGACACGTTCGCTAAATCAGAGCGTGCAGCGAGTCTGTACTGCCCTTCCAAAATCTCAACGGTGGGAGATTCTAGGGGCAACCAGGACTTGTCACCTTTGCGCTGTAACAAAAACTCCCAGTTTTCCATGGCGGCGATCGCGATTAAAATCGTTAAGGTGTGTTTAGTTGCAAATACTAACCCATCTGGGCTGGTATAGCAATCAAACTAAAAATTTAAAAGAGAGTGAAGGTACAATGCGCACCCACTCTCTTTTACAGTGCAAATCGCTGAACCCCAAACCAAAAGATTTTTAAAAAGTGTTGTAAAGCAACACTTTTTAAAAATCTTTTGGTTTGTTTGAACGGCAATTGCTGTAAGTTTAGATAGAAAGCCCTAATTTAAGCCCTAAAGCTGCATGGGCAAATAGCAATAAAACGATCACACTACCTAAATAAGCATGGGCATTACGCAGCAATTGCTTATTACCACCAAATCCAGTTAGTGAAATTGCAGCATTGACTGCAAGCAATGTTAGCACCACAGAGCCTGTAATGAAGTGCGGACTCTCAAGGATAGGCTTACCCTGCATAATTAATGAAAGCAATCCGCCACTGTAGCCCAAGGCTAAAAAAGTGGTCATCAAAGGCGCAACTTTACGGTGATCAGCTTTATTTTTAATGGCCATGTCAGTATCCGTAATCGTGCGACCACGCCAACCTGAAATGGCGACAAAGGAACCCATCGCAAAAATAACGATCGCCATAAAAAATGGATGTCCCCAGTGAGTAACTGGGGCTGGGATATTGAGAGATTTGAATTGATCGGCAATGGGCTGAAGTGAATCAGCGAGCTTGGTAGCAAATTCAGTCATAGGTTTAACAGGGTTTGAAGAACAAATACAGACAATAACTACAAAAATCTTTACAATTTTTAATAATTTTAGCGGCTATTTGAATATTTGAATTTTTTATATGCGATCGCAATTCAGACTAATTTTGGATCTATTTGGATCTATTTTTTGCTTACTTGCAAATATTCTCCTCCTAATTCTCTCCTAGAAGATTAAAATATTGCCATTTTGCCTGTGGAAAACCTGTGGAAAACCCAAAAATCTTTGTGGATAACTTGGCAATATCTGTGGATAACTTGAGAATAAATGTGGATAACTTTTAATAAGTATTTATACCCTGTGGAAAACTAGCTGTTTTTTCCACAGGGTTTTCCACAAGTAAAAAGCCCTAAAGTTCTTATCATATATAGTTTTCTATGAGTTTTCCACATTTTCCACAGCCCCTACTACTACTATTAATAATTATTTATTCTTAAAATAGTAATAATTAGATCAAATGAAAAATTAACGAAATCAAAGAAAATGAATATTTATTTTGGTGGTTGTAAAAAATTCCAACGATGCTATGATTAGCATCCACAAATTAAAAAACAAAAATTTAAAAACTCCTTCCCCAAAACAAAGTTTTGAGACATCTTTACTTAAAAACCTTAAATATGCAAAAGCAAGTCTCAAAAAGCTTTTCACAAATGGTCTACTGCTTGTAAACTTTCAAATGACAAGCCAAGATTTCAGAAAATTTGACATCCCTTAAGAAATTAGCTTCACCCAGTTATTCAGTTGTTTTTTATCTAACTTATCCACATTTAGCCTAAAACTTCACTTTTCAAACTATGCGACTAGTCTGCCCCCAAAACCAACTCGCTGCTAATCTTGCCCTTGTCGGTCGTGCTGTCGCTTCGCGTCCTACTCATCCGATTTTGGCAAACATCCGCTTAGATGCCGATGGCTCTAGCCAAAGTCTTGGTATGACTGCTTTTGATCTTAGTCTAGCCATTCAAGTATCTTTCCCAGCCCAAGTTGTAGATGCGGGAGCGATTACTTTACCCGCAAAACTTCTCAATGACATCGTTTCAAGGCTGCCTGATGAGGACATCACCATCACTGTGGACAAGGACAATACGATGGTCTCGATTGTCTGTGGTTCAGGACGCTATCAATTGCATGGCTTGCCAGTAGAGGAGTTTCCTGAATTACCTCAAATTGGGGAAGATGGCGAAACTACCTATCTGCCAGTGGAGTCGATGCTTAGTGGTTTAGCTTCGACGCTGTTTGCAACTTCGGGGGATGAGACCAAGCGGATTTTGACTGGGGTTCACCTCACGGCTACTGCTGATCGCCTTGAGTTTGCGGCTACCGATGGACATCGCTTGTCGGTGGTGCAAACTGGATTTTTAGATGCTGATGAGCCACCTGTGACGGAGGACACCGTGACCACTAGCTTGGAAGTAACTATTCCTGCTAGGGCTTTGCGGGAACTAGAAAGAATGCTCAATCAACAAACCGAAGGGGCGATCGCGGTGAAGTTTGACCGCGCTAACATGATTTTCCAAAGTGCCAATCAAATCTTGATTTCACGATTGTTAGATGGTACTTATCCCAACTATCGCCAGTTGATCCCCAATCGCTTCGAGCGTCAAGTCACTGTCGAGCGCAAATTATTTCTTTCAGCTCTAGAACGAATTGCTGTGCTTGCTGACCAAAAAAATAACATTGTCAAAATCACGATTGACTCGACAGGGCAAGAAATTTCTCTCTCTGTAGAAGCGCCAGATGTTGCCGCAGGGCGTGAGTCTTTGCCCGCACAAGTATCGGGTGAAGATGTGGAAATTGCCTTTAATGTCAAATATTTGCTGGATGGCTTAAAGGCTTTACCCAGCAATGAGATTCAAATTCAGTTAAATAACCCCACAAGTCCTGCGGTGCTTGTGCCAATTGGGGCAACCAAAATGACCTATCTCCTCATGCCTGTACAAATTCGCAATTAATTTATAGGAGATTGGATCCCCGCTACGTGGACTATCCAATCTCCTATAAATAAAAAATATTGCGTTTCTATTGCCGCTGAACGCTCTACTCCTTTTCATCTCCGCGAAAAATCCTGTAGACTTAGTTGCGTATGGAATTTTTACCACCGCCTTCATCACAACTGTCAGCCAGCAACTACGCAGAGCTCCGACAGGACAGTCTGCAACGAACGTTGACATCACCGCCAACGTTGAATAGCCTTGTTGCTGCTAGATTAATTGTCGAGACTCCTCTTGAGGTTCAGCGACAGCTAGAGCTTTTTTTTGAAGTATTCCCTGATCCTGCTGCGATCGCCGGTAAGCTGATTGTCCCAACTATAATTGCCCAAGTTGGTCCGATTAAGCCCAATAGTTTACCGAAGCCGAAGCCCACAGATAAGCCAAGTCGAGTTGTCGCACCAAAGCCAACAACACCAAATACGGGGGATATTAAGCCTACTTTGTTGGAACTGGCTCCGTTGCTGCGTAACTTGCTTAAGGTGGTTAGCGATCGCCAAGAATATGACATTAATACGCAGATATTTTTGGCTGAAGGTAATGTATTAATCAGATACAAAAGATTTGAGCTACAAGCTGATCGTGTTCAGTTAAATACTAAAACTCAGGAGGTAATTGCTGAAGGAAATGTGTCTTTTACAAGAGGTGATCAAAAGATTCGTGGTACAAAGCTGACCTACAACTACAACAGTGTTAAAGGGGAACTGATCAAAGCTTCTGGTTCTGTTGACCTTGGTAACTTGGTTAGTTCTGAAGTATCCCGATCACCTGCGGAAACAGCTACCAACTCAATTACTTTGCCTGTATTAGGTGGTGGTACTACCTCTGATGGAAATGTGCGTCGCTTTGGATTTATTGCCGATCTCTTAATCCTTGATGGAGAATCTTGGACAGCCGAAAATCTGCGTATTACCAATGATCCCTTTACCCCTCCTGAACTGGAACTAGTAACGAGCAAAGCCACCCTAACGCCGATTTCCCCCACCCAAAGTCGTGTCGATTTAGAATCCCCCACGCTGATCTTTGATCAAGGATTCTCATTGCCTATACCCCTAAATAGTATTACCCTAGACCGTTTTCAGCGTTTCGTACCTGCTTTGGTGGGGTTTGATCAACGCGATCGCGATGGGGTTTTCTATCAACAGAGTTTTGACGTTGTTACTCAGCCTAACTTGAGCTTTCAACTCTCGCCCCAAATACTTATTCAAAGGGCTTTTTCTAGTCAAACTGGTTTATCTGCTTTTAATGCTTTGGGTGTGGTTGCTACGTTAAACGGAGCCTTTGATGGTGGTCAGACACTATCAGCAAGGGCAAGTCTATCGGGTTTAGACTTCAATAACATTGATTCAATTTTACGATTTAATGCCACTTACCAAACCCCTGTTTTTGGTAAGTATACTTTGCTATCCCAATATGCTTTTCGCGATCTCGTTTTCAATGGATCGCTCGGTTTTCAGGATGTTAACAATATTGTGGGATCAACTTTAATTTCGCCCAACTATATTCTTGGTGATTCCCAAATTTCCTTTAACTATCAAATTGCTGCTCAATTTGTTGGTGCTGTGCGTGATGATGTGCAGCCAAATGCGGTTAGTTCCTTATTCCGTTTACAAAGCGCGGCTTCTCTGGGTAGGTCTTTTCCGCTTTTTCGAGGTGAACCAGCAACCGCCGAAAAAGGAACAGGGTTACGATTCTCTCCAAAGCCAATTGTACCCAAGCTAGATGCCTTTGTGGGACTACAAGGAGTTAATTCTCTATATTCCAATGGAGCTAATCAAGCATTTATCTATGGGACTTTAGGCTTTTCTGGAGAAGTCGGTAGTTTTACCAAAGATTTTTTGGACTATACAGGCTTTACCGTGAGCTATACGCAGGCTTTTTCGACTGGGCGATCGCCCTTCTTATTTGATCGTGTAGCCGATACGCGATCGCTCACGGCAGGGATTGTCCAACAAATCTATGGACCAATTCGTTTTGGTATTCAACAAAGCTTTAGTTTAGACAATGGCAATGTATTTGATTCTGTCTATTCCTTAGAATACGCAAGGCGCACCTACGCAGTAGTCATCCGTTACAATCCTAATCAAGGCTTAGGTGAACTCCTTTTAAGAATCAGTGACTTTAACTGGACACGCCTCCCTGCGAATGTAACTACAATTCAAAATGGAGTGGAACAACGCAATTAAAACCCTGATGAAGTTTAAGTGATCGTAGAGGTCATAATTTCAATGTCAATAAAGAATATTCTGATTTTTGAGATAGTGCTTGGTAAAATTGATGTAATAAGCTTTTAAGAGCTATAAATTATTTTGAGAGAAAATATAGTATGTATGACTTCATTGTTATTGGTGGTGGGATTGTTGGACTTACAACAGCAATGACTTTACAGCAGAATTACCCCCATGCAAAACTGTTGATTCTAGAAAAAGAAAGTCAATGGGCATTTCATCAAACTAGTAACAATAGTGGTGTGATTCATTCTGGTATTTACTACAAACCAGGTAGCTTTAAGGCTACATTTTGTCGTGAGGGAAATATTTCCATGACAGAATTTTGTAATAAATATAATATCAGTCACGAAATATGCGGGAAAGTAATTGTTGCAACTAAGCCACAAGAGTTATCTCTACTTGAAGATCTTTATGGACGTGGATTAGCTAATGGGCTTAAAGTAGAAAAAATTGGCGCTGAAGAAGTTAAAGAGGTTGAACCGCATGTAAGTTGTATTGCAGGATTAAGAGTATTTTCCACAGGAATTGTCAGCTATCGCCAAGTATGTCAAAAGTTAGTGGATATGATTAGGGATGATGGTGGTGAACTTTTGCTGAAGGCACATGTGACTCAGATTAAAGATATTCCTGAAGGTAAAGAAATTGCTACAAGTCAAGGGATTTTTGCGACTCGAATGCTAATTAATTGCGGTGGACTTCAAAGCGATCGCCTTGCAAAGCTAGGAAATATTGACCCGCAGGTACAGATTATTCCATTTCGCGGAGAATATTATGAGTTAAAGCCTGAAAAAAGGTATTTAGTAAAGACTCTGATTTATCCTGTGCCTAATCCTAACTTTCCGTTTTTGGGCGTTCATTTCACCAAAATGATTGATGGCTCTGTTCATGCTGGACCAAATGCTGTTCTGAGTCTTAAGCGTGAGGGATATCACAAAACAGATTTTGATATGCGTGATGCTGCTGAAATTTTTTCCTATCCTGGTTTTTGGAAATTAGCCTCTAAGTATTCTAAAGATGGTATTCAAGAAATCATTCGTTCTTTCAGTAAATCCGCGTTTGTGCGTAGCCTTCAGCGCCTGATTCCTGATGTGACGGCAGATGATTTAGTGCCAACACATTCAGGAGTTCGCGCTCAAGCACTCAAGCCGAATGGACAACTAGTTGATGACTTTTTAATTATTAAAGATCAAAAATCTATCCATGTTTGCAATGCCCCATCCCCAGCAGCTACCTCTTCGTTAGAAATTGGCAAAGCAATCGTTAAAGAATTAAATAATTTATAATTCGTATTTTTCTTTTGTTAGACTAGCAACATAGTGCGGATGATGCCATTTGCGAGCGTATTCAATTGCAGTATTGGCGTAATCTTGGAGTAGTTTGCGATCTTCAATACACTGTTTTAAAACTGTAAAGATAGAGATAGGATCGGCATTAATAACTGATTCTTGAACTTCCTTAGCCATTTGTAGTGGTAAAAAATGTAGATCTTCAGTAGCTATTCTTGCGATCACAGGTTTACCCATTGCCATTACTTCTACAGCAAATCCTCCATACCAACCAATCAAGATCTGATCTATAACTAGATCTGCGTCTTGATAAAGTTGTAAGGCTTGTGCGTGAGGAATATTTTCAATTACCTTAAAATCAAAGTATTCAGCATGGGTCTTTTCTAACTTTGCGATCGCGGCAAATATATAGTCACTCCCTTTTGCAGCACGATTAGTTGGAGCATGAATAATTTTTATTTTTTTACGCTCAAGTTTTGGAAGGTTTACAGCTATTCCATCTAGACTAATGGAATAGGGAAGAAAAGAAGACATATGAGGCGGTAAGAAATACAGTAAGTCTGGATTTACTGCCCAAATATGCTGTACATACTTTTGCATCTTTGTAATGCCTTTAAGCCGTAACTCATCTAACTTGCCAGAATTACACTGCCCATTGTAACAAGTAGAATTATGACAGGCTGCTATTGAAGTACGTTGCATCGTGATATATTTCTGGCGAATATCACAGCCATTATAAGTTGCAAAAAGCTTAGCTTGTTTAGGATAAAATGGTAGTTCTAAATGATTAAGATAGTCCTTAGGTGAATGAAATAAAGATGAACCAAAGTTGAAATGGAATACATCATATTTATTTCTAATTTGAAAAAAAGTCTTTGTTAGCTTAGCAAATTTAGCGAATGGAGAAGACATTTTATCTAATCCCAAGTCAATATCACAGGAATATCCCAGCCATTCATTATTTCTTACTAAAACTTTGCTATCTAATCCGAGAGATCTTTCCCCTTGTGCGAGTCCCCAAGCCTGTCCACCAGTATAAGTAGGTAAATGAAGAACTTTCATTGTTTTTATTAATCTTACTTTAGCACTTTATATTGAACAGCCATATTTTGGATTCCTTTTTCTATAGGTGTAAAAACTGGATTAAAAGTTGCTTGTAACAACTGAATATTTGCTATTAAACTAGATTGTTGATATTTGTCACTAATCTCTATATCAACTGGAAGATCGAGAGCTTGACTAATTAATTTAGTGATATGACGAATACTAACAACTTCATGACTACTAATATTTAGTAAATAGCTCTTTAAGTTTGAAGAAGTTATACATTGCAGAAAAATTTTGACAAGGTCTACTACATTAATTAGTGATATTCTCAATCCATCTATATCGTTTGCATCAATAGGATTACGATCAACAAAAATCTTTCTTCTTTGCAAGACAGTATTGAATAAGTTGGGGATTAATTTGTCAGTTTGACCTGTCCCATATACACCAAACAATCTCATGATTGTCACGTCAAAGTCATTGCGAAATAAGGATAATGATTCCTCCGCATGTATTTTGCTCAATGCATACCAGTTATTACGCCTAACTGGGGCTTCTTCACTGAGTGGTTCAAAACTTGGCTCGTAAACATTACCTGTGGATGTATAAATAAAATGCTTCACATTTGCTCTACGGGCTATCTCAGCTACTTTAACTGCGCTAACTACATTTACATTTAGTAAATGCTCTGCCATTTCTGGGACTTGTCGATAGTATGGTGATTGAGAAAGATAAATGACTGTA
>CALRWX020000088.1:0-16752 GCA_943371975.1 Pseudanabaena sp. UWO311 | reverse complement strand
GCCGCCACTCGCTTTCTTCTCTCTAATCTTGTGATCTTACTCACAAGATTAGAGAAAGATATACCCCTGAATTTTTTGGCAGCAATCACATCAAAGCAGAGATATTCATCACAACTTTTACATTGATTTAGGAGCAAGCTAGTAATCGTAGAAGCATATGTCTGGTAATTCTCTTTAAAACTATGAATAATAAAAGTGTTATCCGAAATCTAGTTAACCGCGCACTTCTTGTCAAGCATCTGACCCCCGAACTTGAAAGCCAGATCAATCAGGAGCTTTCTGAACAAGGATATATTACCGATCCTGACTATGAAGCATTAGAATATCTCATGCAGGCGATCAATCAAGGAAAAGTCCGTCAAGTGAGCTAAACAGCTAAAAAATCGGCATACTTATCAAAAAACTAGTAAAAAAATTAGTGAATAGTGGCTTAGATTTAATTAGTAAGGCTGTAGACTAGAGTTGCAAAATTTGAAGTCTTGCATGTATGGGTTTTTTAGCCTATTCCCGTTTCCGCTATCAAATGCGAGCGCGATATCGTCAGTTTATTTATGGGTTTCTATTTTGTGGCGTAATTGCGCTAACTGCGATCGCGGCAAATGCTTGTCAGGCACAATCTGGGATTGTTCCTGCATTACCTCAGCATTCCAATATCCAAGTATTTTTCAACCAAAATCAAGCATCTAAATATACCGATCCCTATCGCAACATTGAGAGGCTCGGAGATAATCTTGAAAGAGTGATAACTGACAATATTAATAAAGCTAAAATTAGCTTAGATATTGCCGTCCAAGAATTACGTTTACCAAATATTGCCAAGGCAATCGTTGATGCTCAATTACGGGGCGTAAAAGTTAGACTTATCCTAGAAAGCAACTACAGTAAGGCTTGGAGTGAGTTTACACCTGAACAAATTGCAAAACTAAATCCCCGCGATCTCGATCGCTATAAAGAATTTCAAAAGTTTGCTGACATCAATAATGACGGTCGTTTGACTGAAGAAGAGCTTGACCGCCGTGATAGTTTAAGGCTGATTAAAGCTACTAATATTCCTTGGATTGATGATACCGCTGATGGCTCCAAGGGTAGTGGACTCATGCATCACAAATTCCTCGTAATTGATAATCAAGTAGTTTTGTTCGGATCTGCTAATTTTACTATGAGTGATATTCATGGCGACTTCACCAAGCCTGAGACGAGAGGGAATACTAATAATCTTGTGCGTGTCGATAGTAAAGATCTAGCCCGTTGTTTCCAAAAAGAATTTAATATCATGTGGGGCGACGGACCCAATGGTAAACCTGACAGTTTATTTGGTTCCAAAAAACCTTCTCGCAAAATTGATTATTTAGTAGTGGGCGGGGCGCAAATTCGGATCAAGTTTTCACCAGATCCTCAAGATACTGCAAGAGAGCAGACTAGTAATGGATTGATTGCGACAGCGATCGCAGGGACTAAAAATAGAGTTGATATGGCTTTATTTGTTTACTCCACTCAATTTATCTCCACAATTCTAGAAGGGCGTCAACAGGATAATGTGAAGATTCGCACCTTAGTTGATCCTCAATTTGCCTACCGTGATTATGCCTCTACCCTTGATATGTGGGGATTACAATCTAATCGAGATTGCAAATCAGGAAAAAGCAGTGCATGGAAACAACCCCTCAAAACCGTTGGCATTCCCAATCTGGTGGCGGGAGATACACTACATCACAAGTTCGCAATCCTCGATCGCAATTTAATTCTAACTGGTTCCCATAATTGGACTAATGCCGCAAATCACACCAATGATGAAACCTTAGTAGCCATTCAAAATGAAACTGTAGCCGCCCATTATCAAAGGGAATACGATCGCCTCTATCAAAATGTCACTCTCGGCCCAACCGCCAAACTATCACAAGCAACTTCCATAAGCTGTGCTGAGCGGGGTAAAGCCAAGACTAAGCCGAATATCGAAGAATCTGAGTTTTAAGATTTGGCGATCGCATTGCCTAAAGTTTTGTTAAGCTAGGATGTCTGAAATATTGTGCATTACTGCAAACTGCCTCATCAAACGTCATTATAAATATGGTCAATCTGGTTCCCACCACCGTCAAACCCACGATCGCCTTCTCCCATTTGGGTTGTGAAAAGAACCGTGTCGATACCGAGCACATGCTGGGCTTACTAGTACAGGCTGGTTATCAAGTCGATAGCAACGAAGAGTTAGCAGACTATGTAATCGTCAACACCTGTAGCTTTATCGAAGATGCACGACGTGAATCGGTGCGAACCTTGGTGGAACTTGCCGACATGGGCAAGCGTATTGTGATTGCGGGCTGTATGGCGCAACATTTTCAGCAAGAATTACTCGATGAAATTCCTGAAGCAGTGGCGCTAGTTGGCACTGGTGACTATCAAAAAATTGTTGATGTCATTGAACGTGCTGAGAAAGGCGAACGAGTCAAAGAAGTTACTCAAGTTCCTACATATATCGCAGATGACACCATTCCTCGCTATCGCACCACTAATGAAGCAGTGGCTTATGTGCGCGTTGCTGAGGGTTGCGATTATCGCTGTGCTTTTTGCATCATTCCCCATTTGCGAGGAGATCAGCGATCGCGCTCTATTGAGTCAATTGTGACTGAATGCGATCGCCTCGCCGCTGAAGGCGTAAAGGAAATTATTTTGATTTCCCAAATCACCACTAACTATGGTCAAGATATTTACGGTCAGCCTCGCCTTGCTGAATTACTAACCGCCCTCGGTCAAGTTAATGTGCCTTGGGTGAGAATGCACTACGCCTACCCCACAGGTTTGACTCCTAAAGTAATTAACGCCATGAAAGCCACAACCAATGTGGTTCCTTATTTAGATTTACCTTTGCAACATTCTCATCCTGACGTCTTACGCGCCATGAATCGTCCTTGGCAGGGGCGCGTCAATGACAAGATCATGGAACAAATCAAAGCCTCACTACCTAACGCCATTACCCGCACTACTTTTATTGTTGGCTTCCCTGGGGAAACGGAGGGGCAATTTGAGCATTTACTAGAATTCGTGAAGCGTCATGAATTTGATCATGTGGGCGTATTTACTTTCTCCGCTGAGGAAGGTACTCCCGCCTTTGATCTACCAGATCAATTACCTGAAGAAGTTAAACAAGAACGCCGCGATCGCATTATGGCAGCCCAACAGGAAATTTCTTTCAAAAATAATCAACTAGAAATTGGCAAGATCGTTGATGTGTTAATCGAGCAGGAAAATCCTGATACTGGTGAACTAATTGGGCGATCGGCAAGATTTGCTCCAGATGTTGATGGTGTTGTCTATGTTAGCGATCCACAGGGCAAAGCTACACTTGGTTCCATGTTTTCTGTCAAGATTACCAATGCCGATCATTACGATCTATTTGGGGAAATAGTCTAAGAATTGATTTTTTGTAGTGCGGAGGAGCCGTGGTACAAAAGATTTGGTTCTTTATTAATCAGAAGTAAATTGTCTGTATCTCTCACATAGCTTGATTTTGGTATATTTAAATACATGGCTTTTACTAGTTTTATAGATAAATAAGAAAACTAACTTTTATATAACCTTTAGTTTTCCTTTTACTAACTTATATATATCTCTAAGATGTTTGATTATTTGGTAAAAAGTGAATAATTAGTTTCAGGAAGTAAAAAGCAGTTTGAGTCGTTAATCAAACCGTAAGTATATTTTTAAGTAGTGCAATCGAGCAAAAATACTCTCTTAAAGAAGTTTAGAAGGAAGAAAAATGGAATCAATTACTCAGGTTAACCAGTTATCTTTCCATCAAAATCTAGGAAATGATCAAGCTTTTATTATTAAATTAGCTGGCAATAAATTAGATAATGCTGTCGGCTCTGATCTTTTTGGTAAAGTTGAGACTTGGATTATGGCTAACTCTATGATGAGTAGCAAAGAGATTCCTACCTTAATTGTTGACATGGAAAATGTAGAATTTATCGATAGTCAAGGCTTACAAAAGCTATTATCCACCCTTCGCCTCATACAGTCTCAGCAAAGTAACTTGTTGCTTTGCTCTTTACAAGCATCTGTGCGCCTTGTATTTGAGATTTCAAGAATGGATCAAGTATTTGGAATTTTCCCCAGCTTTGATAACTGTGTAAATCATATTGATTTTCCGCACCGTGCTTCTAATTATCCATTGGCAGCTTAGTTATGCTGAATGGGGACAAGGATCTTTTATTAGTGTCTCAGTGATGACTATAGTAGTTAATAAACACTAAAGGCAGCATTAAATGCTGCCTTTAGTGTTTATTAACTTAACTAGAAAATAGAGATGGAATTTGTGAAGCGGGTCTTTACTCCACGTCCCAAATTCTTGACTGTGATTGAGTATTAGTAAAATAACAGTCTGCGAGAAACTGTAGCAATTACAATTGTGGCGCAAACAACTAAAAAGTGACCAGATAAAACTTGGATAGAATATTGCCAAAATGAGGACTGGATAGCACTAAAGTTAGGTATTTGGATAGCAATTAAATAAATGATGCCAACTAGATGAATTGCTAAAAATCCACCTACACAGCTGATTGCCATGCGTTCGATACTGGGTGGTCTCAAAAAAGCGAGAAATCCACAAAGCCATCCACCAGGTAAAAATCCTAATAAATATCCAAAAGCAGGTGATTTGAGATAAATCAATCCACCACCTTGATAAAAAACACTAAATCCACTTAAACCAAGAGTAATATAAGCAATCTGAGCCAAAATTGCGGCGTTACGTCCACCGAGACATCCTGTCAATAGAACTGCACCGATTTGCATAGTGACGCTGATAGATTCGATCGCTATATTATTTCCCTGACCTGTAAGGGATGGCAAAAGCATCGAAGGCTGAATAAAAGTACTGGCAATTGTCAGTAATAGTCCAGACAAAGCCCACATTAGCTGTAATGGTTTCGGCACAAATAACTCAGGCAGAAAATAAATGCAATATAAAATCGTACATGAATTTTGGTCAAAAATTATAGGGGGATCACTAAGTAACTCCTCACCAAAATATAAATAATTGGAGCACTTTGTGCCCCAATTATTTATATAGCCATAGCCACTTGTATTAGGACAAATCAAAACCCAAATAATGTGGGGCGGCGCTTTGTGCCGCCCCACATTATTTGGGTTTTATGTCCTAACAAGACTGACTACCGCTATATTCTTTGATCAAAGGCAACAATCGCATTTTGCCCACCAAAGCCAAAACTGAAGTTAAGCGCATATTGAAGATCTGGCGATCGCGTTGCTTGTTGAATAAGGTTAATGTCAAAAGCAGGAGTTTGCAGCCCTACGCAAGGAGGCAAAAAGTGATCGCGCAAAGCTAATAGACAAAATGCTGCTTCGATCATTCCCGTTGCGCCCAAGGTGTGCCCCGTTGCGCCCTTAGTGGCACTCACCGCACTATCACGAAAAAAACGTTGAATTAGCTCCGCTTCACGGGCATCATTCATCTGCGTAGCTGTTCCATGTGCATTTATATAACCAACTTGATTTGCCTCAATTTGCGATCGTCTTAGACAATCTTTGATCGCGATCGCCGCCATTGCATTATCAGGATTTGGACTAGTGGCATGATAGGCATCATTGGTAATCCCCCAGCCTAAAACCTTGCCATAAGTTTGACTGCCTCTATTTTGGGCAGATTCTAATGATTCTAAAACTAAAGCCGCCGCACCTTCACCAAGGGCAAATCCCTCTCGCTCTTGACTCATGGGGTATACACCTGATTGGGCTAATACCCCAATTTTTTGAAATCCTGCGATCGTTAATGGCGTGATCGCGGCATCAGTCGCGCCTGTGATCGCCATATCACATTGTCCAGAACGAATTAATTCGCAAGCTTGAGCAATCGACCAGTTGGCAGTTGCACAGGCTGCCATTGGTGCTAGTACAGGAGATTGCGTCTGCAATAAATGGGCAATTTGTGCCGATAGATGAGCGGCTTGACAATGCCACCAGTAATCTGGTGCTAAGTTTTGATTAAGCTTTTGGTCGGGATTCTCTAAAAGTAATTCTAACTCTCTTTGATTGCTGCGACTAGAACCTATAACTAAACCGCAATTAGGCAATGGAAGTTCTAATTGTGCGTCAGCGATCGCCTCTAAAACTGCTTTGTTTAATAAGTATTGAGATCTTGTTTGAGATCTGGAAACTTGAGGGAATTTATTTAAGCCTTGAACACGCGCGATCGGAAGTTGAAATTTTGGATCGAACTTAATCCCTGATTTGCCTTTTAAAATTTGTTGCCAAGTATCTTCGCGATTATTGGCGATCGCGGTAATCATGCCAATACCTGTAACAACTACTGTTGTTTGCTGAGAATTTCTATCCCAAGATTTCATCGACTGTAATATTTACATCAGGGAAAGCAAGAATCGATAAGTTTTGGCTGCGATAGAATTTCTGAATTTCTTGATAACCCTCATTACTAGGGGAACGGTAAACTTCTATACAAGCATTATTAATATCAACTAACCAAACTTCAATAATCCCATCTTCGGCATAGAGGAGAATTTTTGAATCGCGATCGCTCTCAATCGTAGTATCAGCAACCTCAATCAAAAGCAGGACATTTGTCGGTTGCGGATGTCCCGACTCGTAAAAATCATCTTTGGGTTTCAACAACATCACATCAGGTTCAGGTTCAGATGTATTGTCTAAAGCTAGGGGATTCTGAATCCGAATTAAAACCTTACCTGCAAGTTTTACTGCAAATACATAATTACAACGATCTACACAAGCAGCATGCCTTCTGGCAATTGATGCCATTTTAATAATTTCTCCTCTGATTAATTCTACGCGCTCATTATCAAATAGCCCAGCCTCACCCATTTGATCATATTCTTTGACAGTGAAGAGGCGTTTGAGTACTGATGTCGTTGGCATATTAACCTCCGTAGAATTAGTTGTATTTTAGCTTTTACTGAGCAAGTAATGCGGGTTCCTGTTTTAAGATGGGTGGTGATGTTTTGCTTAACTAAGGATTTAACAGCGCCAGAAGCAATTGGAATCACTTGATCATGAAATTGACTATAGCAAGGGAAACAATGCTGATGCTTTTGGATATAAGCCAAGAATTGAGAAACACCTGAATTGAGAGAATAGGCGATCAGGTTTCCATAGTGATGATGCCCCGCGCAAAGCGCGGGGCATCATCACTATGGAAACCATCGTGGAAATTTACCAAACATTGGTAACACTTCAGGTTGAGGCAAATTGTTGCTATTAGCAGTATTAATCGGCAACATAATTAATTGAGTTGGAACTTGTGAAGTCTGTGAACCTCTAGTGGCTTTAGCCGCATCTTCGGGAATAGATTGAGAAATAGCAGCATCGCCACTGGGAGTTATAGAATTTAGGAGAATGGATTGACCATCAGGAGCAATATTAAATTGAATTTCTCTTTGGGTTGGCAGTTCAAGAATGCGCTTTAGTTGAGTAGATTCTAGATTGATCACTGCAAGATAAGGCTTCTCCCGAAATATATTTTTGGCAGTATCTTGCTCCACATCGGTGAGCAAACAGTAGAGATTCTTTTCTTGAGGATCAAACTGAGCGCCAAGAATAGAACCAGTAATCTTTGTAAGTTCCTTTTGTCCGCCTTGATTAGTCACTAAATAGAGCGATCGCGTGTAGTCTTTATTAAATTTAATGGTCGCCGCCTGTGTGCCGCTTCTGCCAAAACTTAAAACCGTACCGAATCTTGGGAGAAAGTCCAACGGCGCGGCTTGCGCCTCAAGAGGCAAAATCGCAACTCCTTCACCTTGAGCGATCGCTACCGATGCACTGTCGGGCGTGAACATAAAATCACCCCCTGGTTGATTTTCCAATGCTCTTGCGGGTTGGCTCTCTTTGATAAGCCAAAGTCCATAACGTCCAACTTGCTGACGGCTGAGACGCTGTACCAAGATGTTTCTGCCGTCAGGTGAGAGATCGAATTTAAAGTTTTGATAGTCATCGCTATCGAGAATGGGTTTGATTTCAGGAGGATTTGTCGTTAAGCGATCTTCGCGATCAATTCCCGTTGTTACCGCATAGAGTTTCTGGTCAAGTAAGCTCTGGCCCGCCGATTCGATCGCCCCAAATAGAATTTTCTGGCGATCTGGATAAATTCGGAAATCTAAAACTGTCAGATTAGGAGGTGTTAAAACCCGCTTCCCCTTTTGTAAGACATTGTGAATCACAAGGCGGCCTTTTTCCTCGCCCTGTGAGCCGATGTAAGCAAAATAGGGATTTGGGGTGGTAAAACTGCCTGTAAAAGGGTCGATTGTAATTTTTTTTCCAGACTCGCTAGCGAAGCGATCGTAGGAATTTTCGAGTTTAACAGTATATGACTTGCCGTAGATCGCAGGTGCTAAAGGTGTATAGGACATCCGCCTTGATGACCAACTAATTTTACCTGAGAGAGGTGGCTCAAATTTGAGATTCTGCTCCACGCTTTCACGATTCATCGGACGATTAAAGATCAACGTGAAAGATACATTCGTAGCATCAATTCTCTGTCCTTGCCAACTAAAATCTTTGACCTGTGGGGCAGTACGATCTCCAATCCACAACAATACAGCGATCGCTACACTTAGCAATGCTACTAAACCAATCGCATAGCGATCGAGTGGTTGAGAAAACCATTTAAAGCGCGGGCGAAGTTGCATGTCAGCTTATTTCTACCTAGATACATTCTTGGAATAAAGTGCAGCGCGGAGTGCTGAACTTCATTCCAAGAATATATCTATCCTAAATCATTGCTGCAATTGTGATCTACCAAATAAATAAAGGCGGCGCTTCGCACCGCCCTTATTTATTTGGTAGTGCTGTAAAAATTTTGGCGAAAATTTTTTTATCTTCACTTTAAGGCAAATTTTTTCGCTAGAATGGAAGGTAACTCTATGTTTAGATAATGATCGCTTAGATTTGCGATCATAAATTTAGTAGATTCCATAGCGTATTGCTAAAAAATTAAATTCTTGAAAATTCTTTTAAGCAAGACCTAAAGTTATAGCAGTTATTTTCAGAGGAGCTAAAAGGGCGTGATTGTGACACCTGTCCGTCCAATAGGACATAAGTGGAGTAATCTCAGTTTTACTTCAACTCTCTATCTTGCCCCAGTACTTGATCTATTGCTAGACGTAGTACCCTCAGAATGGCAGCCAGAGTTGCGGTTAGGTTTACAAGAGGCTTTAGTAAACGCGGTAAAACACGGCAATTCTCTTGATCCAGGCAAACAAATCACAGTGCAATTTTCGATAGTTTCGCAAATGTACTGGTGGATTATTACTGATCAGGGTATCGAACTACAATGTTCCGAAGTTGGGCAAGATGCCCCAACTCCATGTCATGATTTAGAATGCGGCAGGGGATTTTATATACTACGCAAAATTTTTGATGCGGTGCAATGGGAAAGTGACATACATTGTTTAACTCTATGTAAAAAGATTGATCGGTTGAGTAAACCCATAATTAAGTAGCTCAGGGTAGTTATAGCCGTAGTCAGTCTTGTTAGGACATAAAACCCAAATAATGTGGGGCGGCGCTTTGCACCGCCCCACATTATTTGGGTTTTGATTTGTCCTAATACAAGTGGCTATGGCTATATAACTCAAACTGAGATTATTGGGCTTCCCGTTACGTTTGCAGCACAATAATCTCATTTCTAAGTCTACTCATGATTTTTTAATAGTTTTACGTTTTTAGGGCAGATCTAAAGACAAAACAGCATAGTTGACATAAAGTTTAAAATAAGGTTATGGAAATCTTATACAAACATCTCTGCTAAGGGAAACTTGAAACTATGACTCCGATGACATTATTAGCTGAAGCTCCAGTAGAACGTCTAGGTCAGTCGCTAGATTATGAACAGGCGCGAAAATGCGATGTGGTAGTAAATGCTTGGATTCCTGACTGGTTAAGAAGTTGTTGGGAAAAGTCACAGAGGGGAGAAGATTTAGAAAATGAAGATATTGTTTGTCGCGCTTTAGATTTTGCCTATCGTTTGCATAGTAGTCAATGCCGCGCTTCGGGTGAACCCTATATACTGCATCCGATCGCCGTTGCATCAATTTTGAAAGATTTAGGTGGCAGTAATGCCATGATTGCCGCAGGATTTTTGCACGACGTAGTTGAGGATACCGAAGTATCCTGTGAGCAAATTGAAGAAAAGTTTGGAAAGGAAGTTAGACTGCTAGTTGAGGGGGTCACTAAGTTGTCAAAACTGAGTTTTGAGAGTAAAACTGAAAGCCAAGCGGAAAACTTTCGCCGTATGTTTCTGTCAATGGCGCAGGATATTCGTGTAATTATCGTTAAACTTGCCGATCGTTTGCATAATATGCGAACTCTGGAACATTTGCGGTCTGAGAAACAGGTTTTAATTTCCAGAGAAACCAGAGAAATTTTTGCTCCCTTAGCCAATCGCTTAGGGTTAGGCCAGATCAAGTGGGAACTCGAAGATATTGCTTTTAAATACATTGAGCCAGAGCAATATCAAATGATGGAGTCTCTGGTTGTGGAGACCCATGAAAGCCGCCATGAACAATTAACAGAAGTGACACGTATATTAGGCGATCGCCTCTCGTCAATGGGTTTAGAAGATTTTGAGATTAGCGGTAGACCGAAGCATCTCTATGGCATTTACCGCAAGATGGAACGCCAGAAAAAGCAGTATAACGAAATTTACGATATTCAAGCTGTGCGCGTAATCGTAAATAGCAAAGAAGAATGTTATCGAGTCCTCGCAGTTGTGCATGATCATTTCTGCCCGATTCCTGGTCGTTTCAAAGACTACATTGGCTTACCAAAGCCTAACCGCTATCAGTCGTTACATACGGCGGTAATTGGACCAAAGGGGCATCCCGTAGAAGTGCAAATTCGCACATGGGAAATGCATCATATCGCAGATTATGGAATTGCTGCTCATTGGAAATATAAGGAAAGTAATTCTGTTAGCAAGCCACTCAAGGGGGATGATCAGAAATTTACTTGGCTGCGTCAGTTGGTGGAATGGCAGCGCGAGATGAAAGATCCTCAGGAATATTTAGATAGTGTCAAGGAGGATTTATTTGATAGTGAAGTTTATGTGTTTAGTCCGAAAGGAGATGTGTACTGTTTACCAAGGGGAGCAACGCCTGTAGATTTTGCCTATCGTGTACATACTGAAGTGGGTAATCATTGCTCAGGGGCTTTAGTAAATAGTGTGATGGTTCCGTTGCAGCGTCCGCTTAAGCATGGCGATATTGTAACGATTCTCACTCAAAATAATGCTCACCCTAGTACCGATTGGATTAATTTTGTCGCTACTAGCTCTGCCAAATCCAGAATTCGCCAATGGTTTAAGCGATCGCGTCGTGAGGAAAATCTGGCTCTCGGTCGTAGTGCCTTAGAGCGAGAATTAGGCAAGAGTGGCTTAGAAGCTCTCTTCAAATCCGATCAGATGCTCAAGCTTGCGGAGCGTTGTAACTACCATAATGTTGAGGATTTGATTGCTGGCATTGGCTATGGTGAAACTTCTGTAAATGCTGTAGTGAATAAACTGCGTGAGCATCAGCATAGTGAAAAATATTTTAATCCTCAAAAGTATGAAGCACGCCATGAACCTAACCATATTCACAACCATAATTCTAAATCCCCTATCTTGGGACTAGAAGGAATGGTGTATTCACTCGCGGGTTGCTGTGCACCACTTCCGGGAGAACCTATTACAGGTATAGTTGCACTCGGTAGCAATCGCGGTATTACCATTCATCGCAATGATTGCAATAATTTAGTGAGTATTCCTAACGATCGCCTACTCCATGTGGCATGGAATCAGCATAAAGAAAATGATCATGCTCTCACCTATCCCATCGATATTCGAGTGGAAACTATTGATCGTGTAGGTGTATTACGCGATATCTTGACCCGTCTATCGGACAACAAGATTAATGTGCGTAAGGCAAATGTCCAGACTAAACAAGGAAAGGCTGCAATTATTGATTTAAGTATTGATATTAGCGATCGCAACCAATTTGACCGCGTTTGCAACCAGATCAAGAAAATGTGTGACACTCTCTCTGTTTCTCGCCTTGTCACTGAATAAGAAAATCAAATTTTTTGTAGTAAGGTTTCAACGGGCTACAAAAAGTTTGATTAGATCGTAGATTTCCATAGGGCTAGTCCGCCGATTAGTCCTAAGTCATTAGAGACGATCGCTACTTTATTAACTAGATTTGGCGATAAATTTGTGGAGTCTAAAGCAACTAAGCGAGAATTACCGCCACCAATGTAGATCTTGTCGTAATTAAATAATTTATAAAGTGAAGCGATCGCTTCTGATAACCTGATATTCCATACTGCTGTACCAATTTGCTCTAGAGCAGCTTGACCTAAAAGATCTTCATAGGTTTTGCGTTCGCTAAAAATATGTTGACCTAGTTCTAAATTAGGCAGCAACTTGCCATTGAGAAATAGTGATGAGCCAAAGCCAGTACCAAGCGTAATTACAATTTCTACCCCTTGCCCTGTGATCGCCCCACAGCCCTGCACATCGGCATCATTGGCTATCTGTAACGGTTTACCTAATTTATGATGTAACACCTGCGCTAATGGAAACCCGTCCCAATCAGGATGTAAGTTTATAGCACCCCTTGTTACTCCGTTTTCGACAACACTGGGAAATCCTATTGCTAGGCGATCGTAATCAGTAAAGGTGGCAACCAAATCAAGCAATGCGATAATAACTACGTCGGGAGTTGCGGGATGAGGTGTAGTAATTTGTGATCGCTCTGAGAAGATAGTCCCATCTTCTCGTAAGATGATCGCTTTGATACTACTGCCACCTACATCAATTGCTAAGGTCAATAAACTCACTTCAGCCAAATTCTCTTAATAATTAACATTATTGATTAAAGCAATTTGCGATCGCGCTGACCAGAGGCTCAGATGTTTATTTACTACAGGCGGGTAAATAAACCCGCGCTTCATTAGACTGGCAAACGGTATATTTAAATTTATTATTCAACCATGAGGGATTGAAAATATGGTTGCAGCCTTGATGCTAAGAGCACCGTCAGAAATTATTGTCAAAGTCAAAGGTGAAATTGAACGTATTAGCTATACTTATTCACAACTAGCAAGTGAACTTGGCATTGCCGTGCAATTAGTTGAGAATTTCTTTAATGGAGAAATTGTTGACCGCAACACCTATGACTTAATTTGCGAAAAGTTAAATATATCAACTACACCTCTTCCAAAAAACTTAGAGAGTTCTAACACAGGAAATTTAGAGATTGATCCAAATAATATTCAAAGTATTTCTCGGAACACAATCGTAAATTTTTTCGACTTAAGTGAAGATGTATCATCTTTAGAAGTAGTTCAAAACTTAAGCGATAATATAATAATCTCACCAATTGAGAAGACACTATCAAAACTACGTCGCGATATTTCATCTGCGCTGATTCGTCAATGCGATCGCATTAGAGCAATCGATGTCAATGCTCCATTATATTTACATGATTTATATACAGAGCCTAATCTTTTTACTAAAGTAGCTAGTGGTCAATATCTTGATCTTAATGAAACCTTTGCTAATATATCTCCCGAACAATACGATCGGTTTTATTTAGAAAAATTGCAGCCGTCATTAATCCCAGCAAATCAGGCTTTAGAGGAGTATAAGAAACTCCTATTAGTTGGTGGTTTAGGAGCAGGTAAAACTACCTTACTCAAATATTGGGCAATAGCGAGCATTACAGATCAAATTTTAGATGATTATCTGCCTGTATTTTTGCCATTGCGATCTCTAGTTCCGTTAGATAATTTACATGATTCCAATAGCCCCTTAAGTAATCCCTTGACATGGCTAAAGCATCAAATTAAGCATTACGGATTGGGGAATGAGGTATTAAATACATTAGATGAATCATCCACTACTAGTGTTATAGAGCAACTATTAATCGAGGGACATTTCTTATTGATTTGGGATGGATTAGATGAAATACCTGAGAAATATCGTGCTGATGTTGCCTACAAAATCTTAAATTTTAGCGATCGCTATCCCAAAAATAGAATAGTATTAGCAACTCGCAATTCTTTTTATGGTCACATTTTCGAATCATTTCATGCCTTAGAAATTGCTCCTTGGAAAGATTTTCAAATAACAGAATTTGCAAATAAATGGTTTCAAACTACTTGTTCTCAATCCTCCCAAAAACAGGAAAAATTTCAACAACTACTAGATACTAATCAGCCCCTCGCGGAAATTGCTAGCAATCCTTTGTTACTGACGCATATATGTACTGCTTTTAACAGTTGCGAATATCTAAAGCCTAACTTTTATCAAGAAATTTTAAATTTATTACTAAGTAAATGGGAGCAGACTAAATGCTTGCCATCTACTCAAAACCAGAGATTATCCATTGCTCAAAAGCAAGATTTGTTATCCTATGTAGCGATCATTTCCCTAGATCGTCATGGCTATCTTTGGCAAAACAATGAACTTGAGGATGACTTACAGGATTGTATTAATAAGAGTCGCACTTTATCTAATTTAGCGATTGATCGCGATCAGCTTGTGCAGAGTTTTAAATGGCAGCATAGTTTATTAATTGAATGCGCCAAAGGTATTCATTGTCTGAGTCACACCACCTTACATGACTATCTAGCAGCTTATCGTATCGCCAATAGTAATCCTGCATTTGCCCAAAAATATTTACTAGAAAGAATGTACCTCAATCGTTGGCATGGGGTGATTGTCATGACTATTAGCATTTCCCAGCAAGCTGATCGCATGTTGCAACTTATGAAGAGTAGAATCGATGAGCTTATGGTCAAAGATCCACACCTACAATCATTTTTGTCATGGGTAAATCAACAGTCAATTCGGATAAAAACTCCCTACAAGGCGGTGACAATTCGGGCTTTGTATCTAGACATTGATTTGGAGAATACGCGATCACTCGATCGGGCAAGAGCCTTAGACATTGCCCATTCACGCGCCTTAGAACGGGCAAGAACGAAAGCCTTGGGATTTGATAACACGATGGAAACGGAGGTCGATATTGATTACACCATCAATCTTGCTCTCAATCTTGACTTAGCTCTATATTTCGCCAATCGTCGCATTTTAGAATTAGCCTGTATCCTTGAGCCTGATCTCCATAAAGGATTACAGTTTTTACGCCAGAAGTTTCCTGATCCCTATAAGGATCGAGAGAAGTTTGCAAAGTGGTGGCAAGCTAAGGGATTTGAATGGTCAAAGAAATTACGCAGTCTTATTGTTCATCATCGTAAAGGTTCTCAAGAATGGCAATTTAGTGAAAATCAACTTAAACTACTGCGGACTTATTACGATGCTAATAAACTTTTGGTGGAATGCTTAAATAATGCGGAGTACGTCAGTCCTTTGGTAAAAAATCAGATCGAATCTACTTTGCTTTCACCTTAAGGTGAATACACAATATTGCATCTTTAAAAAGCATAGCAACCACTATTACCAAATCCCCAATACATAAAAAGTAAAATAGAGTTGCGGTGCTTTGCACTACCAACCTCTTTTAGTTTTTATGTATTAACTTACTTGGCTATAGCTATACTTAAAAAAATAATTAGTTAGAGAGTTATATATATTTGTGCTAGAGGTTCGCAAAATCTGTAAATCTTATGGAAAGAAGCAAGTTTTGCAGGACTTGAGCTTTGCAATCCAATCAGGTGAAGTATATGGCTTACTTGGACCAAACGGGGCTGGAAAAACTACGACAATTAGTATTTTGTGCGGTTTGATCAAAGCTGATCGAGGCAGTATTAATCTCAATGGGCAAACTTTATCGGGTGCTATGCGATCGCTTATTGGTATCGCCCCACAGGAAAATATTTTTTATAGGAGCCTGACTTGTGCAGAAAACCTACAATTTTTTGGCCGGCTGTATGGATTGAATGAAGAAATTTGTCGCAAGCAAGCCAAATATTGCCTAGAACTAGTGGGGTTAGGCAATCGCTCTAATAGTATTGCTGATACCCTTAGTGGCGGGATGCAGCGCCGCCTGAGTATGGCGATCGCCCTTGTCCATCAGCCACAATTGGTCGTACTAGATGAACCAACTACAGGCTTAGACATTGAGGCTCGTTATGAAATTTGGGATGTAATTCGGAATTTGAGTAGCCAAGATACAGCAATTTTATTAACGACCCATCTACTTGACGAAGCGGAGCGTCTTTGTCAGCGTATTGGCGTGATCAAACAGGGCAGACTGTTGGCAGAAGGTAGTCTCGAAGAACTGCGTAAATATGTATCCGCCGAAGAAATTGCAATCGTTTGCACACCTACCGAAGACTTGGCGATCGCTAGAGCGATCGAACTTGGTTTTGAGTATCGCCACTACGGACGCGAATTGACGATTTGGCTACCAAAAACTATGGAGCTAAAGGAAATTTTGAATCATTTTGATGGCATTGTGATCGATTCAATCATGCGTCAGCCAGTACGCCTTGAAAATATCTATGTTGAGTTAACCCGCAACCTCTAAACGAGAACTGCCTTGTTGACATACTCCCCCGTATAGAAAACGGGGGATTCTAGTTTCAAACAGCAATAGCAACCCTTACGGATGGACTTACTATAATGCTCCCTATAAATCGGACAGGAGATTAAGATAGAAAAGCTGCCAGAAATCACCAAGAAAGTATGGAGAGAATAAAAACAATGCAACGAAAAAAACACAGTGCAGAATTCAAAGCCAAAATAGCGCTGGAAGCAGCGAAAGG
>CALRWX020000087.1:0-17131 GCA_943371975.1 Pseudanabaena sp. UWO311 | reverse complement strand
CGGCCACCACAACAATTTAATTTTTTTACCACCAGCGACAGACTGACGAAAGGGCTATCTGTGCGATGATTATTTAAATATCTTATAGATTTTTAGGTTTTGTTGACTGTGAATACCGTCCGTACTGTTTCTGATACTAAAAAAGATTTTTATAAAGCTTTCCCCAAGCCAGTCAATCAGGTCTACCGACGGGTTGTAGATGAGCTTTTGGTGGAAGTCCATTTGCTAAAAGTCAATCAAACATTTGTTTACGACTCAATTTTCGCATTAGGACTTGTGACTACGTTCGATCGCTTTACGGTTGGTTATAAGCCTGAGACTGATCGCTTTGCGATATTCCATGCATTATGTTCAGCGCTTCAGTTTGACTCCGATCGCCTACGTCAAGAGGCAGTCACTCTCAGCGATCTCGCAGTACAATCTCCCAATGAAGTCAGAAACATACTGACCAATCCAGATTTTGGTAGTCATCTCGAACCCCTATCTGGACAACTACAGACGATTTCTAGCAAAGAAAACTTTAAATATAGTCGGCTGCTCGCAGTGGGGTTATATGCCTTGCTAGAAATTAGCGATCCTGAAGCCAGTGCCGACAATGCTAAGCGTGAAGAATTGCTCAAATTGGTTGGTGAATCCTTTAAGCTTGGTAGCGATCGCCTGATTAAGGATATTGATTTATATCGTTCTAACCTTGACAAGATTGAGCAAGCGCGGCAAATGATTGCAGATATGGTAGAAGCCGAGCGCAAAAAACGTACTCAAAAAGTTGCGACAACTATTGACACTGAATCTACTAGTGACGAACCTAAGTAGGATTCTTTTTGCTAAAAAAGACAACCTAAAAAAACATTTAAGAAGTCGCTTAGCAAGAGACTTGCTATTAATTAAAGTACCTGCGGCTTCGACTAAGCTCAGCCAACGTTAGCTGAGCTTAGTCGAAGCTATATAACTTGGTGGGATATTTTTTATCCACAAGTTCCTAACATCTTTGGGGATTCATTTAGTTTGAGTTTGAACTCTTTGGGCTGTAGATTTAGTTAGCGGAAATGAATATCTCTCTAGATAGCTGAACATTACCAAATATCGATGTGGGGTCTAAACCTGTAATCAATCTAAACTGAGTACCAGAAATTCTAGTATGGATCGGTTTGTTTTCCCATGATTTTAGAAGATCGTGCGATCGCTTTAGGAATGCGTAGCCCCGCACAAGGGGCAAATTGTGCCAGCTTTCAACCAAGACTTCGACAAGCGCTAACTCGATTTGTGGAGGTGCGTAGGCTTGTAAAATCTCTTCCAAATAGTCATCAAAATATTCATCGTCATCACCAGCTAACTGATAGCTATCGACAATGTACTTAACTCTTTGGCGGCTAATTTCTTCCCATATTTCCATAACTCCCTCAGTTTGAAGGCAAAAGTATAGTAGTTTTTAAATTTACTAGAAGTAATTCATGAACTAGTCCTACTAAATTCGAGAGGTAACACTTTTGTTGATCAATACATTATTATGATCATTAAATAATAATTAATATCATTGCATAAGAAAGGTTTTGGCACAACAAAATGATTCCTCAGAAATTGCGCTTAAAAAATTTCTTGAGCTATCAACAATTAGCCCTAGATTTTAGCGGGCTCCATGTTGCTTGTATTTGTGGCGCAAATGGGGCGGGAAAGTCTTCGTTATTAGAAGCGATTTCTTGGGCACTTTGGGGGGCAAGCCGTGTGGCAAGCCAAGATGATGTAATTCTTGTGGGTTTTAAAGAAGCACAGGTGGACTTTACTTTTATTGCGGGTGGTGAAGTCTATCGAGTGATTAGAACGCGATCGCGCAATAGTTCTACTTCTTTGGAATTTCAGGTGCAGAGTGAAGGGAAATTTAAATCCTTAACTGAACGCAAGGTGCAATCAACGCAGCAAACGATCATTTCGCACCTAAAAATGGATTATGAAACTTTTATTAATTCGGCATATTTGCGGCAAGGTCGTGCCGATGAATTTATGCTGAAGCGTCCTAGCGATCGCAAGCAGGTTCTTGCAGATATGCTGACTCTATCGCAGTATGACGAGTTGGCGGAACGGGCGAAAGATATTGCCCGAACTAGCAAGGCAGAAGCGGCAGTTTTAGAAAATTTACTAGCACATTTGCGGGAACAAATTCAGGCGGGAGAGGCGATCGCGCCGCAGTTAGAAGCTTTGCGATCGCAGTTAATGGATTTACAAATATTGGAATCTCACGATCATCAAAGATTACAAGTAGTAGTAGAGTTACAAAATCAATATCAAAAGTTCGCACAACAACTTACTTGGCAACAACAACAGCAATCTTCACTGTCTGCAAATTTAATGCAATCATCTCGACAATTAGCCAGTCAGCAAAGGCAATTGCAGCAATTAGGAGGTTATCTCGCCCAGCGTTCGCAGATTTTGCAAGACTATGAACGCTATCAATTGCTATGTGGCCAAGAGGCAGATTTTGAGCGTAAATTTCAGAAATATCAACAACTTTGCGATCGGCGAGGAGAATTTAGCCATAAGCTGACCAGTCTACAAAGCGAACTCAAGGGGCAATTACGACATTATCAAGCGCAGTTCGAAGGACTATTCCAACAGGAAAGCGATTTAAAAATCATTCTCAGTCGGAGTTCGGAAATTGAAGCAGCGATCGCTGAATTACATAAATCCAGAGCCGTCTTACAGGAATTTGATCGCCTCCATGCCCAATCTACCCCCTTAGTCCATCGCCATCAAGTTCTCAAACATCAATTAGAACGGGAACAAACTCGACTTTTGGCAAAATTAGATGAATTAGTTGCTAAAAGAGAACAGTTATATTTACAGGTCAAGAACCATGAGCAATTGCTTTCTAATGCCAAGGAACTAGATCGCCAAATTGTTTTGTTACAAAACAAGCAAATCTATCAACAACGTGTCCATGAAAAGGGCTTAGAACGCCGCGATTTTTTAGAACGATTAAAAACAAGCCTTGCTGATAGTGAAGCAGCCTTTAATAAATTGGAATCTAAAATGCGTCAGTTAACTGTAGCCAATGCACCCTGTCCATTATGCGATCGCCCTCTCGATGAAGCCCATTGGCAACTAGTCCAGAAAAAGCACAAACAGGAATCTCGCGATCTGCAAGCGGATATTTGGATTGTGAAAGAACAGCAATCAGCTTCTAATTGTGAAATCGAAGTATTGCGAGAGGAATATCGCAATCTTAAAAAAGAACTCGCACCACTAAATGATTTGATTCAGCGTAAGGGAACTTTACAGGAAAGGCTCAAGGCAATATCTGAGGCAAAGCAAAGACTAGTCCAAATTGACAATGATATTCAAGATTTAAGCGATCGCCTCCAAAATCAAAACTATATGCGTGAGGCATGGGAGGAAATGGAATTAATTGATCGCAATATTCATAAATTTGCCTACGATGAAAAAAATCATGCCCTTGCACGCGGTGATGTCGAGCGCTGGCGCTGGGCAGAAGTAAAGCAATCGGAATTAAAAAATGCTCAGCGTCAAGCTGAGCATCTCTCTCAAAAAATCCCCGATCTGCAAACTAAAATCCATCAATTACAGGAGCGCTTAACAAAAAATCTGATCGATTTAGAAGTACAGCATGAACTAGAACAATGCGATCGCGCCCTCACTCAACTAGCTTATGATCCCGACCTCCATCAACAGTTGCGTACCCAAAAGCATGACCTCACTTCATCGTTACTGCGTTATCAAGAACTTACTCGCGCTGAACAGGAATATCCTGAACTTCAGCAACAAGTGAATCATTTGCAGCAATCTCAAACTAAACAGCAGCAAGAATTACCAATAATTACCAATCAAATTACCGAATTACAATCACAAATTCAATCTCTACATGGTGATCATGCTCAAGAAATTAATTTGCTAAAACAAAATTTGCAAAACTGGCGATCGCAAACGGATAGTCTCCTTGGACAAATTGGTAGCCTTCAACAAGCACAACAGCAACTAGAGCAAAGTCGCCAACGTGAACAAGAAGCCCTCGTCCAAATAGAACAATCTCGCCATCGTCAAAGCATTCACACCGAACTCCATCAAGCTTTTGGTAAAAATGGTATTCAAGCCTTGATGCTGGAAAATGTCCTCCCTCAAATCGAAGTGGAAGCAAATCAAATTCTTGCGCAACTCAGCGATCGTCAATTAAACGTGCGATTCATCACCCAAAAATCTGGCAAAAAAAGCGATCGCATCATCGAAACTCTCGACATAGAAATTGCTGACACCAAAGGTACAAGACCCTACGAAACCTATTCAGGTGGTGAAGCCTTTAGAATTAATTTTGCGGTGCGTCTTGCCCTCTCCCGTGTCCTTGCTCAGCGTAAAGGTAGTACTCTCCAAACTCTCATCATTGATGAAGGTTTCGGCAGCCAAGATCAATTAGGATGCGATCGCCTTGTCAGTGCCATTAATGCGATCGCGCCAGATTTTGAGTGCATTCTCGTCATTACCCATATGCCACAAATGAAGGAAGCTTTTAATACTTTAATCGAAGTGTCGAAGGGTGAGGAAGGCTCCACAGTGGAGTTGGTCGGTTAGGTGTAGAATTGAAAACTCATTTTCTGTTATTTCTTCAGGCAATAGAGGTATACTTTAGACTTGAAGCCCGCGATATTTGATAGTCTTTCTTTTCCAGCTAAGCATTTGAAGCTTTCTCGTCAATTCCTTCATCCTTCTCTATAGATGTAATCCATTTGCTGTAATCATCCTACTCTGGTAGTCGTGAACGGTTTGCTTAGCCTCTATACAATGAATCACAAAATCAAAAGAATTCCTGATTTTGCCTATGCAAAATCAGGATTCAAAAATCTTACTGAAATAGAAATTTATTTGGCATCAAGAATCTTGGTGATTGCTTCAACTCTTGCTGTATTGCCTTGTTGCTTATAAAGTTCCAACGCTTTCTAGAAATCCACTTTCCCTGCTGCAACAACCGAATTATACCTCACTTCTACGACCTCAATAGGCATCAGCGTAGTCATGTTTAATACGGACTGCTCCCTCCACCGATTAACAAAACTACTTCTAGTCTTGCTGCATTTTTGTCCTCAGGTGACGAGGAAAACTTATTAATTCTAGATAGACTTATGAAACTTTACATTTCCCGTCTTGTGAATAAGTGAATTCTGCAATATGGGATGTATTTTAATATAAAGTCATCATAGAACAGCGAGTTTTTAAGCCTAATTTATCAAAATCCCAGATTATTGTGTCTTCGATGTAGTGGACGGCACAATAATCTGGGATTGGTTTATCAATATGCTGAACTAATTAGCTTAGTGGTTTTTTATGGCTTTAGACATAACATCATTACAAAAATGGTTGAACCCAAAACGGCTTGCCATTGTCGAAGCTTGTTTAATTGGTCTAATCGCAGGCTTAGCAGCAGTCATCCTTAAACAGGGGATCGGTTGGCTAGGGGGGTGGCGGATTCAGGTTGCCCATGCTATACCTGCATGGATCGCATTACCCTTAATTGGATTGATTGGAGGATTTCTATCAGGACTTTTAATTGAGAAATTTGCAACGGAAGCTTCAGGTAGTGGTATTCCACAAGTCAAGGCAGCGCTCGGTTATATTCCCGTTGCTTTGAATTTCCGTGTAGCATTTGTCAAACTAGTAAGTACTATTTTAGCACTAGGTTCTGGATTAGCCCTCGGTCGGCAAGGCCCTACAGTCCAGATCGGAGCAGCGATCGCAGGACAAGTGAGCCAATGGATTCCCAATTCGCCAGAATATCAACGACAACTGATCGCCGCAGGAGCTGCCGCAGGACTTGCCGCAGGGTTTAATGCTCCGATCGCAGGTGTGCTATTTGTGATTGAGGAACTGCTCCACGATGTTTCCAGCTTGACCCTAGGAACAGCAATTCTATCTTCTTTTATTGGTGGTTTAGTCTCAAAGATTTTGTCAGGACAACTCAGCCCGAACATTCCCCAAATACGATTTACTGTTCAAGAAGTTCCATTTTTACTATTACTTGGTTTACTAGTTGGTTGGTTTGCGGCTCTATTTAATAACAGCGTCATTAATATGACCAAATGGAATCGCCAAACTTTTAAAATGGGGTTGTCATGGCGAATCGCAATCGCAGGTGGTTTATCAGGAGTCGCGATCGCAATGCTACCTTTGGATTTTCGCGATAGCTCTGGTTTGCAGCTATTTTTAGCAATGGGTCAATCTGACTGGCAAATGACAGCAGGAACTTTTGTGGTGCGGTTTATCTTAACTTTAATTGCCTGTAGTGCGGAAACTCCAGGGGGATTATTTGTACCGAGTTTAATTTTAGGAGCGGCGCTAGGTTCATTAGTAGGGAATTTAGAACATTCTCTGTTAGGAATAGGAACCTTAGCAACCTACGCACTTTCGGGGATGGGAGCATTTTTTGGTGCAGTTGCCAAGGTTCCCTTTACTGCCTTTGTGATTGTATTTGAAATTACGATGGATTTTAATATCATTTTGCCATTGATGATTACCAGTGTAATTGCCTATCTTTGCGCCGAGAAATATGCGCCGCACTCTTTATATACTCGCTTATTAGAATTAAAAGGGGTTTATCTGCAAACTGAGGCAGTTACCGAAGGATTATGGGATGGATTGAGGGCGAATGATGTTATGCAGCAACAGGTGGAGACGCTGCATGAACGAATGAGTATTAATGAGGCGATGCAGTCCTTTGCGCGTTCGCGTCATCGTGGTTTTCCTGTTGTATCGAATGAGAATTTGGTTGGGATCATTACCCAAATCGATTTAGTCAAAGTCCAAGAGCGTAAGCTGTCAAGAGAACTCGAAATTTCGCAAATCATGACCCCAAAGCCGATTACGGTTAGTCCAGAAGAAAGCCTGTCTCAAGTTCTCTATTTACTTTCCTATTACAAACTGTCTCGTTTACCCGTCATCGAGCGCAGTAAACTTGTCGGCATTATTACCCGCAGTGATATTTTACGCGCTCAAGCCAAACGCCTACGCGGAGTCAGTTCCCAAACTGTCAAACCCTCCTATCTTGTCTATCAAAGACGTGGCACTGCTACAGGTACGGGCAAATTGTTGCTACCCTTAAGCAATCCACAAACAGCTCCTTTTTTAATTGAGATTGCCTTAGCGATCGCTAAGGCACACAACTATGAATTAGAATGTCTGCATATTATTCCTATCGCACAACATCTATCTCTATCAGAAACCTCTGTAGATATAGATGCTGGTTTGGAACTATTTCAAACCGCCACGATTGCCGCCAAATTGAAACAAGTTTCTCTCCATACACAGGTACGAGTAGCTCATAATATAAGTCAAGCGATTTTAGAAGTAGCTGGCGATCGCCATAACAATCTTTTACTCATTGGCTGGGATGGAAAGTCTGGATCGCCAGAAAGAATTTTGGGTAATATCGTTGACAACGTCGTTCAGGATGCCGATTGCGATGTACTCCTCGTCAAATTTAGCGATCGCCTGCAAAACTTCAATCCCTTTAACCAAGAATTCAAGAAGTCCACAGTCTCCTTCAATCGTTGGTTAATTCCTATTGCGGGAAGCATGCACACTGAAAATGCCTTACTATTACTTCCTGCATTAATCAATCTTTCTCCCTATCCCAAAATTTATCTCTGTCAAGTTTTTTCACCCCATGATCAAGATTATAAATTTAGTCAACTAGAAAAATATGCAGATTCTCTCTATAAATCTCTCCGATTGTCTGTAGGACAGATTGCCATTTGCTCTAAATCTATAGCTGATTCAATCATCGATCTTGCTAATCAGCAGCGTAGTGATGTGATTATGCTTGGCGCAAGCAATGAAAGCCTTTTGCAGCAAATTCTTCATGGCAATATTCCTGAATTGATCGCTCACAATAGTGACAGGACAGTTATTATTTACAGGAAAAAGCTTTGATTAAATCAATGATTTGGTCGATCGCATTAGCATCTTTGCTCTGATTCATATTCTGAATATATTCATCACGACGACTAGACAAATCCGCGATCGCCGCCAATAAACTCTCATTACTCAAATCTTCTTCAAAAAGAACAGCACTATAGCCACGCGCTTGAAAAGACTTAGCATTGAGAATTTGATCACCACGACTAGATAGCTTTGATAATGGAATCAATAAATTTGGTTTACGTAAAGTCAGAAACTCAAATACAGCATTAGCGCCCGAACGCGACACCACTAAGTCCGCTAGTGCTAATACATCGCCCAGTTCAGTTGCTAGATATTCAAATTGGCAATAGCGCGGATAGTCTTTAAAACTTGGATCAAGATTTCCTTTGCCACAGGCATGAACTACTTGATATTTTTGCGTGAGTGTATCTAAAACAGAACGCACTGCTTGATTGATTTTTGCGGAACCTGTACTACCACCCACCACAAATAGAACTGGTGAATCTCCATAAATACCGCAAAACTCTCTACCTCTATCCGCATTGCCATTACAAATATCAGGACGAATAGGCAATCCTGTATGCTTCACTTTGGAGGCATATTTTGCCAAATGTTTCGCAGTTTCAGGGAAAGTAACGCAGACTTCAGTAGCAAAGGAAATTGAGAGGCGATTAGCTAACCCTGACGAAAAATCTGACTCATGAATAATCACAGGAATCCGTTGCAACCAACTCGCTAAGATCACAGGAACTGTGACAAATCCCCCCTTAGAAAATACTACTTGTGGCTTGATTTTAGCGATCGCAAAGTAAGCTTCAAATATGCCCTTAATTACTTTGAAGGGATCAGTAAAATTCTGCCAAGAAAAATAACGACGTAATTTCCCTGAGGAGATGCCGTAATAGGGCAGCCCCACTTCAGCGACAAGCTGCTTTTCGATCCCATTACTAGAGCCGATATAGATAATTTCCCAACCATCGGATTCTAATGCGGGAATTAACGCAAGATTAGGGCTAACATGTCCACCCGTCCCACCACCTGTTAATACAATTTTAGGCTTCTTAAACGATTGTAAATTTGGTTGGTTTTCAGTGTGATTAATTGCGCCCACAGTTATTACAAGTCTCTAGATATTTTGATATGACGAATAGTTGATTTTTCACTGCCAGTATTGTAGCGATTTCATGGCGATTTTCCAACATTTTATAGCTGTCACCAGTTAAAAACCGAATAGTATGAGGCGGCGCAAAGCGCCGCCTCATACTATTCGGTTTTGATTTATTGACTATATGTAAAAATCAACGATATATTTTAGACAGAGGGGATATTGCATATCCTCATATTTAAATTCATAAGAGTTGAGGATATGGAGCAAGTCTGGGAAGGTTTGAAAAAGCCAATTCGCAATAGCCTCAAATATGCTAAATCTCTAGCTAAAGGATATCCTTTTCATTATGCTAGTCAGCAGAATCCCTATGAAGCAGAGCAATATTCATATAAATGGATAGAAACTACTACTCTGATTCCCGATCGCGGTACAAGAGACATTAGAGCTAATCGAATTTGGAACTTGCAGTTAGCTGCTCAAAAGATTGATTGCCTTAACTTCTCTCCTAATAAGATTTTTAGCTTTAGCGATCGCATTGGAAATCCAACTAAAGCCAATGGATTTCGAGAAGCTCCTGTATTTGTGGGAGGACAGGTACAAACCGATGTGGGAGGTGGTTTATGCCTGATTGCCACCAGCATTTTTAATACGTTACTTCATGGAGGCTGTCAGATTTTAGAACGTCATTGCCATAGTATTGATGCCTATGGTGAATCAAGATTTTATATCTTAGGGCAAGATGCAGCCGTAGCAAGTGGTTACAAAGATTTGATTATTCGTAATCATACTTCCATTCCCTTGCAACTAAGATTTCACGTACTAGAACAAGAAGGTAAAGTTGAATCTAGCTTATGGGGTGCTACACCAAAACCTTGGCAAGTCAAAGTTAAGTCTCAGATTATTGAGAAACTACATCCACCCGATCGGCTATATCTATCGGGCTGGGTGGTGGAAACTACACGCTATATCAAACATGAATTAGAGCCGTCATCTACATGGCAGCCTGATTATCGAGCTATGAGCCACTATCAGCCCTGTATTAAGACTTAACAAGAGGATGTTGTATAGCAACATCCTCTTGTAGTTATTTATGCCAAATCGAAAACTAGAATTTCGGCATTACCTTGGCTAGTGATTTTCAAATCGCCAGCTTGATTGCTAGAAATGGCATCACCGCCACTGAGCAGGCGACCGCCTACTAACACATTACCTCTAGCAACCTGTATCCAAGCATAGCGACTTTGATTAACTGAATGTGTCACCTCTGCGCCATCTTCAAGAACCGAAGCATAAATATAAGCATCTTGATGAATTGTCACGGAGCGATCGCGTCCGTCAGGTGAAGCAATCAATCGCAATTGATTTAACTTCTCTTCTCGTAAAAAAGAGATTTGCTCATAACTGGGCATGACATTTTCTTGATTTGGCAAAATCCAGATTTGTAATAAATGAGCAGTTTCTGTGGCGGAAGGATTAAATTCACTATGGGTAATTCCTGTACCTGCGCTCATTCTCTGCACATCACCAACACAAATAATTGAGCCATTCCCCATACTATCCTTATGCTCTAAGGCTCCATCTAGCATATAGGTAATAATTTCCATATCACGATGAGGATGTGTGCCAAATCCTTTGCCACCAACAATCTGATCTTGGTTAATTACGCGCAATGAGCGAAAAGACATGTGTTGAGGTTCGTAATAGTTAGCAAAAGAGAAAGTGTGATAACTATCGAGCCAACCATAATTGACATGACCTCTTTCTTCTGATTTCCGAATAGTGAACATAGTTTCAAGCCTCCGCATTTTTCTTTATAGCTTCGTATATGTATAGCCATAGCCACTTGTATTAGGATAAATCAAAACCCAAATAATGAGGGGCTGCGCTTTGCGCCTCTCCTCATTATTTGGGTTATATGTCTTAATAAGACTGACTACGGCTATACCATCACAAAATGGAGCGTTACCATTGGGCTTGCACAAACAGCGTGCAACTTTCTTTGCTTTTGTTATTGCACTAGCTTGAACCTTACAACCAGTAATGGATGCTATACATCTTTGAGGTAAAAAATATTTAGAACAAAGATAAAAAAGTGCACTATGTGCACTTTTTTATCTTTGTATCTTTAAACAAAGCGTTGCTTTATTTATTTACCGCCTTTTTTCAAGGAAAGAATTGCTTCAACTTCAGCAGTTTCTTGATTAGGATAAGTGGCAGTTGCTGCTAAACCACGAATGGAATTAATTAAAGCCTTCGTGTCAGCAGGGATTTTTCCTTTTTCCGCAGGAGGAATGAAGGTTTGGATAATGCTCCATGTTCTATCTGCATCAATGTAGAAATAACCAACATTTTTGGTAGGCAAGCTGCTCACCACAGTTTTGAAGGTAGCATCAGCATCGAGAGGGCTGGCAGGCTTGGGTACAAACAAGGACACAATGGGGGAAGCAGTGAAAAATAATGTGTCTTGTTGACTCCAACCGTGAGAGACGATCGCTCCAGGGGCACCCGGAACTGACCATTGAGTGACAGCAACACCACTCACATCCTTCTTGTCAACCTTACCGCCATTTTTAGAAATGAAATCATCCAATTTCTTGAGCAACGATTCGCCAGCAGCACGATTGGTAGTTTGGATGAGTAGCAATGGAGCTAGTCCTTGGGTTTGGGCTAAAATGCCTTCGGGTTTACCAGATACGGAGGCAAATGCATATTCACCATCTATCCATCCAAAAATATCTTTATCAAGATCGAGAGCCAGTGGCGAAGATTTTAATTGATTTCTAACTTCGTCAATGCTTTTCTTGATATCAGGATTTTTGTCGGCTGATTTCACAAATTCTTCCCACGAGTTCTTGATATTAAAGCCAGTAATCACTGAAAATGCTTGGGAAGGGATCTGACTAATAATCTTGTTAGGAGAATTTTTGAAGGCAGAAATTGCTGATGGATCAAATTTGCCAAGAGCCTTAAATCTGACCCCTGAGTCATCGATCCCAAAACCAAGGTTGACAGATTTAATTTTCTTCAGCTGCTCCAAGGATTCGGGAGGAATTGTTTCCGCATTAGGATTCAATGCTGATAGCTCAATGATCGAATCACCAAAATTAGGAATATAAACTTGAGCAACGGTGTTTTTGAGGTTAAGAGGACTAGCATTGATAGAACTTGCAAGAGAGGCTTCACCTTTGAAGGTATCAATCGCTTTCTGAATTGATGCCCCTGAAGACTTTTCGTTAGGAGAAACGATCAAATATTCACCCACTGTAGCCGTCGAACTGGCATTTGCCCCTTCACCATATTGCGTAATTTTTACGCCCTTATACTCAGATTGCTTTTCTTTGCCCCCTTGTTTAGTTTTAACTTTTTCTGCCAAAAACTTTTCAGCCCCCGCTTTATCCTTCACCTCAAAGACAAACAGGACATTTGGACTAGCTGCCACAGGCTCAGCTTTATTCTGTACCAACTGAATTGACCCCGTATCGGTCATTGGTACATAGCGAGGTTGGAGTGCCGCTTGTGTCTTTGGGACAAGACTAGCAGTTTTAGCTGAAGGCAAAATGGCGATCGTGACATTTTTGCCAATCCAAGGCTTCACGTCTTTTTCGTAGTCAAAATCACTCGAGGATAGCTCTTTTCTGAACTTAGAGAGTCCATCATCGTAAAGTTTTTTGCTTTCTGGCGAGAGGAATTGCTCTATTTGAGATAGAGCAGCTCCATCGGTAGATATGGACAAAGCTAGTAGTGACTGTTTAGGAACAACATTTAGAGTTCCAGAAACACTCCCATTAGTTAAAACAGCTGGTTTATTGAAGAAAAAATAAGCTCCTACACCACCAGCTACTACTACCGCAGCTCCACCAATGATTGGCAGTAAATTCGTTTTTCTTTCGGTCATAAGTAAAAAATCCAATTTGACAGTTTCACGATGTCAGTATAGTGCTTAACCTCAAACACCTGTAGATTTGATGGATACATACATTGTGAGTAATCTCACAATGTATGTATCCATCAAGTTCTTATTTGCTTATGGGGTAATGATTTTAAGATGTTTTTTGATTTTAAAAAATATCTTAAATAGATAGAAAATCCTCCTAAAGGAGGATTATATAAGTCCAGATAAAAAAGGTGGGCGAAGCCCACCTTTTTTATCTTTTAAGACAAGTTAAGCCATGAGGGAACAATCTGCCATGCTTGATTAAGTGACTTATCTAGAGTCTTATAGTTCGGCTCAAATTTGCTGACTAATCCCCAAAATTTACCCGAATGATTCATATGTATAGTATGACAAAGCTCATGGATCAGAACATATTCCACCACCTTAGGTTCTAGGAATAGAAGCTTATAGTTGAGACTGATATTGCGATCGCTAGAGCAGCTACCCCACAAAGTTTTTTGACTACGAATAGTGGTTGTGCGATAGGGCAAATTTGTTTGAATACTGATTTTGCGTAACCACTTAATCAAGTTGTTTTCTGCCTTTCGCATCAGCCATTGTTTTAGCAACCCTTTGCAAAATTCAATATCAGTAATATTGCCATTTACTAATAACTGTAAATGTGGTGGGTTTTCTTTGATTTCTTGAATAGTAATTGTTCCAAATTTAGTGGCGGTTTGATGATATTCAATTTGCCATTCTTCATTTAGCGATCGCAATTTAAATGTCTCTGGCAATGTATGGGGGGATTGCGCTTGCAAAAAGGCTTCACGATCATGGAGTTTGCGTTGATTACGCATAATCCAATTTCGCTTTTGTTGAATGATTTCAGGAATCTTGAGGCGATCATAATTACTTGGTATAACAATCTCTAAGCCATTTTCTATGGAAAGAGCAAGACGCACAGATTTAGCGCGATCGCTGACTTTCACAGTGTAGGGTGGTAGATCTTTGGGGTTGATCATGGGCTGCAAATCTTGGCTTTAATCACGCAGCAAAATCTTACCAGAGTAAATGGCATTTAGGCGATCGCGCTCACGGTTAGCATTGTCTCGATTGGTAGTTTCCCACCTGAACATAGGATTACTGCTAAGTACAGTGACAAAAGCATCGGCGGCATTGGCTTTTATTTCCTTTAAAGTATTGGCATTAACATTGGGAACCAATACAGGGTAAATCGTTGGCTTAGTGGCTATAGGATTATTATTGGGAAGATTAGGAGTCGTAACTGGAATTGAAGTAGGGATTTCTCCAGTAGGGGAAGTGGTAGCATGCGGGGCAATAATATCGGCGTTAATAATTTGTGCGGCAAATCCCCTACTACGCAGTAATGATGCGATCGCATTGGCACTTTGGATACTCGATAGAGGTGCAGCAACAATCACCGAGCGATTACCAAAGGTTGCCAGAACTGCACTTTTACCAGTTAATGCTTGTACCTGTTGAAGGACGAGATTAGGATTATTATTAAATTCGACTAAAACTGCCGCCGCCTGCAAATTAGAGGGAATATCATTTACTTTTGAGTTGAAGGAATAGACGATCGCATCTAGTCCTAATTCCCGCAGTTGCTTTGCTCGAAATGTGGAGGTTTTGACATTATCAAATCCTCCGAAAAAAGTCATAGAGCCATTGAGATAATTGCAAGGTAATGATGCTAACACTAAATATCTCGGTAACTGGGGCAGCAAATTTGCAGGGCGATCAATTAGGGTGATATAGCGGCGATTTGTCAGTTGAGCGCAATTGTTCACGGGTAATGTTACTTGAGCAATGGTCTCCGCTATTGCTATTGGTCTTTCTCCTGACAAGTCACTCAAGGCAAATCCAGTCATCAACAAACAATTGGCAGCGATCACCCACAATGACCTACTACTAAAAATTATCGATCTGACCATCTGAAATCTATTCCCTTTAAAGGCGTTGTTTTGATCACCATCTAGATCAGCAAGTTAAGTCTTGCAGCATAGTTAAAAACTAAAACCAGAGTTTGGGTCGCCCGCGTCGTGGGCAACAAGTTTCTAGGTTTTAAGTTGAGTTACGCTGACCTATTTTGCCGATATATTGCTTGAGATATACCACTTTATGTTGCAAATTGTTATTACAAAATCAAACTTTGTCTGTCTTGATTGAAAATGCCAAGCGCTAACAAAAAAGCTCGCTAAGCGAGCTTTTTTGTTAGCCTTCCCAGATCTTTTCGAGAACAGTTTTCGGCGCGATTGCTTTGAGGGATTGACCATTACTAGCCTGCACATATTTAATCCGTGTTTCTTGGACGGGTAAAAATGCATCTGCTGATGTATTTGCCCCTAAAATTGCAACGAGCGCAGTACCAACAGCAACTCCCAACTGCATTGCATCACCTTCTGCACAAATAAACAAATTGGCTGCGGCAATCACCGCAGTCAATTTACCAATATCCGTTGGACTGATAATGATCAAATTAGGAACTTTGGTAGTTAGCTGTTGCAGCAAATTAGCATTATTGACACTATTGATCGCCACAATCGGCAAATTCGGCAATTTAGATTGAATGTCTAAGGTAATCTCTGCCCAACTGTCCGCAGGATAATTCGCATAAGCACCACAGTTCAGCAAAATAAAACCGCTTTGGTCAATTCCCAGCTTTTTCTGCTCAGCCGCCGCCCAATCCAAATCATTTTTAGGAAGCGTAACTTTAATTGGTGGACATGAATGCTGATTATTTAATGAGATAAGCAAATTATGATTCTGTACAGCCAAATACTCTTGAGGATCTGCGGTAATAACATCTGTCAGTAAAAAACTCCCTACGCCACCGAAGGAAATGCGCTTAGGAATGCCGCTTAACCATAACAAAGTATTAATCGAGAAGCTCGGCTTGGTAAGAATCGCCGCATCATATTCGCGATCGCGGATAGTTCCAAGTAAATTGCCAAAATCCGCTAAGGAGTTACGATCATTGAAATCAAATTTAAGAACACGATTAACAGATTGGCTAACTTGATAAGCAGCGATCGCGCGTGGTTCGACCACAACATCAATTTCGGCATTGGGATACTGTTGTTTGAGGGTATCCAATGTCGGGAAAAACAGTAACTGATCGCCAGTCCCACCTGGAACCAATGCCAGTATTCGCATCATATTTTATACATCTCTAGACGAAGACCGTAAGTAATATTACTTTGTTTTTGGGAGTTGATACAGATAGCATTACTACATTTGACAATCCCCGCACTAAAGTGACAGGAATTCCTGACTCAACAAAACTTACCAAGCAAACTTACATCAACCTATCAGAGGTCGAGTTCGACACAGGCGGAGAAATTTGGGTATGCCCTACCATCCGAATAAATTCAGACTGCGCTTAATAGCAAGCTCTCGCATTGCTATAAAATTGACTCAGTAGTTAATTAAAATTTAAAGATAAATAAATTATGTCGCTAACGCCTGCTTTATTTGGTCAACTCACACAGGGAATGGGCATATTTGTATTGGTCTGTGCCCTGATCACAGGATTGGCTATGGCTCAGCAGTGGAGTTGGCGCTATCGCATGGTAGGTGTAACCCTATTTTCAGTAGTCCTAGTTGTGGGATTGTTTTCTCTCAGTTTTGAGCCAATTACCCGTTCAGCCACTCAAGGCTCCGTTCCTTTTAAACTAGTTTATGATCGCTTTGGTTCTCAAGCCACCATTGCCGTTGAGCCAAATATTACGCCTGAACAATTACAGTTAACCTTAACTCAAGCCAGCAATAACTTATTTTCCTCTGGACGTAACACTCAAGGTAAAAAACAACTCACAATTTATGCCAGAACCATCATCCATCCCAGAGCAGGCATATCTCAGCCAGTATATCTCGGTCGCGCCAAGCGATCGCTTACTCTACGCAATGATCCCAATGTCGAAATTACAGTTTTTGCAGATAAATTTGGCAAGCTCTCTTCAGATGCAACATCATAAAATAAGTGGCTTTGCACTTTCTTGAAACCCATATAAATTTTAAAAAAGCTTGCTTAGTAAGTTTTTTTAAAATTTATACGTAACAATACTACGGACAAATTGGGGCAGAGATGGAGCCGTAGTTACAAAGTTTGTGGAAATTAGGGTGTAATTTAATTGAAGTAAGGTCTAAATCTAACAGGGAAATAAAGCGTTCAAGGAGATGGCGAATGAAAGCTGAGCGTTTATAAC
>CALRWX020000086.1:0-17258 GCA_943371975.1 Pseudanabaena sp. UWO311 | reverse complement strand
AATTTTCGCTGTGATATTTTGCCTTCTTCAGAAAGCTTGATTATTTTTTCTCGCAAGTCTATTGAATATGCTCTCATGCTGATTTATATCTGAAAAACTTTCTCTCTTCTCTTTTATACTATACCTCACTAGTCTGGAATTTGCTATATGCTCTTTTTGATTTAGCAACTGCCAATCTTTCTAATGGGAAGATCGATATCAATATTGAGGATCTTTCTGCTTTAGATCAATTTCTATGGAATGTGGTATTGACTGGATCATTGTCTTAGTTGTACCTGAAGATGATTTTATGGAGCAAATCAACCAAAATACAACTTTTACTATATTGCTTTGTCTGCTCACTTTATTAGCTGCTATTGCCATTGGGGTCTTTAGTTGGCATTGATACTTTAGTTGGCATTGATAATTGTTATAAAGAAAAAATCTTTGATGCTTTTGAACAGGTTGGCAACAAAAAACGCCATGTGAAAGGAACAGGCTTGGGTTTGGCATTTGTGAAGCAGGTAGTAGAACTACATGGCGGTAATGTAAGCGTAGTGAGTAAAGTAGATAAGGGAAGTTTTTTTGCTATCGATTTACCTATAAGTTCTTGTAAACTATGTCCTACTTCCACAAATATTCTCGATCTTCAGCAATCAAACTATCACAAAGCAATAGAAAGTCAAATTAGCGCACCCTGCTCCCGATTGTCTTTAGTTTTGTTAATAGGTAAAAATAATGCAACCATGAATAGCTTTTTTAGCTATTTAGAAGCTAAGAGATATCGTCTAATATGGGCAATATCTTGTCAGCAAGCGATCGAGCATGTTGATTTATCCCCACCTGATTAGGTAGTTATTAATGTCCAACTTTCAGGAATGTCTGCGTTGGATGGTATTAGACAAATTCAGATAGAGGCTATTACTAAAGATATCCCCATTATTGCCATGTCAGACTCGGGAGATATAGTCGATCGCGATCGCTACTTGGCGGCAGGAGTTAGTGATTATCTAGTTAAACCAATTAAGATCAAGCAACTTCTTAGTTCTATTCAGCAGCGTTTAGAGGCTAAGTGAAAAAGCTCTATCTGTTTACAAGATGAGCAACGAGATGTAAGCGTGTCCAATCAAAGGGTCACTTTACAGAACTTGGCGCTGTAAAGTTAAAAAAAAAAGGTACCCTCTTTTTTGATTTGGCACTGATTTTATTTGGAAAGAATTGCTGCAATTTTGAATAATCAAGGCTAGCACAGGTGGACAGCCCCTACAAAAAATTTAAATTATTCAGATAGGGCAAATCCCCCCCGTGGTTGCCCTGTTTTGCTAGTAGCAAAAAATTCATGTCCCGAGTTCCACGTAACACCAGTTATAATAAGAGGGTTTGCATTGTGAACTCTCTGATGCATAAGACTTATGCGCGATCACCAATATATTCCTAAATATATTATTTTCTATAAGCCCTATGGTGTGCTCTGCCAGTTTACTGATGACAGTGGATCACCTCGCCCCACTTTAAAAGAATATATTGATATTCCTGAGGTTTATTCCGTTGGTAGATTGGATTTTGATAGCGAAGGCTTGCTGCTCTTAACCAATGATGGACAATTAAAGCATCGCTTAATCGACCCGCAATTTGAACATAACAGAACTTATTGGGTGCAAGTGGAAAGAATTCCCACGGAAGAGGCGTTGCTGCAATTGCGGGATGGTGTGCTAATCCAAGGTTATCGGACTAAGCCTGCGAGCGTAAAATTATTAGACTCTGAGCCAGAATTACCACCACGTAATCCCCCGATTCGTTTTCGAGCAAGTATTCCTACAGCATGGATTGAGTTAACTCTAACGGAAGGAAAAAATCGTCAGGTACGAAAGATGACTGCGGTCGTAGGTTTTCCGACATTGCGACTAGTACGTGTCAAGATCGCGCATTTACGTTTAGATAATCTTCCTGTTGGGCAATGGCGAAATCTGACTGAAAAAGAATTACAGGAACTCCGCTTGAAAGTGTTGCCGCGCCGATTCCGATAAAGTTGTGATTAGTCCTAAAATTAAGTCTTCAATTAAATCTTTATAGAGATTTTGTAATAGTTCTTTACAACCAACAATTGCAACTTCTGATTGGAATAGTTCTCTTAACAACCCATAATCTGGAGCGATCGCAATAGAACCATGTTGCAAAACTGAATTGTGGCGATAAACTTGAGCGCTACCTATGAGTTTTCTACCATCAGCAATAATCAGATCTGCATTAGTAGCAGTGGAAAAACAACTAGGATTATGAATATATCCACGTCCTGAGCTGCCATAAATAAGCGTAATTCCTAATTTAGCAAAACCTTGAATCAGAAATGTACAAATATATTCGTACATTTCACGATGCGATCTCTTTTTGCCATTAAGTTCAACATTAGTAATTACGGCATAGGTAAGATCGCCTTTGTGAAGCACAGCTCTACCACCACTAGGACGGCGGACAATATCGAGATGGTATTGCTCAGCGATCGCTTTCCATTGGTTGGGGTAGTGTTTTTGGTGAAATCCTAACGAAATTGTAGCAGGATTCCAGCGATAAAACCTTAAAATCGATGGTGATTGTAGATCCTGACTATGGCGATCGAGCAAAGCGTTATCTAGCTCCATATGCAGCTTGCCCTCTGTCTCAGAATAGGGAATAAGCTGCCATGACTTGTACATATCTTTCTCCTAGAAATTGCCAAAACCTGAAAGAGCATTGGGGGGCGAAGCGTCCCAATGCTCTTTTAGGTTTTGATATAGATTTTAAGCCTTAAAATTCTCAATTAAGATTTCGTCATTATCATCAGCGATCGCCGCCACAATTGTAATGATGCGAGAAATTTCCGCAGGAGAAAGATCTTCAACAGACCGCGAAGATAGTACTAACACCTGATCATTTTGAATGGCATACCTAGCTTCGAAGGTATCGGTCGCATTTTTTTCAAGCAGCCAGCGTGTTAGCTTAGCTTCATCTTTAAATGGTGCATTGAGTACTGTCGAAAAGACCGTAAATGTATCATTCGGTTCAGTTCCAGTAATATTGACAACAACTTCTACAGTGCCATATTGAAATTTCCACGTATCCGCTGTCTGATTTTCCAGAGCCGAGTTGTCAGCATCCATACTAGCGATAACAGTTTGGATGGTTTGCACAATGTGATTAGGCGTTGGTGCAAAACTAGATGCTGCTTCTACAGGAGAGCTTGGCGATTCTGTTGTGAAGGTCATAGGAAAATATCTAGTTACTATCTGCCAATAGTGTATAGCAAACATCAATCTTTTAGAGACTTGCTCTAAAGTAAAAAACAATATTTTTCTTGAAATTCTTGATAGTTAAAGCTTTTAAGGAGCTAGGCGCAATTAAATATAAAACGCTAAAACCTGTGGCTCACGCGCAGCGTGAGCCACAGGTTTTAGAATTTATGTCTAACTTCTTAAGAAAATTCAATAAAAATTAAGTTATAAAAATTAAGCTATTTCACCGTGCGCGATCGCCCATGTCTGATCCGCCATTGAGACCAACTCTTCAGGCTCATGGGTGACAACTAGGATTGTCCAATTTTTTTTCAGATCTTCCAATATTCCTAAAATTTGTTTCCGCATTGACCAATCTAAACCTGCGGTTGGTTCATCTAATAGTAATAGGCTTGGCTGACGAATCAACTGCACAGCGAGGGCTAAACGTCTCTGTTGACCACCACTCAATGATTGAGGTGAGGTACTAGGATTGAGATGACTGAGACCCACTGCACTTAATGCGCCCTGAATGCGATCGCCATCGATATCAATATGTCCTAGTCTCAATTCTTCCAAAATCGTACTACCGCAAAAGTGCCGTTCAGGGAACTGAAACACTAACCCACATATTTGTTGCAAGTGATCAGGCGAAAGCTCCTGAGATTTCCAATAAATCCCCCCACTATTCCATTCTACAAATCCCGCTAAGATCTCTAGCAAAGTACTTTTACCAGAACCACTAGGTCCTACCATTACGCCAAGCTGTCGATCCTGTAGCTCAAAGGATATATTTTTTAGAATTGCTTCATGGGTCGCAGGTGGATGGTAGGAAAGATTTCGGATAGAAAGCATAAAAATTGAAGACTCGCAATTTAATAAAGGATCAAAATTTTTTGTGCCGTGGCTTCGCTGAGTCACAAAAAATTTTGATCCTTTATATTTTAACTGGCTAATTTAGAAAGTTCTTGACAAGCTGCTTGATACTGCTGCTCAATTTCCGTTAGCAGCTCTGTTAAACCTGTACTTTCTCCATGGTTGCCCTTAAGCTCAGCTTCTAAACATAGCTTACCCAGAGCTTTTGCCCCCAAAATATTGCTACTCCCCTTCAGAGTATGAGCAGCATAAATGACTTCTTTAAGGTCATTATTAACGATAGCCTGTCGTAGAGTTTGGAGAAGGGCAGGCGCTTCTTCAGCAGTAAATAAATGGATCATCCGTCCAATTAATTGGGGATTAATTTGTTCAAGGTTTTTGATAGCGTCATGATCAATCACTGAATCAGTCTGCGATTTTTTAACTTGTTTTGAATCGATCGCTTCATCCAATTCAATACCCACAGCCCATTTTTCGATAGTATGCTGGAGCGAGTCCATCATGATTGGCTTACTAATATAATCATCCATACCCGCTCGTAAACACATCTCACGATCTCCCTGCATTGCACTCGCAGTCATCGCAATAATAATTGGACGCTCATATTCCGTTTGTAAATCATGCCAGTGCTTAACCAGATACGTTGCTGTTTCTAAGCCATCCATTTCTGGCATTTGCACATCTAACAAGAGTAAGTCATATTGATTGACCCGCAATGATTCCAGAACTGCTAAGCCATTATCAACTACATCAGGCTGATAACCCATCTTAATTAACATGGCCGTAGCCAATTCTTGGTTGATTAAGTTATCTTCTGCAAGCAAAATGTTGAGAGGTAAGAGATCGCCCAACCGTCCCGAAATATTCGTCCCCTTATTCATCGCATCTTGTAAAGTATAAGCTGGTTGAGCTTTCGCGATCTGGGTAGCAATAGTAAATGAAAAAGTAGAACCATGATTAGGCTTACTTTCAGCTTGGATACGACCTCCCATTACTTCGACCAAGCTTTTACAAATTAGCAACCCCAAGCCAGTGCCACCATATTTGCGAGAAGTAGAAGCAGTTGCCTGTGAAAAGGGTTGAAACAAGCGCTCCATTTGTTCTGGACTCATGCCAATGCCAGTATCAGTAATGGAAAACAATAGCTGAAACGAATGATCGCCTGTAAGAACTTTTTCAGAAGCTAATCTCACACCAATTCGCACAGAGCCTGAATCGGTAAACTTAAGAGCATTAGAAACCAAATTCAATAAAATTTGTCGTAGTCTGGTGACATCGCCAATAATAAATTGCGGCACATTAGCCTGCATACTTACTTCAAATTTTAATTTTTTTTCTTTAGCTTTGACCAATTGCACATCATAAATATCTCGCACCACTGCTCTCACATCTAAAGGTGCATTATCTAATTCCAATTTACCTGACTCAATTTTGGAGAAATCCAAAATATCATTAACCACTGAGAGCAGCATTTCACCACTTACTTGGATCGTGTGAACATATTTTTCTTGTTCAGGATTAACATCTGTTCCAGCCAATAGTTGCGTCATTCCAATCACCCCATTAATTGGTGTACGGATTTCATGACTCATCATTGCTAAGAAGGCTGCCTTAGTTCTAACTGCTGCCTCTGCTTCTTCCTTAGCTTTACGCAGATCTTTCATTAGTTGCAACTGCCTCAATTCCGCTTGTTTTTTAGCAGTGATGTCACGAAAGCACCAAATTAAGCCAAAAAATTTGTTTCGAGAAGAACTTACAGGGCTAGTATAGTAATCAAATACGCGATCGCCATAAACAATTTCACCACGCCTGATCACATCAGGATCATCATAGGTCGTCTCTAGTAGATTGGCTAACACATCAGGCAAGTAGGACTTAATCAAAAATGTACCTAGCGCATAGCCATTACTCAAATCGCGATCAACTTTATCGCCTAACAAAACATCATGGGAAACATCCCACATTTCGCAAAACCGATGGTTAAAGCTAGCAATTCTTCCCTGTTCATCGACAGCAAAAATGCCATCAATTACTGCTTCTTTTTGGGCATGTAATAGCAAATTTTTACGCTGTAAATCCCTAAGCATTTCAACTCGCTCAAATATAACCTGTGACAGGTCATGATTCTTTTGAGCAAGGTGAAGTTGCAAATGGCTTAAGGATAAGTGCAACTGTACACGGGCAAATACTTCAGCTAGTTGAGGTGGCTTTACAATATAGTCAGCGCCACCACTAGCAAAAGCTTGCAATTTATCTTGAATATTCTCGTTGCCACTGATAAAAATAATCGGAATATTTTCTGTTTCTGTACTCGCTTTGAGTATTCGACAAACTTCATAGCCATCCATTTGTGGCATGGCAATATCTAACAAGATGAGATCAGGAAAGAAAGATTTTACACATAGCAAAGCCTCTCCACCGTCACTAGCGGATTTAACTATATAACCATGATCCACCAATGCAGAAGCTAACACGTAGCAAATGTCTGGATCATCATCAACGATGAGTATCTTTGATTGAGCAACATCGATTACATTTGCTTGCACGACCCGATCACCTTACTAGAAAGCCTAATCACTTATAGCCGCTTTTACGATAATTAGCGATCGCAAATTATCGTAAATTGCGATCAAATCAACTCTAAAACTTTTGTCAAAATTATTTCTATGCAAATTTCCAAGAAAAATCTTGTTTTTATTTCAATGCTAACCGCTGTAATTAAGAGATAATGCCAAAAATTATAGTATTCCTTTAGGCATTGAGCGTACAACATTAGGCATGATCAAAAATTAACTTACAGGGCTTTGTATTGAAAGTAAAACCAATTATTTTTATTAAAAGTGGTTCTTGGTAACACTTTTAATAAAAATAATAAAATCTTTTACCTTCCACCGACTGTAATTGCATCAACCTTAATATGTGGTTGACCAACCGTTACGTAAACACTGCCACTGACGGAACCACAAAAACCTGCGGCAAGATCAAGATCGCGAGAACTCATGGATATTTCCTGCATAATTTCTTTGGCATCACCGATGAGGGTTGCGCCCTTAAGTGGTTTAGTGATTTTGCCATTTTCGATCGCATAGGCTTCATCCACCGCAAAATTAAATTGTCCAGTGGGTAAAACACTACCACCACCCATTTTTTTGCAATAGATGCCGTTATCGACGGAAGCGAATAAATCATCTAAGGAAAAGTCGCCAGCATCAATGTAGGTATTTCGCATCCGACTGGCTGCGGCATAGGCATAACTCTGGCGGCGACCACTACCTGTGCGGGGATGCCCTGTGCGGAGTTCACCTGCGCGATCGCTAATAAAGTTTTTGAGAATTCCCTTCTCAATTAAAAGAGTTCGCTGAGTTGGCATTCCCTCATCATCTATATCAATGGTTCCAAAGGCTTCTTCGGATCGACCTTCATCCCATGCGGTTAGATTTTCATGGGCGATTTTTTGACCTTTCATTTCCGCAAAGGGTGTAGTTTTTGCTTCAATGCCTGTAGTTTCGAGAAGATGCCCGCAAGCTTCATGGAAGATAACTCCACCAAATTGATTTGCCATGATAATGGGATAGGAGCCAGATTCTACATAATCGGCATAGAGCATTTTACCCGCCGCCTCAACGATTTCATCAACCAGTGGCTCATAGTTCCAATTGCGGAGATAGCTAGGATCGCTTGTACCACCAACGCGCTTATTAATGGAAGAGCGATTTGCTCCATCAGCACAGAGGAGGTTAGACCCAACCGACTGGGTGAGGCGAATATCTCTGGCAAATGTACCGTCACTAGAAGCAACTAAGACTTCTTGCCAATCGCGGAAGTATACCGATCGCCGCGATTGGATATGCTTTCCTTTTGTGGCAAGTAGCTGATTAGCTCCAAGCAGAATATCCCCCATTTCTCGCATCGGACTGCATTGAGCAATCCATGATTCTTTATCTTTTTTTGTGGCATAGTCACGAAATATTTCTAAGTGAATTGAAGGAATAATCGAGTTTTGAGAAGGAAGTTTTAAGCCTAGTATCGAGAGTGCGCGTTCAAGAGAAGATTTTAAGCCTAAAAAAGTCAGGTCATTAGTACTGACGTAACAATCAGCTTTCCCTTTAAATGCACGAATTCCTGCGCCTGTAGATAATCTTGGTGAGATACTGGTAATCGTGTCGTCTTCAGCAAGACAACTAATGTAATTATTACGCTCCAGAAAAAATTCGACAAAATCTGCACCCGCAGCTCGCCCAAGCCCCAAGAGAATCGAGAGTGGTGCTTCCCATGTTTCGTCAAAGCGATCGCCAACGGGCGAGTATTGTAAATTTGGCAGTTCTTTGGTCAGTAATAGGTTTCTGCTGCTCATGAATGGATGCTCACTAGTTAGTTCTATTTTCATAAGTGTAGCAAAACTAGCAGGAGTAGAGGCTCATCAGCACAAAACTTTCGCTATTGAAGAGAATTTCTTAGATGATAAATCTAATGGCTTTGATTTAAAATCTTAGCGTCAGTCAATCAGCTTATAAAGTCTTTGTCATAAGAATCATGGCAAATCCTGATCAAAGCACAAGTGGATATATGCCCCAGCATCGTGGAAGAATATGCGCATGTCCCTCAAGAATTCGAATCTATAGCAATAAATTTTTAAAAAGGTTGCAAAGCAACCCTTTTAAAAATTTATTGCTATAGGAGTAGATCGTCTAGATCTGCATAGTCAGGTAAGGTGGTGTCGATCACCATACCATTTCTAAACACAGTGCGATCACCTTGATGACGCGACAGCAACTCACTATACCTACGCGCCTTAAATAGAACTAAATCCGCCGTTTCTCCAATACCTACCTTACCAATATCAGATAGCCCCATCAGTGACGCAGGGCGAGAAGTCACTGACTCAATCCAGTTGTCATAGGGAGTATTTAAATGCGATATTTTAGTCCCCATGCTAAATACTTCTAATAAATCATGGTCGCCAAATCCATAGAAAGGATCGCGACAGTTATCACTGGATAAAGCCACATTCACCCCCGCCGCATCCAATTCTCGCACAAGGGTAACACCTCGCCATCGAGGAGTTCGCGATTCAATGCGATCCTGTAAGTACAGATTACACATGGGCAAACTAACTATACCGACATTAGCCTGTTTAACTAAAGCGATCGTTTCATTTGCCGTTATTTCATCTTGCACTGCCAAACTACAGCAATGACCACAGACAATCTGCGATTTAAAATCATGCTTCAAGGCAGCTTCCGCAACACGATGCAAAGTTCGAGATTCAGGATTGTTAGTCTCATCGGTATGAAAATCAAGACCAAGATTGCGTTCCTTAGCTAGAGTGATCATACGCTCTAAGTAATCATCTAGTTCGGGAGTCATACGGGCAATACCGCCCATAATACCACCTATATCGGCGATCGCATCGGCAAATTGTTCTCCCTCACTAGTTATAAAATGCGCGAGTGGAACTAGTGACACTGCTTGTAATGTGATTTTGTCTTTCCATTGATCACGCAATTTTTTAAATACTTGAAATGTCGTTTCAAACTGATGAGGTGGACAATCTAAATGTGTACGAATTGCTTTTGTTCCGTGAGCATAGCTACATTTCAGACCGAATTCCATACGACGATAGAGATCATCATAGCTCCAGTTACGTTGCTCAGTACAGTCTCGATAAACGCCATTAAGTGCGCCCTGAAATGTCCCATCAAGATTGGGATTACGTTCCCACATATGCCCTTTATCAAGATGAGTATGCAAATCAACAAAGCAAGGAACTATGATTCCTTGCTTTGCATCAATAATTGGTAAGCTTTCAGTAGGAATTTGCGAAGTCAGGGAATCAATCGCATTAGGAAGAATCGCAGTGATCTGCCCGTGATTAATTTCGAGATGACAAGTAAACAGGCGATCGCGTTGGAGCGTTGGAGAACTCGGAATATCCCTAGCTTGCTCCTGAATCGCACTATCAATAAAACAGTTGGGAATCCGAGTATTAACAATCCAATAATGCGAAGGCGCTTTCATAAGATCAATCATATAGAGTCATTGCTTAGAAAGACTCTATATGATTGATCTTAAATGAGCAACTAGCGCTCGTAAACCCAAATAATAACTGTCTGTCCCAAAGCCGCTAATCTGCCCGATCGCTATGGGTGCAATGAAGGAATGATGGCGAAATTCTTCACGCCTATAAATATTGCTCAAATGCACTTCAACGGTAGGAATACTTACCGAGGCGATCGCATCTCTGAGCGCCACACTGGTATGGGTTAATCCCCCTGGATTAATCAAAATTCCTTGCTGTAAATGAAGAGCAGCATGGATCGTGTCAATCAGTACGCCCTCATGATTAGACTGCACAAATGTTAATGCCGCGCCCAACTCCGTAGCGTCTTGAGTTAGGCGATCGTTAATTTGCGCTAATGTGATGCTGCCATATACCTCTGGCTCGCGTAAGCCAAGCATATTCAGATTTGGTCCATGCAAAACCAAGATTTTCATTAGTTAATCTAATTCTTTTTATATTTTTCCTTTGAACTTTTTCCTTGATTAACGGAACTGTTCAAGGGCATCACTAAAGCGCATAGTCTTGGTAATTGCTTCTAGATTGGCATGAGGTCGAGGAATTACCGTGGCAGAGAGAAACAAAGCTTTGTCCTTGGAACTCAAAACTTCAATTTTTTTTGCCTCTTCAACCCCAGCTTCTACGGCTCTTTTGACATCGCCAACGGGACCACGCACGATGATCGTGAGGCGAGCGCCACTAACTTTTTCATAGCCCACAAAAGTGACTTTGGCGGCTTTAACCATTGTGTCAGCAACGGCAAGTGCGGGGGGATGCCCTAACACTTCAACCAAACCAACTGCTATTCCCATAAAGTTTCCTTAGATTTTTTACCAATCACAATCATAAATCTCAATGGTATCGATTGAATGATATGTATCGTTTATTTGCGCGATAACAAAAAGTAAAGAGCGCACATAGTGCGCTCTTTACTTTTTTTGTTATTCAAAAAACAAGAAGCGAAGTGCCACCTCTCGTGAAATTATGCAAATTTGCTGCGAATGGTTTCAATGCGATCGCGGTTTACACCAAGGTCAGATTGACCAAGACGTGAAGCTGAGCGTACCTCAATGATGCCCTTGTCAGCATTTAAGTAAAACTCAACATCATCGACATAACCCATAAGTTTGCTCTTAAACTCAGCGTAGATATAGTTACCCTCTGCGGTAACGATTTTGGTGCGCGGTAGGCTCTCAATCAAGGCTTTGAGATCTGCCAAAGCTTTAACAGAATCACCTGAAAAAGTTAAAGGCGCGATTTTATGCTCTGCATCGGTACTTTGACTGGAAACACAGTTGGGCGAATTGGGGCATTCCAGCAATTTACCGTTGTTTACACCGAGATTAGTGGGGCGTGTGCCAGAAAAGGAAAAAAGTGTCATAGGTGTAGCGATCGCAGAATTTAGATTATGAGTGAGTGAATGTGCTGAGACCGAAGGGACAAATCCGAAATAAGCAATGGTAAAAAGATATAAGCTCGCGGCGATCGCGACAATTTTAGACATATAGTATTCCACGCACAAGGTTAAAAAGTGTTCCAAACAATAAAGCTAGTGTAGCTAAAGAAGCGATCGCATTTCCTGCGGCTCGTTTACTGGATTCGATGTAATATCCCCAAGCGTAAGCAATCCGCCCCACAATCCACACTGCACCTAAAATCGCGCCCCAGTTAGGATTTACAAAAATACTGAATAGCCAGAGGACGGGTAAAAAAATCACAATTTGCTCGAGGGTGTTTTGGTGGGCGCGATAAACTCGCTCAAAGTCCTCGTTGCCTGTGGTTTGTGGTGGCTTGATTTTGTACTTAACGCGAGCAACGCCTACACCAATGCCTAAGCCAAAGTAAACGAGCAATGCGCCGATGGTGGCGATCGCGGGAAATACGAGTGTTTTGATGTCCATTTAGTTTTTAGTTGTCAGTTTATTGCAAGTAGAAGTGGCACAAAGCACCCCTTCTACATCTAAGCATTATGATGATTGCTATATATGGTTTTATGTTATGCCAAAGTTTCAAATCTATATCGGAATTACCGCGATCGCTGGTTTGGTTGTGAGCTGTCAGCCAACTCCATCGACGAACCCTACATCAACGCCAAACAATAATCTTGATAGAGAAAAAGCGACAACTTACCTGCGATCGCAGCTTAAGTTGTCGCCAAATATAGCGATCGTGGTGGAGTCTCAAAAGCCAAATCCAGCAAATACTAGCGATCTATGTCAAACGACGGCTCCAACTCAAGATGGTTTTGAGATCGTACTGATTGCGGAGGATGTGCGCTATACCTTGCAGACCAGCCAAGACGCAAGCAAAATCGAGGTTTGTCGTTCTGAGGATGCCAAGCCAGAAACAACTGGTAAGTACAATGGCGCGGGCTATATTTTGCGATATCCATCCGATTGGAAGGCGATCGATCTCGGCTTAGAGCCTTCGGGAGCAAGTACGGTAATTTTTACGCCCAGTCGCGATGCTACTTTGGCTAGTGAAAGCGATTTAGACAAGCTTTTGCAAAACCTGCAACAGAGACAACAGGTTTACGCGATCGTGACCCGACAAGCAATCGAGGGAAAGGCGATTTCTGATGATTCCGTTAAGGCAAAAGATCTGGTGACAACTCCCTTTGATGCAACGATTAAGGGCGCAAAATCTGGTTTCAAAAAAGAATTTACCTTAGCGATCGCAAATAGTTCTGGAAGTCCAACAATCTGGAAAGTTAAAACCTTAGCTCTCGAAACTGATAAGTTTATCTATACAGTTCGCTATTATCAACCTGACTTTAATACCGATCCTAATACTTCTACTTCCAAAGCTTTTGAGCAGTTTGCAAATAGCTTCGCTCTCATTCAAGCTCAATAGACTTTAGGAATAAGCGATCGCTATCAAGGTTAATATTGTTCCTCATAGGCTTGAAAATCCACTGGGGCAATAATATCAATATTCTCAAATCGGGCGATCGCTAACAAATCTTTATCTCCCGTAACGATACATTGAGCTTTACCCACTAAAGCTGTTGCCAAAATCCAATCATCATCAATATCTCGTCATACTTGCTGCTCTAATTGAGAAGGGATAAATATTGCCATCTTTGAGCGAAATATTGATAAAGCTTCATTTATATCTTCTGTCTCATACTTGAATTTCTTTTGAAGTTTTTCTGCTAGTTCGTCAAGTATAAATTTAGAGCAAATAATCTCATGGACTTTGAGAGAATGTTCTACAAGTGCATAACATTTGCCTCTAGAGATCAGTGATGCTATTAAAACATTGGTATCAAGGACTATTCTCATGACACCATTTCAAAGATGTCTTCGTCAGTGAAACCGCCTTGCAGATCCGCTTGTTTAAGCATTTTTTCGCGTAATGTTTGTAATCTACGCACTAAAAGATACTCCCGCACTGCACGTTCAATTAGTTCGAGGGATGAGATTGATTCAATCTGCGATCGCGCTTCGAGTGAATCTCTGACATCGGCTGGAAGGTTTAGGGTTATGGCTTCTTGCATAGAAGTTAAAAGCATTGGTGGTTTTTATTTTAGCAAAAATTAATGATCGCGACTTTACTTTCTGCTTGTCCAAAAAATAAATTTACAAATCTTTTTCCGTTAGCTCTGCATCTTTCATAATGCTTCTTAATGTGCCAGTTGGTAGATCGCGATTTCCATGAACTGGGATAGAGAGAATTGCATCACTGCTTTGTTTAATATATATGTGATGACTACTTGTAACTCTTTTTAATTCCCAGCCTTTACGCTCAACTATTTTGCAAAGAGTTTTACCTGAAACTGATTTCATAGGGATAGTTCAACCAGTTGTTTATCTGCTTCTATGTCTTGGATTTCATTGGCAACTTCTAGCCATGCTAAAGCGGCTTCTTGCAACATTTCTAGTAGATGTTCGTAGCTATCTCCCCAAGTGTGGCAGCCTTTTAATGCTGGGATAGAACCACACCAAGCGCCATCTTCTTGCCAAATAATTGCTTTAATTTGCATAAATATATTTTTACTAATTTATATTGATTTGATTGTTTCATTTATCTTATCTTAAACCTATTGCCACTTAACTATTTGAGGAATGGTGCAAGATCGCAGGGTGGATCTTTACAGTCGATTATTGACATTTAAGATAGTCAGACCAATGATTTCGTCATTTTGGTAGCGGATTAAAATATCGTCATCTGTGAGTTCGCTATCATCGGCAGTAAGTGCGGGTTGATGAAAATTGATGTATAATACATCGGCTTCGACATCATAAAAAGTCCAAGTATTTTTTCTTGGGCAGGTTTTTAATTGCATTAGCTAAGTTGAGATAGCTAGGAATTTTGAGAGGATTTAATAGAACTATTTTCATTTGAGATATGATACTCGAAATTTTAATCGAGCTTAACAGTCTTGAATGAGATGAGTCAGCTAATCTTTCGGTTTCCCTACTAAAATAACTGACTCGGTTTTATATTTGAATGCTGTCACCAACACCACAGACACAAATCTGGACTGCCACCATGTACGCTCACTCCATTCTCATGCAATGACTCTGACTATTGGTAGTCCTCACGCGAAAAGGCAAACTCACACGACAACGCGAAAACCGTTGTTGTTGCTATTGTCTGCATTGTTCCTGTTGCGATTCGCTGAACGACAATTGTTATCGTTGTTGTTCCACGAGCTACCACGCAGGGCGCTATGGATTTACACCCTCTCTAGCATCTTGAGAGAACCCAAGACCACTAAATAACTGTTGCTGCAACTGCCATGTATGCCCATGTTGCAGATGTCCTTTCCATGCTTGGATTGAACGCTGGATTTGCACTGGCTCTAATCTACCTAAATTTATCTGTTTGCATAGGCGGTTAAGGCGTTTCCTGCCGCATCTAATGTTTTTAGATATTACCCGAATTCGATTGTTTACCAGCCGAAATCCCACAAAATTTATACCATACTTGGTTTCAAAGATTTGTGTTTTGCCAGAATGAAGTTGCAATCTGATTTTTGCGAGATATATTTCTATCTCTTGTTTAGCGGATTTGAGAAAGTCGAGATCATCAGAAAATATGGCAAAATCATCAACATAACGCAGATATCGTTTGGCTTGAAGTCGTTCTTTTACAAAATGGTCAAATTGACTGAGATAGATATTTGCGAAAAATTGACTGGTGAGATTACCGAGAGGTAAGCCTTTGCGATGGGCTAGTGGGGATAATAGGTCGTCACCTGAAAAATACAACTGGACTGGCTCTTGGGGATTACTGCGATCGATAATTAGGTCAATTAACCAAAGTGTTTTGGGACATTTAATCTTGTGTCGAATGATTTGTTTGAGAATTGCATGATTGATAGTCGGAAAATATTTTTTGATATCGCATTGCAGAACGTAGCGGCTAGAATGAGCAAATTTAATAAAGCGGTGTAGGGCTTTGTGAGTGCCAAGCCCTCTACGGTTAGCATAGCAATCTGTAATAAAGGACTTCTCAAATATCGGTGCGATGACATTACAGAGAGCGTGATGTACTACTCGATCGCGATAGGGAGCCGCCGAAATTTGACGTGGTTTGGGGTCAATGATTTGGAATACTTTGTAGTCACTGGGAATATAGGTTTGAGTTTCTAATTCTTTTTTGAGGATAATTATTTCATTTTCTAAATTATAGTTAAACTCTAAAATATTGGGTCGAAATCGTTTACCTCTTTGCGCTTTTTTGGTGGCTATTATAATATTTTTATAGCTAATAATTTCTTCCCAAAGATTACCAGTTCGTTTCATAATGGATTGCAAGCTAATTTTATAATCTAACTTTGTTAAAATAAATCAAAATTATTTTTTGTTTTTTTGATATCTTAGCCAACCACCAATTTCATTGCCTATTTCTTGTAGTTGAGCGTTAATATAGATATAGCGATTTTCTTCGATGAGATTGAAATCTAGTAATAACCTTGATTGATATCTAAGTATATCCAGCTTAGCATTGAGGGTTTCTAAAATTGATATTTTGTCTTTTGTATATCTGGCAATAATTAATGATTCCATAATATCATAGAGATATCCAGCAATCCGATCGCCTACCCCAAATTTATAATGTTTAGGCATTCTATTGATGATTGGAATATACCATTTAATCAGATCGTAAGTTTTTTGAATAACTGGCAAGTCAATTGGTTGTGTACTCATTTTTATTTCACGTCTGATTTCTAAAAAAATAAAAAAAGCGCCAAAGGCGCTAATAAGAGTATATAATAAAGAGGATAAAGAAAAAATAGCAAAAGTGTAAAGAATCAGTCCTCACGCGAAAAGGCAAACTCACACGACAACGCGAAAACCGATGCCGTCGCTAATGTCTGCATCGTCCCTGTCGCGATTCGCTGAACGACAATCGCCATCGTAGTAGTCCCACGAGCCACCACGCAGGGCGCGTATGTCTGGATCACCGCCAGTTAGCCAAGAAGAGCCATCAGTAGGCGCACCATTGTAATTTTCATGCCAGATATCTTCGCACCATTCCCAGACATTGCCATGCATATCATGTAATCCCCAAGAATTTGCTAACTTCTCTCCCACTGGATGAGTTTCATTTCCTGAGTTCTTATAATACCATGCATACTTCTCTAATTGATTAACATCGTCACCAAAACAATATTTACCAGTACTTCCCGCCCGACAAGCATATTCCCATTGCGCTTCAGTGGGTAGCTTCACTTTTTGACCAATTCTTTTCGATAGTTCCTCACAAAACTTCACAGCATCATGCCAAGAAACCCGTTCTACAGGATTTTGACTGCCCTTGAAATATGATGGATTCGTACCAATCACTGCCTGATATTGCGCCTGTGTTACAGGATATTTACCAATAAAAAACTCTCGCAAATTTACGCGATGAATTGGCTCTTCCCGATCATATTCATTACTTCCCATATTAAAACTACCCGTCGCCACTTTCACCAGTTCTAATTTCACTCCATTCCCACAGTCCAACACAAGGGAATTACTCGAAGTTGATACAGGAATCTGTTGAGAACGAACTGGCATAGAGATTGGAGGGTTTTTAGGCAGATCGAGATCTTGCAGGACATCCTCGATAGTCTGATATCTCCTCACCAAAGCCTGTTCAAG
>CALRWX020000085.1:0-17326 GCA_943371975.1 Pseudanabaena sp. UWO311 | reverse complement strand
AAAGCCTTGCCACCAAAAATCTGATTCTTTGTAGGTTATGTTAAGGCGATTCTAACCTTGGCAGAAAAAAAATTGCAAACTTGGCAAAGTCTGGTAATGTTTCTCTTGTAAAAACGCCTCGTTATTGTGGGTGAGGTTATCCGTGAGTGAATTAAAACGAGAAACGGCACTAGGAGAGGTTTCGGTTAAGACAAATCCTATAGATGATGAGGACGATCTTGACGCGCTCTTGGGTTCTGGGTTTCTAGAAGAAGAAACAATCACTGAAATCACTAATATACTGAATAGTCTCAGTGAGCTTGATAGCGTAGAAGTATTAGATAGTAATTGGCTTACTGATGAGCAAGGAAATAGTGACACTTCTTCTTTAAAAATAAATGAATTAATTGCTGATCGCGATCGCCTGCAAACAGACCTAGAGTGTCTGCGATCGCAGCATGAATTTGAATGTGAATATGTCGATCAACTAGAAAAAGAAATTATTAGTGTTACCAATGATCGCGAGCGCCAAGTTGCCGAACTCACTAAGCAATTAGAGAAACTACAAAAACAGATTAATGAACTGAACGCTAATCCACTTGTCGATGACAGAATATTAAGCGATCGTTTAGCAATGCATGTCTTACAAATTGAGGAAGAATTTCAGCACCGTTTAGCGATCGTACTGGAAATTGAGACTCAAAAAATTACTCAGCAATATCTGCAAGAAATTAAAGACAAAACTGAGTTAATTAATCAACTGCAAGGTCAAAATACCGCGATCAATATTTACCAGCAAACCTTAACCGAAGATTTAAAAGCGACGCAACTGCTGGTCAAAGAGTTAAACAAAACTCTGGAAATTGCCCAAACTAGATTATCGGAAGTCAAGGCTCAGCGCGATCAATTTGAAGAAGAGTTAATTAAACATCTCTCCAATCAAGCGCAACTACATCAATCCTTACGTGGTTTAGAAAATGAATATGTGAGTGATCTCACCAGAGTTCAGGAACTAGAGCAACAAATCGAGGAATTACAAAATCAAGTCCTGCACCAAGCCTCCAAGGCTTCAGAGTATGAAGCCGCCATCCAACATTGGAAGGAGCAATCAGTAAGCCATCAGCACCATGCTCTGCAACTTAGTGGTGCTTTAGAGCGCTTTCTATCCGAGAAGCCAGTTAGACCCTCAACTGCAACAGCATCTCAATCTCATAATGGACAAGTTGAGCAGGAATATTTGCCAAATCGAGATGCTCTGTCAGAAACAAGACCAGCGCGATCGCCTCATCCCAATGCCAAAGTGGATTTACCTTCTTTTCTAGTCAGACATCGCTAATCTAAATAAAGGCAGAGCTTTATGCCACCTTCATTTATCAATAATCATGGATGTAGATATGCCTTTATTTGCAAAAGATAGCTAGAAAGACAAATGGCGGCGCTTCGCGCCGCCATTTGTCTTTTGGGTTTTATGTCCTAAGCAAGACTAAGGATTTGCCAACCGATCAACGATCAACATTTTGAACAAGCTGGATTTATCCGTTTACTTAAATGATAAAGCTAAGCCATTGTTTTTCGCCTATCGTGTGATTTGTTATAAGGATTTCGAAAAGCAACTTCTGTATAACTTTAAAAGGGTAGTACGCATAATTTTAATCGCGCAAATTTCATTAAAAACGGTTGAAATAGTAATTTCAGGAGACTAATCCAGAAAAGCTACTCCAAAATACTTTTCCCGATCTTCTTTAAATTTGAGAACATATACTTCAACTCATTTATACATCAAAGTATTGTATTACGATATACATTTTTATCTCCAATATTCAGAAAAGTAACTTTTGTATAACTTTAAAACGACTTTTGCATAACTTTTACAAGCATCGAAATTATACAGTTATGCAAAGCTGGTGACTTAAACATATAAATCTCATTAAGTTAACCTATCCATCTGAATAATGCCTCAAGCAATGTAAGACAGCGAATCAATTACCAAGTTGCTAGGAAAAGCCATGCTGACAAACTTTTTGAATGAAACTCAAGGCTTTACTAATACTTTGAAAGTTTTGGGTGTGCACGTAGACTCAATAGATGTAGAACTGCGATCGCGGATTGAGCAGTCTCTAGAAATTCAAGAATTTCAGCTAGGATTTGGTTTTTTAGTAGACCAGTACCTCTACATAATTGGTCAAGGGCGAGTTAGGTTGGTCAGTTTTTCGCCAGAGAAGCAGCGCGATGTTTCTATATTGACTCTGGGAGCAGAGCAGTCCTTTGGGCTGGAGCAATTGTTTTATCAGGCTGATACTGATTTTTTACCATATCGGGCGATCGCTGCTAGTTCGGGCTTAGTTACTAGAATTGCGATCGCTAATATCCAAGAATGGTTGCCACAGATCCCCAACTTAGATGCCCAAATTAGGCAACAGGTAGAGGAAAAGCAATCTCTAATTTCTGCGAAAATACTACCTCAAGCATTACCTGATATTAAATTTTCACCAATCTCACCAAGTAGCCAATGGGCAGAAATAAAAGGAGCGATTAATCTCTCTCAAACAAAACAGGCAAATCTTCATCTTATTCAGAAAATTTCTCAAAAATCTTCTCAAAATCAAGTATTACCAGTTCCAAATTCGGCTAATTCACAGCAAAATACAGAGTCGGCAATCATTCCCTTTCCTCAACCCGATCGCCAAAAACTGAGAAATAACTTGCCTTGGGCGAATTATCCTTTTGTGGAACAGCAAAGTTCCTCTGATTGTGGTGCAGCTTGCTTGGCAATGGTTAGCCGCTATTGGGGTAAACAATTTAGTCTCAACTCTTTGCGGATTAAGGCAGGTGTTGGACGTTCGGGTGCTTCTTTAAAAGGATTAGCCAGAGCCGCCGAAGGGTTGGGATTTCAGGCAACACCAGTACGCGCTTCTTGGGAACGTTTAAGCGATCGCGTCCATCCTTGGATCGCCCATTGGCAAGGCAATCATTATGTGGTTGTCTATCAGGTTAAAGGTGATCGCATTGTTATTGCTGATCCTGCGGAAGGCAAGCGATCGCTCACTCCAGCAGAATTTACCGAAGGTTGGACAGGTTACGCCCTCTTACTAGAACCCACACCCGAACTCGCCAAAACTCCCGATCAAAAAAGTTCTCTTAGTCGCTTTGTTGGCTTACTGCTTCCCCATCGCAACACAATTATTAAGGTTCTATTTGGCTCACTTCTATTACAACTATTTAGCCTCGTCACACCACTATTTACCCAAATTATTTTAGATCGCGTAGTAGTCAGCAAAAGCTTAACTAGCCTCAATGTATTCGCCTTTGGCCTACTTCTGTTTGGGATATGGCGGATCGGATTAGGATCTGCCCGACAATATTTACTCGATTATTTATCCAATCGCCTCGATTTAACTTTTTTAAGTGGATTCATTAACCATACGTTGCGATTACCCCTCAGCTTCTTTGAGTCGCGTCAAGTTGGTGACATCATTACCAGAGTCCAAGAAACTCAAAAAATCCAATCATTTCTAACTCGTCAAGCAGTTTCCACTTGGCTAGATGTGATTATGGCATTTGTCTATGTGGGTTTGATGAGTTATTACAACCTGCATCTCACCCTATTAGTACTGGCGATTATTCCACCGATTGTGATTTTGACGGTGCTGGCTAGTCCCCTATTGCGGCGCGTATCACGACAAATATTTAAAGAAAGTTCTGCTCAAACTTCGCTATTAGTAGAAATGATGTCAGGAATTGCCACAGTCAAAGCCGCCGCATCGGAACAGGAAGTACGCTGGCGTTGGGAAGATCGGTTAACGCGAACCTTAAATATGGCTTTTAAAGGACAGAAGCTAGGAATTGGTTTGGGTGCGATTAGCAATACGATCAATACGATCGGCAGTACGGCACTCCTTTGGTACGGTGCGACATTGGTGATTCAAGATCAATTAACCATTGGTCAATTTGTCGCCTTTAATATGCTAATTGGTAATGTGATTTCACCAATTTTGGCAGTGGTCGGACTTTGGGATGAGTTTCAAGAAATTTTAGTTTCCGTAGAACGTCTGGATGATGTTTTTACAGCACAACCAGAAGAAAGCTATCAGGATCAAATGTTGATGTTGCCTACGATCGCGGGTGATGTGAAATTTGAGAATGTCTGCTTCCGTTATGGTGAAGATGACGAAAAATACACGCTCCAAAATATTTCCTTTCATGCCCAAAAAGGACAGGCGATCGCCATAGTTGGTCGCAGTGGATCGGGCAAAAGCACCTTAGTTAAATTATTACAAGGCTTATATCACCCCAAATCTGGACGCATTTGCATTGATGATCATGATGTGCGACAAATTTCCCCTAATTCCCTCCGTAGTCAGTTAGGTGTCGTTCCCCAAGAGTGTTTTTTATTCTCTGGTACGATTTTGGAAAACATTACTTTATATAGATCGGATTTTAGTTTGGAACAGGTAGTAGAAGTTGCTAAATTAGCTGAAGCCCATGCTTTTATCCAGTCGTTTCCTTTGGGATATAACACACAGGTAGGAGAGCGAGGCTCCACTCTATCGGGTGGCCAGAGACAACGGATTGCGATCGCCCGTGCGCTTTTGGCAAAGCCGAGAATTTTAATTCTTGATGAAGCCACCAGTTCTTTAGATACGGATTCCGAAAGAAGATTTCAGCAAAATCTTGATCGCATTAGCAGCGATCGCACCACTTTTATCATTGCCCATAGACTTTCTACGGTTCACAATGTTGATTGTATTTTAGTTCTCGATCAAGGAATTTTGACTGAAGTAGGAAATCATGATCAATTGATGGAACGTAAAGGTATTTACTATCATTTAGTCGGACAACAATTAGATCTTTAATATAGTAAGCATAAAAAAATAGAGAGGAATATTTCTATCACTCTCCATTTTTTTATGATATAAATTGTCTCTGACTACTATACAAACGGTAAATCTATTGCTATTACATTAACAGTCTTAGAGGCATAGTTTGAACTTGTTCTTGAGACTGTTCTTGTTAACACTATATCAAAACCTGATGAATAAGCATTGACAGAAGCAATAGGATTATCGCCAACTGCTGAGGCTGTTCCTCTACCAATTCCTATAGTAATTTTTCCTATAGTTCTAAGGAAAACAGATGTACTTGCATTAGCTAATGTATTAACACCAGTTGCTAATGCAAATGCATTTAATGCCAATAAAGCACTGCCAAAGATTAAATCTTTGGTCGAAATTTCTTCAAGATATGGAAGATCAGATATCAACATAATATTTGTTGTTAATAAACTTGAATGCATTATTTGATTAATAATTATTAAAACTCTATATAACTAATTTGTGTTGCCAATCTGGCAGAAATTTAAAATATAGTTTATGTAAGAATATTAGCTAGGTTAAAGTATAGAATAGAAATTCTAAATTTAGAGGAATTTTAACCTATTTCAGAGATTACCCCACTTTTCTCATTGCACATCGACTTTCCAAAGTTGGCAATGTTGATTATATTTTAGTTCTCGAACAAGGAATTTTAGCCGAAGTAGAAACCCATGATTAATTGATGGATCTTAAAGGTATTTACTATCATTTATTCGGACAGCAATTTGACCTTTTATACCACAAATTCAGTTATTAAAATATATATGTTATAGCTAAATATAGGCAATTTAGCTTGTTATATTTAGTCATATCTATTGGGTATTATTAATGAATTAATTAGAGTCTATTGAGTTGTAATATAGCAATCCTAAATACTTGCAAGAAAGGCAAAGATCCTAAAAGCTTTTGCGTAAGACGATTAAATAATCTTAATTAAATTCATACTATTCTTCAGATTTCCCACATAATTGTCTGCCTATAATAGTTTTATACAAACTAATCACTTATTAATTATTAGTATCTAAGGTCTCATTTTATCTAATAACTAACTCGAAATCTACCAATGCAAGCTTGAGGATTGAAGAATGATTATACCGAAAAGTTTAAATGCAAGCCCCAATGTAAGCCCCAAAAAAGAGGAGGCGATCGCATCTAATCCTCCACCTCTCAAAATTGATAAAACTTCAGATCAACAGATATCCACTCATTCAACCAATTGGTCAAACCCTGTTCAATCCATTCTCGATCAACCGCCCGCAAAACTTTCCCATTATGTTCTGCTCGGTGGGTTAGCCTTCGGCGTGATATTCACAACTTGGGCAATTTTTGGGCAAATTGATGAAGTCGGTAAAGCTCAAGGACGCTTAATTCCCCAAGGAGATGTATATAAAGTCCATCCCATTGAAATTGGCAAAGTATCTAGCATTCAGGTTAAAGAAGGAGATTTAGTTAAAGCTGGACAGAAGTTAGTCGTATTGGATACCCAACTGGCTCAAGATGAAGTAAATCGCTTACAGCAAATATTGCGCGATCTCCAAACACAGCTTAAAACAAAGGAAGCTTTAATTGCCAAAACTCGCCTAGAAGCAGAAACCCGTGAGGCGATCGCCAAAGCCGATCTGCGAATGCAGGAAGCCACAATTTTGCAAGCTCAGTCCAAATCCATTGAAATGGCGGGATTGCTAAATCAACATCAAGAGGCGATCGCTACTGACCTCGAACGAATTGAGCGTACAAATCCTCTAGTTTCTGTTTCTCAAGACTTGTTAAATCAAAGGCAAATTGAAGCTAATGCCTTAGCGGAACGGCTAGAACGGATCAAACCCCTCGTAGAAGAAGGCGCACTCTCTAAAGAGTATGTCTTTCAGGCAGAACAGGGATTACGAGCGAGTCAGATGGCGATTAGTCAAGGCAAACTGCAAGAACGGACAACCCTGCAAGAACAAATTTTTCAGGCTCAACAAAATCTACGCGATCGCCGCCTCAGCATTATTCGTAACCAAAGTGAACTTGACCAATCACAAGCAGAAATCGAACGTTTGCAGGCAGGAACAATCAAAAAAGATGCTGAAGCCAAAACTACGACTCTGGAATCTCAGCAAAAAATTCAACTATTGGAAATTGAGTTGAGTCAACTGCAAGCAAAAATCTCTGAGAGTCAAATCCAACTAAATAGTGCGAACTCCCGCTTACAACAGAAATATCTCTATGCTCCCATTGATGGTGTAGTTTCATCCTTAAATGTGCGGAATACTGGCGAGGTTATCCAAGCTGGTCAAAGCATTGCCGAAATTGCTCCCAAAGATGCACCATTGATTCTGCTGGCGAATTTGCCAACTCGCGAAGCAGGATTTGTGAAGGCAGGAATGACTGTCCAAATCAAACTGGATGCCTATCCCTATCAGAACTATGGTTTGGTAACGGGCAAGGTCATTGAAATATCTGCTGATGCTAAGCCCGATCAACAGTCTGGAGCTTTTTATCAAGTACGGGTCTCTCTAGATCGTGACTATGTAAATAGTAATTCTGGCAAGGTTGCCTTTAAAGCAGGACAAACAGCAAATGCCGAGATTGTGATTCGTCACCGTCGCATTATTGATGTCTTGTTAGATCCAATTCAACAAATGCGAGAAGGTGGAACTAGCCTATAATGCAGGATCTTGGAAAGATAAGACGCTCAACACTGAAATGAGACCAACCGTTATAAAATCCCACAAACAGATTTTTATCGATAAGGAGAATATACGATGAATCCAACTGCTCCCCACACTACAAACAAGTCAAAACCTCAAATTAATTCTGAACATCTCAATCAGGTGATTTCCGCAATTATCGATGGTAAGTATTCTTGGGCTTGTGTTTTACTTTTACGAATCGAAGGGTACAACCCTCTGCAATATATTCCCTATCGTACCTACAACCGATTGCTCAAAGAAAATACTCTTATGAGTAGGTCGAGCAACAATTGCGTTCATCTTCATCACCACTCAGAGAGCAAAACTACAACTCAAATTGGCGATCTTAATTATTTAGAGCCAGTGAATTCTCAAGAACAAAAAGTTAGTGGTGGCAACAGGTTTCTAGAATTTTGGCAAAATATCCATTTTTGATTTGGATAGAAGTTGACATAAGAAAAATCAAACAACTTGAAAATAGTGTAATTAATTTAAATATTGATTACGCTATTTGCTTGCAACAGCTATTAGTAATAGCAAAAAACATTCTGCCAATTTGGCAACATTTTTCGAATTAAATTCGCTATGTTTCTGATACCCATAGATCAAGTAACAAAAATGAATATTTCTGACCTAAACCATATAGGAATTGTGGCCGCAACAACTCAAGTTAGAGGTGGTATTGAGACATCTGCATCTGCATCTGCGGTTACTTTTGAGCCAGATACTGTCGTTAGATCTACAGCTTCAAGCACTGCTACGGGGGATTTATCTTCTTCCACTGCTCTTGCTACTATAGGTACTGATACACTAAGTGCATTTTCAACAATTACCATCGAAGTTATCTAAATTTCTGCATAGATAATAAAAACTAAATAATTTAAAAGAGATTTAATTTTTTAATGAATTAAGTCTCTTTTAAGTTATTTAATTAATTAACAAACAATAATAATCAAAAAATAATCTGCCAATTTGGCAACACCTCTTTGAACAAGTCCACTATATTACTAACAACAGCAAAAACAAATAGCTGCAAACAAAATAAGTAAAACAAGGATAAAACCAATGTTTATTTCTAACCTCAATCACATCGAAGTTGTTTCTGAATCTACCGACATTGTAGGTGGAACTGTAGTAGCGCTTGGTGTTTCAACCGCTTATGCAACAGGTCGATACAGCAATGCTCAGACAGTTTCTTTTGCTGCTGGTAATCAAGGTAGACGTGGAAGTGGAGTTGCATTTTCTGCTGGCTCTGCTAGCGGTAGTCAAAGCGCATACTCTGGTTCTCTTGCTGGCGTAGGAATTTTCTAATTGTTTGATTTGAGACTTAGAAACTAATTTCATATATTAGATATTAACTAGATATGTTTGGGTTCCATGCTATCTAGTTAATATTTAATTATGTGTTTAAGAGCTTAAAAAGCTGTGAAACAACATAGTGAGTCTTTAGTGTAATTAGATCGTAAACTTATATTATTAACATTCAATAAAAACCATGAGTTGTCTAATCATTTGCGACTTGGATTTCTGCATTATTAATGACCGAAATGTCATGGGTGGTACGATAAAAAAAGCTCCTACCCTTTCAAGTTCGACTGCCGTTGGCTTTAGTGGTAGTGCTTCTTTATCCAAGGGTGGACCAGTATTCGGGGCTGCTACTGGAGTAGCGGGAGCTTTTGCAATTAATGGAAGTACATCTGCTAACGTTGGTACTCAATCTTATGTTAGATGAAATTTCATAATTACAAAATAAAATCAACCAGAACACTGTAATTTTTTCTTGCAGCATATTGGTTGATTTTGTATCTTATATAATATTCTGTCAATATACTACGACTTTATTTTGATAATGATATAAATGAATAGAAGTGTGCTATAAAAAATAAAATAGGTTTGATTAAATATTCACAGGATCTATTGTTAATTGTTTCTTCTGTAGTCTCTAGCTTATCGCTCAATTTAGCCTCAACCTTAGCCGCTACTTTTTCTTTCTCTGAAACAAATGTATTCACTGAAAATTTTAGTAGTGATTCCCAAGGTGTTCTTACTGCTACCAATACTTCTAGACTAGCAATCGGTATTAATGGTTTGGTTTACGCCAATGAACTAGCAACAGCACTCATTTCTTCAAGCCCCTCTTCATCTCAAAAATATTCCTTGAGTGCAGCTTCTGAACTTATCAACAATTACTTTGGTTTAGCTCAAAACCATTCAGCAATTGGTGGTTCTAACTTCTCTAGCCAAGAGAAATTGTTCCATACAAAGGGGATGAGAAAGTAAATCAGATAATCAGCAGGAGATAGAACCCCAGGAGATAGAACCCCAGCAAATGAAAGAGCAATATTCAGATCCGCAACTGAGCGGGGTATAACACAAGATGGAAAAGTCATGACAAAAGCAAATCGTTCTCATACAGCAATTTATTCTACTGCTAGTAGTTCTAGTAGTTCCAGTTCGTCAAGGGGTGGCGATTCTCAGAGCATTAGCAGCGCCGAAGCGACATCATCTACAGGTGTGACTAGCAAAAGTAGCAAGACTGAGGTTAATCACAATGGAAGTTCATCTAGTAGTGCTTTTGCTAGTGTTTCTACTGACGATGTACCTATTACCAGTGTAGATGTTCAAGCAGATTGATTGTCAATGAGGGTTTAACAAATGTCTAGACTACTTACCATACAAGACTCTCCAGAAAAGGTTGTTACCTTCTTAAAGGGCAATGTGCAGTATAAAGATATCTGTTCTAGTATTTTGCACCAAAAAATTATTAATCAGACGGCGATCGCTAAAGGAATAGTCGTTGCCCCTGAAGAAATTCAAGCAGAAGTTGATGGATTTCGACTAAAAAACCACCTAGAAAAAACATCAGACACTTTGGCGTGGTTATCAGAGCAAATGATCACTCCTGAAGAGTGGGAATTTGGCATTACAAAACGTTTGCTAGCCCAGAAATTGGCTAATCATTTATTTGCTAAAGATGTAGAAAGAATATTTGCTCAAAGTCGGATTAATTTTGATCGCGTTTTGCTTTATCAGATAATTGTAAATGATGAGGCTTTAGCTCAAGAGCTTTTTTATCAAATTGAAGAGGAAGAAATCAGTTTTTATCTAGCTGCCCATCTTTATGATATTGATGAGCAACGCAGACAAAAATGTGGATATGAAGGCGAGATCGATCGCTATAATATTCATCCAGATATTGCACCTATAGTTTTTGGTGCAGAAGTTGATAAGGTGACATATCCGATCAAAATTGATCGCGGTTATCATTTGTTAATGGTAGAAAAGTTTATTCACGCAGAATTAACGCCACAGCGATATCAGATGATATTAGATAAGCTCTTTGAAGATTGGTTAAATAATGAGCAGAATTATTTAGTATATGGCAGTGCCGAAGACATTTTCAAAGCGTTTTAGAATTGAGCTGTCAGGGGCAGATTGAATGATTTCAGCAATGAGTTTTTTAGCACTTAGGTTGCCAGAACTACGACTATTTTCCAGATCAGAAATAATGCCTTTAAAGAGAACTGCTATACTCAAACCAGTCCATAGGATTTGGAGATAACGAGTAACTTCATAATCGATGCCTAAAGCGCCCGATAGAGATGCGATCGCTATAATTAGGATGAACCATAAATATTTTTTCTGACTAGGGTATTTAGAGATCGCCCATAGCGCGAAAATCCCATTTGAAATCCCACTAATTGCACCATCTATCCATACTGAAGGGGACAATAATAAACCTAACGATTCACCCATAAAGATAATTGCAGCGATCGCGCTTGATGATTTTAATTTCTGTACATATCTCTGGGTGACAGTATTTTGGATTTCTAACAGCGATCGCAATACATTGATCGAGAGTAAAGCTTTTCCTTCGGCATTTAGCAAAGCAACTATTCTCTCTTTTAAAGCTTGGACATCGGGCTGTGGTTGCTCCCAAACTTCTTGACTCGCTCGACCATCACGATATTGTAAACGCACTTTCACAGGTAGCGGCTCAGCCACTGTGAAGATAATCTCTTGCGGGGAGATGAGTTTACGCATTTCTTCATTTTGTAATGCTTCATAAAGTGCCTCGCGATCGCTTTCAGAATACAGATCGGCTTTATTGAAAACCAACAAAATTGGTTTATAGAAAGTCTGAAGTTTGGTAATAGCTTCCTGTTCTAGCCTTGTCAAATCTCCTGTGATTACAAACAAAATCAAATCAGCACGCTTTGCCGATTCAAGGGCAACGATGCCTCCTATTTCTCCTCCAACTTCATCTAGTCCCTGCGTGTCGATCAACTGTAACTCTAATTTTTGATCCTTATTTCTTCCAATATCTGAGGATGTGGGTATTTTCCACACATAGGTACTAACCGCTTTGGTTACTCCATTAATTGCTCCTGTTTCTCCTAGCTTTTGTCCAAATAAAGCATTGAGAAGTGAAGTCTTACCTCGTGAAACCATCCCAAATAGAGCGATCGCGATCATGTGTTTATTTAACTTCTCTTGGAGAAAAGCTATTTCCGCAAGTTCCGAATCTGTTAGTTCTGCTTGAAATACATCACGATAGCGGATAAGTAAATCTTGGGTAATAAGGGGATAACTAAGCGCAATCACTTCAGTCTTCCCCAGCACTTGTTTAAATAATCGCTGACTCATAAATTATTTATAATTTTTGGGCGTAAATATCCAGAGTAACCTCGGCAAGTATTCGGGGATAATTAAAGAACAGATCTAAAAGCTGTGGTGCACACTGCGTGTGCACCACAGCTTTTAGATCTCTGGAGGTTTGTCAATGGAGAGATTCGCGCCCCCCCACCTGATCAGCTAAGATTGTACTCTCGCCTGCTACGCAGGTGACACAACATCTGAGAGGCTTATCTCAAATTTTTAACATGACTTCGCCAATATTTGCCCAATTTATCCCCTATACCATCTGGCAATGGTTTACTGAACCGCTCGCCCTAGAATTTATGCGAAATGCCTTGATCGCGGGTGGTTTAGCAGGAATTATTTGCCCAGCAATCGGTTGTTTTTTGATCGTGCAGCGTATGGCTTTGTTAGGGGATGTGATGACCCATACGGTCATGCCTGGCATGGCGATCGCCTTTTTTTGGCGTATCGATGTAGCGATCGGGGCGTTTATCTCAGGGCTTGGTAGTGCATTTTTGATTGCATGGTTGCGATCGCAAACTCGCGTTAAGGTAGATGCGGCGATGGCGCTGACATCCTCAAGTTTTTTCGCGATCGGAATTTTGTTAATTTCTCTGCTGAAAATTAAGATTGACCTGCATGGCTTTCTGTTTGGCGATATCCTCAGCGTTAGCCAAACAGACACAGTTCGGGCAGGAATCATTACGGTGATCGTGCTTACCGCGATCGCAATGTTTTATAAGCAATTATTGTTTTACACCTTTGACCGTAATGGGGCGCAAGCTTTAGGTTTACCCGTTAACCTGATCTATTTAGGATTAATGGCGGGGGTAACTTTGACGATTATTGCCAGTATGCAAACGATGGGCGTAGTGTTAGTGGTATCGCTCTTAGTTGGTCCTGCAATTACCGCTTACTTGTTAGTCAAAGAATTACATCAGATGATTTTTGTGGGTGCAGGTATTGGGGTGACGGCAAGTGCCATTGGACTATATGCCAGTTACTATCTCAACTTACCCTCTGGTCCTGCGATCGTTTTAGCCGTATTGCTGCTATTTTTATTGACTTTAATTTTTAGTCCGACTCAAGGATTATTTACGGCAATTAAGCACCGCTCAAAGCACGGTGCTTAATGCTTGAGGTTATGCTTCGGTCGCTTCTTCAGGTGCTGCGCCTTCTTCAGCGACAACTTCTTCTACGACTGGCTGTGGTTTGCTGGGTTTAGGACCTCTTATTAGGGCGAGATTTACAGGAGCCTTGACTTCTTCATCTCTTCCACCTCTTTTATCTCTTTTACCTTTCCCCCCGTCACGGCTAGAACGCTTTTTGTCGGAGTCGTCAGCCCGTTTTGCGTCTGTATTTTCGTTACCTTCTGGCTTAGATTGACGATCAGCTTTTTTGATTGGACGTTCTACCATTGTTAATTCCTGATTAGTTGATGTACTTTTATCCTAGCCTGTTTAGGTGTAGAAAAGTATAGTAGGTATATGTCAACTATACTTTTTTGCGCCACAATATTTTTCAAATCAGTAGGTACTTATTTGAAAAATACAAATCAATTCCAGTAAGAGTTTTGAGTTTTCATTTTGCCGTAGGCAAAATGAAAACCGCAATAGTAGAGAAATGGCACTTTGAGCCATTTCTCCACTAGCGGTTAATCTTCGGTAACTGTGTCTACAGAATCTGTAGTTGTATCTATGGAGACAGCAACTACATCACCACTTTGAATCTCCACTTCGTCGAGCTCTTCTTCCAATGCAGGTGGAACGAGAGTTGCACCCACGATCGCATCGGAAGCATCGAGTCTTTGCAACCGTACACCTCTCGCTGTGCGCGATTGACGGGCGATCGCATCGGTAGATTGCCGCATGACAATACCGCGACTAGTAACGATCATTAACTCGTTGTTTTCATCAACTAAACAGAGAGAAGCGAGTTGATCTTGACCAGATTTGAATTTAGTGACACGCAAGCCTTTACCAGCACGTTTTTGAATACGGAATTGATTCACAGGAACCCGCTTACCATAGCCGCCTCTGGTGACTACTAATACCCAAGGTCCTTGAATTTTTTCGCTCTCAACGTCAGCAGTCTCCGTTTCCAGAGTCTCATCTTCATTGACAGTTACGGTCAAATCAATATCTTCTTCAGAATCCTCAACCTCCTCAATTTCCGCTAAACCTGCGGGCAGAATATCCATACTCACAATTTCATCATCACCCGTCAGACGCATCGATCGCACACCGCGAGTATCCCGTCCCATCGGACGCAACTGCTCATGGTCAGTACGAAAACGTATTGACATTCCCTGACGAGAACCGACGATGATTGTATTATCAGCTTTAGCTCGACGTACCCAGCGTAATAAATCACCTTCTTCGAGAGCGATCGCAATCAGTCCATTGGAGCGAATATTGGCAAAGGCAGGAAGTTTAGTTTTCTTGATATATCCCCCAGCCGTAAGCATGACTAGATATTCATCTTCGCTAAATTCACTAATCGGTAATACGGTGGTGATTTTTTCATTGGCAGCGACCGGTAATAACTGCACAACGGCTGTACCACGAGCGGCGCGGCTAGATTCAGGAACTTCATAAGCCTTCACGCCATAGACCTTACCGCGATCGGTGAAGAAGAGAACCTTATCATGACTACGGCAGGCGAAGAAATGGGCGATCGCATCATCATCCTTAACATTGGCGCTTGCCTTACCTCTAGTCGCCCGATTTTGAGCGGCGAAGGTATCCACAGGCATCCGTTTGATATAGCCCTGTTCTGTCACCATCACGATGGTTTCGCGATTAGCGATCAAATCCGCAGTATCAATATCACCTTCATTAGGGAGAATTCTGGTACGCCGTGGTGTGGCAAATTCAGTTTTGATTGCTTCTAGTTCTTCACGGGTTATGGTGAGAATGCGATCGCGATTAGCGAGAATATGTTCTAGATCGATGATTTTGGCAACTAGCTGATCATGCTCATCATGGATCTTATCGGCATCTTGAGCCGTCAATCGGCGCAATTGCATCGCCAAAATCGCATCGGCTTGCGCTTCCGAAAGTGCATAGTTCTCAATCAATCCCGCCTTAGCTGCGGCACTATCATCGGCTCCCCGAATCAATGCAATTACAGCATCAAGATGATTTAAGGCAATCAATAAACCTTGCAATAAATGATCGCGCTCTTGAGCTTTGCGAAGTTCGTACTGAGTACGGCGCGTAATCACTTCATAACGGAAGTCCAGAAATACCTGTAAAGCATGGCGCAGAGTCAGCGTAATTGGTTCGCCATCCACTAGGGCAAGCATATTGCAACTGAAATTCGATTGCAAAGGTGTAGCTTTATAGAGATTATTTAACACAACCTTAGGATAGGCATCGCGCTTTAGTTCAATAACTAAACGCATTCCATCGCGATCGCTTTCATCCCGAATATCGGAAATACCATCAAGCTTTTTCTCGTTGACCATTTCCGCGATTCTTTCGATCAGCGAAGCCTTATTGGTTTGGTAAGGCATTTCCGTAATGATAATCGCCTCACGATCCTGCCGTCCTAAGCCTGAAAGCGTTTCAAAACTTGCCACCGCACGCATAGTAATCGAACCGCGCCCAGTCGTATAGGTTTCGCGAATACCATCGCTTCCTAAAACTAACGCGCCTGTGGGGAAATCAGGGCCTGGAATATATCTGATTAATTCCAAATCGCTAAGACTAGGATCGGCAATCAAGGCAACTAAGCCATCCACTAACTCACCCAAATTGTGGGGCGGAATATTTGTCGCCATCCCCACCGCAATCCCCGACGAGCCATTCAGCAAAAGTTGCGGAATCCGCGCTGGCATGACTAGCGGCTCTTGTTGCGAACCGTCATAGTTATCACCAAAGTTAACTGTATCTCGCTCGATATCCTGAATTATTCCTGTCTGGGCAATGCGGGTCAGACGACATTCGGTATATCGCATCGCCGCAGGGGGATCGTTATCCACAGAGCCGAAGTTGCCATGACCATCGACCATGCGATCGCGCATCGAAAAGTCCTGCGCCATCCTTACGAGTGCTTCATAGACGGCGGTGTCACCGTGGGGGTGATATTTACCGATTACGTCACCGACAACACGGGCGCATTTCCGAAACGGGCGATCGGCGCTCAAGCCCAACTCGTGCATGGCGTAGAGAATGCGACGGTGTACGGGTTTGAGTCCATCACGGGCATCGGGCAGGGCGCGACCGACGATCACGCTCATGGCATATTCCAGATACGATCGCGACATTTCGCCGCGCAGGTCTGTGGGAATAATCCGATCTTCTAAGATTTCAGTCATAGGGCTACTAAATTTTTCCTTGCATGGCTTGGTAATGATTGCCCCAAATGCAATCAGCAATTATTACTAAGTGTCTTTCTATTATAAGGCTTTGCGGGTTTGCAAGGGGCTTTTGCTATGCAGGATTAAGCTAATAAATCGATTAGTTGCTCTTTGGTGAGATCGGCATCGCGTAAAATTTTGAGAAGCAAACCTTTGCCGAGGTTTTTACCTGAATGAACGGGAATTGTAACAACTCTTCCGTCTTGATGTTTCATCTGCACATGACTAGCTTTTGGCACTGGTCAGTTAAATCGAGAGGGAATGAAACCCGCGCAGTGATAGCAACTCCAGCATAGAAATCGGTCGGTGATATAGTCCGATCGCCATAGATGGAGTCTTGTTCTTTCCTAAGCCCACATGAGGTCTTACCCAGTTGTGAACTAAGCGTTGCACCGTGACTGCTCGTTGCAATCCTTCGGTATTCTTAGCATACAGGTTTCGATGAATGTCACTTCCACCCTTTTGTCTCTGAGGGGGGGAAGGTTCTCGCCCACGCGAGTGTAAACCTCATCTCCTTCGACTGTTATATCTGCTCCTGCAGGGGGACTCCATTGCTCTGACTGGGCTGCCAATTTTTGCTCCCATCTCATGATACTTGTATGGGATTTTTCCAGCACTCTCCCTCTTGCTCTGATTCCCATCCCCTCACTCCTCATCTTCAGAGCAAACAAACTATACTTACTGGGGTTCTCAGCCTTGACATTACGGTTCCTGTCCTTTCGCTAAATCTCTTACCGCATCCTTTGCATAAGTAGTTCTGGATGGCTTTGCCATCTTGGTGGTGGTGTTTGCCGTTT
>CALRWX020000084.1:0-17792 GCA_943371975.1 Pseudanabaena sp. UWO311 | reverse complement strand
CAAAGCGCCGCTACTCACTTCTTTTTTTGTCCTAACAAGACTGGTGGCAATTGCTTGTAATGTGATAAAGTGATGACCTAATATTTATTTCAAGCTAAATGTAGTTTATAATACAAATATAAATAAATATTTATGTGTCAAAAAGAGTTATGAAAACTCCTCGTGAAAATCATAGACAACAAAGAAATAGCGACAATCGCGATCGCCAAAGATTTGAAGAAGATATGTTAGTTAATGAACCCAAGGATCATCTGCATCAAAACTATCGCCATTGGGCATGGTTACACAAGCCAACATAATAAAAAAGGCTCGCGTATGCGAGCCTTTTTTATTGCTTGCTAAAGGTTTATCTTGCCCAATAGATTACATTCTTTTCTATGACGACAAATAGGGAGTAGAGCATGACCCCCAAAATCGCAAGAGCAATCAATGCAGCAAAGGCAAGAGGTACATTAAAGTCTGATGCCGCCTGTACGATCAGATAACCTAAACCTGCATTTGAGGCGATCGACTCGGCAATTACAGCCCCGATGAAGGAAAAAGAAACTGCAATTTTGAGAGAAGCAAAGACATAGGGTAATGTGTGTGGCCAGCCTACTTTTTGAAAAATCTCAAAATCCGATGCGCCTAGGGCATGCAAGACATCCTTCATCTCAGGTTCAATTGTTTCTAGTCCTAAGGCAACATTAACAGCGATCGGGAAAAATGCGAGTAAAAAGGCAGTAACGATCGCAGGAATCGCATTGGCTCCAAACCACACGGCTAGTAATGGTACTAAGGCTGACTTAGGAATTGTATTGAAGGCAACGAGCAATGGATAAAAAGTTAGATAGATTAACTTAGAATAACCAATCAAAAAACCTAAAATCACGCCGACCACACTAGCAAGTATAAAACCTGCAAAGGTAGTCCAGATTGTTCGGAGTGAGTTTTCTGCGAGTTGTGGCGCAAATTTGATTGATGCTTCTAATATTTTAGAAGGGGCTGGTAAATTAAAAGGTTGAATTTTTAGTGCCCATACGGCAATTTCCCAAAGAATAAATAGCAAAATCGCCGCAATCGTCGGCATGGCTATTGTTGCGGTTTTTGTATTCAGAAAAGCATCAAAATCAAACTTTTTAGGCGATCGCCTTGTATTCTCCATAGTTCCTTGCATATACCATCCTCATGTTCAAAATATAAGCCAAGAGAGAAGATGCTTTGCATCTTCTCTCTTGGCTGGTTTACTGGTTTAGTTTTTATGAATATGGCGACGTAATTCGGCGGCAAGACGAGCAAATTCATCACTGAGACACATTTCTAAAGTGCGGGGACGCGGTAGATCAATTGTCAACTTGAAGGCAATCTCACTGGGACGCGGACTCATCACATAGACGGTATCTGAGAGAAACACAGCCTCACGTAAATCATGGGTAATCAAAATACCCACGCACTTAGCTTCCATCCATAAATTTTGCAGCATTACCCACATTTCTTCACGGGTGAAGGCATCTAGCGCTCCAAAGGGTTCATCTAACAATAGAATCTCAGGTTGATGAATCAAAGCACGACAAAGAGAAGCTCTCTGGCGCATTCCACCTGACAATTGCCAAGGAAATTGCTGCTGAAAATCCTTTAAGCCCACTGCTTGCAACAGTTTCTGTGCCATTTCCACATAGAGAGCATGTTTAACTTTAAAGTCGCGCTTGTAGGGATGAACTACTTCTAAGGGCAGTAAAACATTATCAATAGTGCGTCGCCAAGGTAGCAGCACAGGATTTTGGAAAGCAATACCTACATTTTTGAGAGGCTTGGTAACAGCTTGACCATGACAGCGCAACTCACCAATTTTAGTTGGACTTAATCCTGAAACCATTCGTAAAATCGAGGTTTTGCCACATCCACTGGGACCGACAAAGGAGACAAATTCACCCGCTTTGATGTCGAGGGAAATTTCCTGAATAATCCGACGTATTGATTCACCAAAGGGATATTCCAAACCAATATGGTCAAATTCTAGCAAGGGCATAGAAGAATATTGAGTTGCAGAGTCTGGAGATGTTAGAGGCTGTACCATTTTATAATGCCAATAGTGAGATTAAAGTAATGGTTTGCGATCGCTAGTCGGAGGAACTGTTCGTTGTTCTTTCGCTGGTAAAAACTTATCAGTGAAAATATCATTTGCTGTCACAGGTTTCAGCTTAAAGCCTTCCACAGTCTGCGTAATACTCTTCTCTAGGCGTTTAATGTCAACACCGCCAAAACCTCCAGCTTCAACTTCTGGGGTAACATACATACGTTCGATCGCCAATTTCAGGCGTAACTTTTCAGCATCTCGATCCATTAGCTTACTTTGATCGGTCGAAACAACTAAATCTAAAGCTGCCGTAGGATCCTTGATCACTTCCTGCATTCCTCGGAAATAGGCTTTGAGGAATGACTTAATCGCTTCAGGATTTTTAGACACAAAATCTTGTTTGACTAAAATGCCATTACCATAGAAATCTAACCCAAACTCGTCATAGAAGAAGATTTGGATGTCATCCATAGTCCTACCACCCTTGATCAGCGATGGCACAACGGAAGTATAGAAGCCACTGACTGCATCAACTTTTCCCTGTAATAGAAAAGTTTCCCGCAACTTTGGTTCCATTGTGTCCCAAGTCACAGAATCAGGAGAAATCTTTACCTCCTTTGCAAAAAGTGGAAAGAGTTTACGGGGGCCATCACCTGCGGGCGCACCTAGTCTTTTCCCTACCAATTCCGAAGGGGTCTTAATTCCATTTGTCTTAAACGTAACAATAGAGAAAGGAGCTTTGTTTTGATAAAAGGCAACAGCAAGAATCTTATCATTAGGATTCTTGTCATTGAATTCCATCGCGTTATAGATATCACTGAACCCTATGTCATATTTACCAGTACCGAGCTTACTAATAGTATCAGCATTGCCGAAACCGCGCTCGTAACTAACATTTAATCCTTCTTCTGCAAAGTATCCCTTTTCGATCGCCCAAATCAATGGTGCGTCAAGGCTTTGTTTCAAGAAAGGTAATTGTACGCGAATGTCTTGCTTGGCTTTTTTGTCAGGCGTGCCTGATTGGGCAGTTGTGGTGGTTGCAGCAGGTTTGTCAGCAGTGGTAGTTGTACTTGTACTAGTAGGCGGTGCAGCGTTACAAGCAGCAAGTACTGTTGTGGAAACCGCAAGAAGGAAGATTTTGTATAACTGTTTCTTGAAGGTATGAATCATTATCGCTCTGTAGATTTGAATATGTATACTGTATACAAAAGCAAGCTTCATTTAAGGTTAGCGAAAAGAAAATTTCTGTATACATCAATACATAAAGATTTAGCATATAGCCATTATCGTTATATCGCTTTGCGCTGACTTAGAAACCAAGAAGCAATTTAAAAGGCTTGCTTAGTAAGCCTTTTAAATTGTTTTTGTATCCCTTATAAATAATTCGAGATGCGCGGCAAAGCCGCGCATCTCGAATTATTTAACGATCTTAGCAATCCTATTGGCTTCTCTTTTTCCACTCAATAAAGCCCCATGGACAGTTCCCAAATATTTACCATTGGTTGCCTCTCCCGCAAAAAACACCCGTTCGCCGATCGGTTCTGCTAAGCGATCGCAGTCTTGAATATTAGCATTGAAAGAAAATGTTGAATAGGAACCATAAGCAAAGGGATCATTATGCCATTGGGTTAATAATGTGGCGTTTGGTAACGGAATATCTTTGCCAAACATCGCTTGCAAGTCAGACATAATATTTTTTATTGCTTCAGATTTAGGCATCTGTGAGAGCGATCGCGCAAAATTACCGCTAAACATGGCGACTAAAATCGGCTGCTGAATATATTTCTGCCAGTTGAAAAATTCAACATAGCGATCAGGTATATTGCCATTTACATATGCCATGATGTGAGGCTGAGATGGCCAAAACTGTTTAGGGAATTTTAATACTAATTTATTTAATGCTCCCATACCCAATTGTTTAATTGCTTCTAATTTAGGCTTAGGCAATGCTGGTGAGAACTTAATAGAACCACGTTTTAACACACCTAATGGAACTGTAACAATCACTCGCGCCCCGTTAAAAACACCATTGTCTGTGGTCACTTTTACGCCATTATCATCATAGGCAATTTGCTGCACAATATGTTTAGTACGAATATCTAAATTTCTGGATAGAGCATGTATAAGTTGCGTATAACCTTGCGGAAAAACTACATCTCCTCCTTTAAATTCTGAGTCTTCATCAAATCCTTTGACTCCTAAATTTGCAATGTCATCTCCAACTTCACTCTCAATTGTCGAAGATAGGGTTGCCCGAAACCCTTTGAGAGTGATTCCTGTAAGTTCTTCAGATTCAATTATTTGTTGTGCAATATCTGCTAGCGTAATCTGCTGCGATGACGCGGAATTTTTTAACTTGATAGCCCTATCCATAAAAGATTGCAGGGCTTTATTGATCATCCGTTCTTCAGATTTACTTAGCAGTTGATCGACTCCTTTATAATTCCATTGCGATTCAGGATCAGAGACAACAGTCTGGATACCAAATTGTTTGACCAAAGGAGTTATGGGATTACCATCAGGTGTATGAATCCATGCAGCACCAAGATCCAAAGGAAAACCTAAAGAATTATCTGTCCACATTCTCCCCCCGATGCGATCGCGACCTTCTAGAATAATTACCCGATATCCTTGAGCCTGCAATTTTTTGGCAGCCGTAATACCTGCGATCCCTGCACCAATGACGATAATCCGCTCTGTATTGTCGCTATCATTTAACAGATTAACAGAGCGAGCATCAGAGTTGCTCAATGCCCCTCCGCAGCCACTGAGCCAACTTGTCGCCCCAGCATAGGTCAAGTTCCGAGCCCGAATTAAAAACTTTCGACGGTTATAGCTGTCCATAAAAATTAAATAAACTGTGCAAATAAAAGCAGAAATTGTTTCGTCATGCGAAGCCCGACAAAACAATTTCTGCTTTTATTAAATTTTTGGTGATTTACTATAACATTGCAAGTGACAATTTGTTTGTCTGTTCAATCAAAATGGGTAGATCGATAGTGGTTAATTGACCGCGATCAACAACTCTACGACTATTTATAAAACTATAATTCACGTTAGAAACAGGACAGAAGAACAAAGCCGCAACTAAGTCTCGATGTGCACCTGTGAACTCTGGGCGATCAATATTTTTTTTGATTATGGATAGAGGCTATCGATCGCTAAAAGCGACTGTAAAAGAACATTCGCACCTTGAGCGCATTGTTCAGGGGAAGTATATTCATCTTGGGAATGACTAATTCCGTCACGACTCGGCACAAAGATCATCCCCATATCCGTAAACCGCCCAATCTCCTGTGCATCATGCCCCGCTCGACTGGGTAAATTTTCATAACTAAATTCCAATTCTTGACATACTTTTGTAATTACTTCCATTAACTCAGGTTTAGCTAAAGTCGGTAAAACATGCAACTTCTGCTCAATTATGATTTCTGTACCTGTGTTTTTGGCGATCGCTTCACATTCTTGTTCAATCTCGGCGATTAAAGATTGTAAATTCTCCTCTGATAAATCACGCAAATCAATACTCAGATCAACACAAGCAGGCACGACATTAGTGGCATTAGGAGCAACCGTAAGATAGCCCACTGTGGCAACATGCTCGCCTGAGCCTGAAATTCCTATACGATTAATTGCTAGGACAAGTTGCGAAGCCGCCACAAGAGCATCTTTTCGCATATGCATTGGTGTTGTGCCTGCATGGTTTGGACGACCGATGATCTGCACCATAAAGCGGTATTGACCGACAATGCCTATAACTACGCCGATTTGTTTATTGAGAGATTCAAGTACACCGCCCTGCTCAACATGCAATTCTATAAAAGCAGCTATTTCACTGCGATCGCGCTTTGCTGTGGATAGAGAATCCCAATCACCGCCAACTTTGGCTAAACAAGGCTGAATTGCTGTGCCATCTTTGCGACGATAGCGTTCTGGATCGGTGGGTGCATTTCCTGCGATCGCCTTACAACCAATGACGCTATTTTCTTCATCAGAAAAAACAATTACCTCAAATGGATGGCGCAAACGGAACTGGTTTTCATGAAATACTCGTGCTACTTCAATCCCTGCTAAAACCCCTAAACAGCCATCATAGCGACCACCCACAGGCACTGTATCAATGTGAGATCCTGTCGCTAATGCTGAACCTGACTCTGTACCTGCATAAGTACCAATAATATTGCCTACTGCATCACCCTGCACTGTCATGCCCGCTTCTAGCATCCAAGTTTTGATTAGCGATCGCGCCTGCACATCTGCATCAGAAAAGGCAAGCCGACATACACCCCCATTCGGTAGTTTGCCAATTTCTGCAAGTTCAGCAAGATGGCGATCAAGGCGATCGCAATTTATTGATGTTTTTGAAAATGTTATGACCATGATTCGGATTTTTTATGATAATTTCTATGACATCAGCGACCATTGATTGTAGATATAGTATGCTGCTGTATACATAATACTGTATACACAAAAGATGTTTTCTTAGGAGTTTTGCGGCTAATGTTCTCTTCATCTGCGCCAATTCAGCGTCCCCAGTCTTTACGTGAACAAACCTACCAAGTGCTGCGATCGGCAATCTTGTCAGGAGAATTTGGTGCTGGATCCCGTTTAGTAGAAACGCAAATTGCCGCAAAGCTCCAAGTGAGCCGTACTCCAATTCGTGAAGCATTACAACAACTACAGAAAGAACAACTTATTGTCTCAGACAGTAATGGCAACTTACGAGTAATTAGTTTTTCCTCTAAGGATGCCATTCATCTCTATCGCTGTCGTTTGGTACTAGAGCAGGAGTCTGTATCCGAGGCTTGCCAATATGCCACATCTGCCCATTTAGAAAAAATTGAACTAATCATCCAACAGGCAGAAAAAGCTATAGGACAGCAACCCAATCAACTTACCAGTTATCAATTACTCCATATCGACTACCAGTTTCATCGCGCGATCGCCGAATGTTCAGGTAACCCTTGGTTAGGACTTCTGCTTGATCAATTGTTCGACAAGATGGCAATATTACGAATTCAAACTATCCAACAAAATCTTCTAGTCTTAGAGATTCGCTCTGAACATCGACAAATATATGATGCGATCGCGAAACGAAATCCAGAGAAAGCTCTAGCGGCAATCCGTAATCATCTTATGTCAAGTCAAAAGCGAGTGATTATTGAGATTGAGCAATTACAGCTAAAATCTGGCGATACAAACGACAACTTACAAATATGATCTTCTGGCGATTCTAAGTCTGGGCAGAGAAATAATGATATTCGCGTTATTGGCAATTTGCCATATTTGGCGGAGCAGACTAGCGAGAATAATGACAAGATTCGGGTTCGGGATACTCATAGAAAATATTCCACTGTGACGAATAAGAATAAATAGCCCTAATGATTCCTAAATTCAGACGATCTAAGTTGACAGGATCAATGATGGAGGGATGGTTCTGCGATTGCTTATTCGAATCATTTTATTAATATTAAATTCTTAGACACTCAGATTAAGCACACATGATTACGGATTTACATAGGTTGCGTAAATAACCATTATCATAAGCAAGCTGGATTAATAAAAGCATTAAAGTAAATTAGTAAGCTTAAAATCGAAAAACTTGAGGATGAATTCCCTAACAATTCTCAGGCACATTCTCCATATTTTTTGTGGTCTAATATTAAAACAGTTAAGTCTACTAATAAGTCTAATAACAAGACTCATATTATTAAAATTAATCGGGCAAAAAAATTAAGTTAGCAAAAAAAAAGAACGTGTGTAGGTTAAATTTTGACTATTGCTTCTTAATAACTAATAAAACTATGATGCAATTTAGATGACCTCTAATCTGAGAGAAAATTTCTATGACTACCATCCGTGAAGTAATTGGTGATCCTAACGAATTCTGGAGTGAACTAAGTTGGTTGGATCTATCTAGTGCCGAACAGGAACTATGGACGCAACTGGGCTGGAATGAAGAAAATTGGGAAGAAGATCTAGATTTTCCTGAATGGGATGACTTGTCCAGCGAAGATCAAAAGCTGTGGGGGATACTCGGCTGGAGTCAGTCTAGTTGGGAAGGCGAAGATGACGTTCCCGAATCCGTAGAAAAAAATTGGGAAGAACTCAATGGCGAGGAACAAGATGCAGCTACAAAACTTGGATATACCCAAGATAAATGGGATAACGAATAAAAGTTGTTTGCAACGCATTAGGTAGGCATTGCAAACAATAAAATCAATTTTTTTTAATGTCAGCCTAAGGCTGACATTAAAAAAAATTGATTTTAAGTGGTCGTTCAAAATAAATTACCAAAACCCGTAAAGTTACGCCTGTTCGGCGCACAACTTTACGGGTTTTGAATTAATAGAGGTTATGCCGCTCGCGTAGCCGAAAGGCATAACCTCTGTTGCTAGATTTATAGGGGGCTATAATTTGCAGATGTCGCCAGAAAGTCGCGTAAACGGCGGGATATTAATTCGCGACTACCCATTCTTCTTCCTAATTCTTTTTCTAATGCACCTACAGGTGTTAGATTTTGTGGCGCACGCGGATCGCGAGTCGGATGAGAAGCATATTGAGGAATTAAGTATGTAGTTTGATCGGCGATCGCCTTAGCACGATTGATATCAAGCCCACCATCAAGATCGATTCGAATGATGCCATGTAAATCGTGATAGCCTAATTTTTTATAATTTAAGTCTTGGCTACCCGATCGCAAGTACCAACTTAGATTCGAGCCATTAGCATTAGAAATTCTAAAAATCGGTGTGCGTTCTCCGACCTTTAGCGATCGCATAACTTGCGCGGTTTCTCCTTTCAGATATGCCTTACCCATCGTTTTAACATAACCAATGGTGTCGTAAGGTGTTTGATAAACTCGATATAGCAATGGACCATCACGGACGATTAATGTATTTTCTTTAATTAATTCTTTATTCAAAGAAAGAGCATTAGCAATCCGTAACTCCTCATCAAGCATTTCTCCCTGTACCAATTGAGAAGGAGTATCTGGTTGATTATTACTGCTAGTCAGACAGCGATCATACTTTAAATTTCCTCTGCCACTCATCGGGCAAGGAACAGTAGTCACAGGAGGAGTTAAGTTTCCCCCAAGAGCAATAATTCTGGTTACTTCTGTGGCGACACATTTAGCTCTACTGATAGTGCGATCAACTAGGACTGCTCCTACGGAAATAGTGGCAAAAGCTCCATACAGAATCTCATCATCCCGCCGCCCCAAAAAATTAGCATCAATTCGCAATCTTCCGTCAATAAATAAAATTTGATGAGGAAGTTCGGGCGCGATCGCGGCACGAATTGGCTGCCAATCCCTATTTGCAAATTCAACTTCTGTATTTACCTTGTCACTAGTGGGAGTCTCTTCAGGATTAATGCTCACTGGTGCATCGTAACCAATGCTCCAAGGCTCTAAGCGAATATTATATTCGCTCCAAAAATTCTCTGTTAGTGCTTTAACAAGGTTGGTGGTCATGAAGTCATTTCGCTCTACTTTTTGCACAATTTGCGTAAGTAATAGCACATATAGCAATCATCCGTAAATATCCCCATAAAAGAAGGCGACGCTTCACGTCGCCTTCTTTTATTTAGTCAATGGGCTTAAGCCCATTTCTCTTTAACAAGATAGTTTGTTATGCAGTTACCGCTTCCTTAACCGTACCTAAAGATTCCATAATCAAATCAGCCAGATCGTTAATAAAAATTGGATGACTATTTAAGGCAGGCACACGATCGAAATTGTGAATACCTGCTTTTTCGGCAACCTCACGATATTCGATATCAATCTCTTGTAAGGTCTCAATATGTTCAGATACAAAACTGATGGGAACTACTAATAAATCTTTAATGCCGCGTTTTGCAAGATTGTGAATTGCTTCCTCGGTATAGGGTTGCAGCCATTCCACGGGGCCAACCCGACTTTGGTAGGCAAGGGTATGGGCGTTGTAACGATGATAATCATGGCGCAGTGCTTTCATGATGCCATCAACACAATTTTCCATTTCTGATTGATAGGGATCATTGTATTGCGTGACATACTTTACAGGTACGCCGTGAGCGCTGAAGAAAATATGTACATTTTCAGGATCGGTAAAACTTTGTAACTTGGCATCAATCAATTCATTCATGGCGCGAATATATCCAGTGCGTTTGTACCAAGATTGGATCGTGATACGTTCGATCGCTTGCAATTCAGGATCATTTTCCCAGATCGTATCAAGTTCCTTAATGCTAGAACCACTGGTGCTAATTGAGTATTGAGGATACAAAGGCAACACGACAAGGCGTGTAATACCATCCTGCTTGATTTTAGCGATCGCCTCTGAGGTATAGGGATGCCAGTAGCGCATTCCCACATAAACCTTGGCATCAATCCCATTACGCTGTAAGACATTTTCGATATTTTCCCCTTGCTCTTCGGTAATCTGACGCAAAGGAGACCCACCACCAATCATTCTGTAATTTTCTTGACTGATAGGAGCGCGACTTGCCGCAATTAATGAGGCGATCGGCTTTTGTAAAAAGGGAATAGGAAGGCGAATAATTTCTGGATCGGCGAATAGGTTATACAAGAAAAGATAAACATCTTCTAACTTTTCAGGACCTCCTAAGTTTAAAAGTATTACTCCAACACGACCAGACATAAAACAATTTCCTAAATTTGATGATTTATAAATTTTTGCGCTTTCTTAAAACCCAGATAAATTGCCAAAAAGGTTGCTTTGCAATCTTTTTGGCAATTTATCTGTAATATACAAAACCTAAATAGAGGATATCTATGGTTTTAATACAAATAAATGATTAAAAAATATATGTTTATTAAATAAAGGTACAAAGTCCTTTTAACTTTAAACTCTTTCTAAATATTAGTCTAAGTTATATATAACTATAGGCTTTTGTTTTGGAGTTTCTATGAAAATGGTGAAATAAGTAAGATGCTCCTTTGCTTTTATTACTTATCCAACCATTGCTTTACACAAGATTCTAACAAATCAATATCTAAAGGCTTTGTCAGATAATCATCACAACCTGATGCGATCGCAGATTCTCTGTCCCCCTTCATTGCATGAGCAGTCACCGCCACAATGGGAATTTGAGCAGTGCGATCGCTAGATTTAAGTTGTCTCGCAATTTCCCATCCATCAATTTCTGGCAAGGATAGATCAAGCAAAATTAGATCGGGGTGGTTTTTTTCTAACCAATCTAAGGCCGCTTGACCATCTTGGATACAGATAACGTTGTAGCCTGAATCTTGAAACACCTGCACTACCAAAACTTGGTTGTCAGGAGCATCTTCGACCACTAAAATTAGCGGCGGGTTGTTAAGTTCGGGCATAGGTACTAAGAGGTTCTTTAATGAACTTAATATATAGATGTTTAAAGGTTGAGCGAACGACTCTGGGTAATTCAAAGTCAATTGCTATCATTGTGGTAGGCAGTTTCCAGTCAGGGCTTTGTAGCTGCGCGATCGCATCACCAACAATTTCAATAGCATCTAGATCGCTACATAGACCTGTACGGATTGATGCTGCAACCGTTGGCACATCGAGAGGATCTACCCCAAGAATTTCTACCATAACGCGATCGAGGGCAAAAACATCACAAGAAGCCGCTAAAACTCCCAACTCTTTTGGTTCGCCAGCACTAGGTCCATTACCCTCATGTCCGACAATACCATCAAGGATTGTCAATTCAGGGTTAATTGCTCGTGCTGTCTCAATTAACATTTGGGCAAAACGGTTCACATCCTTACCAGCTTCCATGTGCCACCAAGCTTTCATTTTGCCAGGTACACAACCAAAGAGATTTTTTACGCCAAGGGTGAGGGTCAATTGCATATGGGACTTCACTTTGGGCAGATTGATCACCACATCCGCATCCATTGCTTCTTTGCTAAGACGGAGATTATGAAGCTCTCCCTCACCTTGAGTTTCATAGCGTTTACCGTGAAACTCAATAATCGGTAAGCCTAGTTCTTCCGCAAGGAGTAATAAGCCATTGGCTTTGGCAATTCCCTTAGCACTACCAAAGGCAGGGCTATCACCTAAAAAAGGCTTGCCACCAGCAGCTAGTACCATCTTAGCAACGCAATATACTAACTCAGGGCGAGTGGTACATTCTTTGGTAGGACGTGAGCCTGTAAGTAAATTGGGCTTGAGGAGAACGCGATCGCCTTTTTTGACAATGCTGGACATACCTCCTAGTGGTGCAAGTACTGCCTCTAGAGCCTGCATAAGTGATGCAATTTCATAGCTAGAGGTACGTAAAAGACTGACAATGGGTTTCATGAGTATTTCTAGAAGGTGATTGGTCATCAAACTACTTAAAAATATAGCCTAAATAGCTGGCAGCAATTAGCGTTATTAACAACCTGTAGCGCAAGCATTTCTAGCAAAGTATGGGTGTTTCTCCGCATGGGGAAACACCCTTACTTTGCAAAGTTTAAATAACATGATTGAGATCTGATGGAGACAGGTGATCATTCATGATTTGTCCATCGCAGAAGCAGATAATACGCTGCGTATTTCTAGCTACATCAGCCTCATGAGTAACCATCACGACTGTAATACCACTACGATTCAGTTCGCCAAATAGTTCCATTACCTCGGCAGTAGTGTGGGAATCAAGCGCTCCTGTAGGTTCGTCAGCAAGTAACATAACAGGATTATTAACGATCGCCCTAGCGATCGCTACCCGTTGTTGTTGCCCACCCGACATTTGATTAGGACGATTATTTAATCGATGTCCCATCGCCACTCGTGTTAGGGCTGCCACTGCTCTCTCTTTTTGTTCCTTTGGACTTACATTTGCATACGCCATTGGTAACATCACATTTTCTAAGGCCGAGAGTTGCGGTAAAAGATGATATTGCTGAAATACAAAACCAATTTTGAGATTACGAACCTTAGCAAGATCCTTTTCTTCCATATCTGAGACATCCTCTTCATCCAGAAAATACTGACCAGAGGTGTTACTATCGAGGCAGCCAATGATATTCATACAGGTAGATTTGCCCGAGCCCGATGCCCCCATAATCGCGCAATATTCTCCTTCTTTAATTACAAAGCTCACATTCTCTAAAGCTTTTACCAAAGTATCGTCTTGACCGTAATATTTACAGACATTATTAAGGCGAACAATTTCGCGTCTTGAGTCGGCGCTTTCAAGGGTCGGTGAGAGGAGATCATTAATTAACATAGATGATTATTGATTAGGGTTCTGCAATAAAGAAGTAACCTGTAGTGGGGCGGCGAAGCCGCCTCACTACAGGTTACTTCTGGGAGTTTTTTAAATACTTCTTAAAGCCACGATCGGATTAAGTCTTGAGGCTTGTCTAGCGGGAAAAATCCCAAAAAATAGTCCGATGCCACCAGATACACCAACTGCTAAGCAAATTGCGCCAATGGATACACCTGCTTGGAGAGGAGAAACTGCGGCAATAAAGAAAATACCACTTACACCGATACCAGTGCCGATCGCACCACCTAGTAATGACAAAATTATGGCTTCAATGGTGAACTGAGTGAGAATATCGCTGGGGGATGCACCGATCGCTTTACGAAGCCCGATTTCGCTAGTCCGTTCGGTAACGGAAACCAACATAATATTCATAATGCCGATACCGCCGACCAAGAGAGAAATTCCCGCGATCGCCGCAAGCATAATTGTTAAAGCTCCTGTAATATTTCCAACAATTTCTAATGCATCCTGTTGAGTGCGAATAGTGAAAGTGTCATCAGCATTGATGTCAGAAGTGCGATGACGTAATCTCAGTAGGTTAGCAATTTGGAATTGGGCGGCCGACACATTGTTATTGCTATTTGCAGATACATTAATCACAGCAATGGCAATTCCATAGGGTGAAGTTTTACCTGTGAGACGATTGGTCATGGTCGTAATCGGGAGGAAAATCGTGTCATCTTGGTTAGTTCCTAAAAATGCCCCCTTTTCAGCCATTATGCCAATAACTTCATAGCTAGTTCCACGGATACGTACAGTTTGTCCAAGAGCATTGCCCTGTGGAAATAAATCTTTAGTAATTGATGAACCTAAGGTGATAACCCTTGAATTACGCTTTAAATCTTCTGAATTAAAAAATCGTCCAGAGCCAACTTCTGCACTGCGAACCTGTGTATAGTTTTCAGTTGTACCAATGAGGGTAGCGCGTTTGGTATTGTTGCCTGCGATCGCTAATTCTGAACCATTGATTTGCGGCGCAACACCACGGACGGTGGGCACTTGGGTGGCGATCGCTTCAGCATCGGCAAGTACTAGACGATTAGGCGGCGCGATCACGTTGCGGCGAGCATTATCGGTTCCCGTAATCACAAAAATTAAATCCGTCCCAAGAGACTGAAACTGCTGTGAAGCATACTTTTGAGCACCTTGACCAATACCAATCATCAAAATTACGGAGGCATTTCCAATGATGATACCCAACATTGTTAATGTACTGCGTAACCGATTAGCAGAGAGGGTTTTGCCCGCCATGCGTAAGCTTTCCCAAGTATCCATTCTTAAATTTCCTGAACTGCTCAAATATCTACTAAATATCCACAGAGCGCAAAACGTTATGGAGATGGTTGTTTGAACTTATCACTACATACCTAATTTAGCATCATCTTAGAGAGCGAAAACAAAGCCGAAATTTTTTGCCGTCCGAGTAGCAGACGGCAAAAAATTTCGGCTTTGTTTTAAAACTATGTCGAGGTACTTATTAGATTTTGGGTTAGCATTAAGTTTTAGTTGAACTTGATTAAATTCTTAATTTTCTATGCCAAAGTTATCGAAACCACCCGATCCTAATGATCCTGAATATCAAAATCTTGAACGGAGAGTTAACTTTTATCTACACCTCGCGATCTATTCCGCTTGCAGCACCTGTATGTGGTTTATCCAATCGATTACCGAAAAAGTGTGGATATGGTCAGTGTGGGTTGCCGTGATCTGGGCAATATTCATTCTCGGACATGGTATCTGGGTCTTTTCTAAAGAGAAGCAAATTGCAAAAAATTAGAATCTCAGAAATTAATCACCAAAAACACAATCATCAAAAATAAAATGAGTACCTCAGAACGTATTGAACAGCTAGCTGCCACGATCGCTGAAGATGTGTACATAGACATTGCGAAGTGGCACTTGTATTTAAATTATGCCCATTTGCATCGACCTCTTGCTGAGAAGTTTTATCCAATGATTGTGGCTGGTATTAAAGCGGCGGATGTTAACCAAGTCTTAAATGACACTATGATTAAGATTGGTGGCGGTAAGCGAGAGATTCCTCTTAGTGATTTGATTCCTAATTCTTGTCAAAATCGATTGCTAACTATTTTAGAAGAGTTTGAATATTAATCCTGTACCAAAGCCCGCCCCGAATCCTGCCCCAAACCCTGTGTTTCAGTCAATGCGCCGCCGTTTGGCGCTGTGGTACGCGATTGTCACTGCAATTTTGCTGATTGTCTTTGCGACAGGATTCTATTTTTATGTGCAGTCTACTTTGATCGATCGCATTGATGACACGATCGATCATGTGGCTGAAGTAATTGAGCGATCGCTAATTCGTTCCAACTTAATTGATTTAGAATCAGATTTTAGTCGGAGCTTTTCAGCAAATGCTCAAGTTATCGATGCTGATCACATTGATATTGACTGGTTTAGCCCCAATGGTAAAATCCTCTGGACAACTAGTGGGAATTCTGATTCTCTACAACCAAGGGAGCGAGGGATTTTGCAACCACTCTATCGTACGGTGCATTTATCGGAAGCCGAACCCTTGCGCCAAATGACAGAGCCAATTGTAATTAATGGCAAATTATTGGGATATTTGCGAATTAGTCATCCTTGGTTTGAAGTCACTAAACCCGTCAAGCAACTATTTCTCGATCTAGCGATAGGGACGACTATCATGGTAGGCGTGGTAATGCTATGTGGTTGGTGGTTAGCAGGAATCGCAATGGAACCTGTGCGCGAATCTTACCAACGCTTAAAGCAGTTTACGGCAGATGCTTCCCATGAATTGCGAAATCCGATCGCCGTCATTCAAACTAATGTCCAAGTAGCTCTTGCCGATACTCCTAATCTTGATTTAGATTTACAGCGATCTCAATTAGAAACAATTGAAAGAATTACCCGCCGTTTGGGGAGATTAATTGAAGATTTGCTATTTTTAGCGCGGCATGATGGTGGTATTACCAATCAAAGACGAGAGGTTTGTAATTTGTCACAAATCTTGAGTGAGGTTGCTGAAGAACAACAGGCGATCGCCCAGCAAAAAGAAATTATGCTGGAATTCCCCAACTCTGAGCAAAATTTATTGGTGTCAGGAGATCGAGATCGCTTAGGACGCTTGTTTACTAATCTAGTCAGCAATGCGATCGCCTATACGCCCAAGGGCGGCAAGGTAGAAGTTAATGCACAACTCATTACTGCTCAAAACCATGTAAAGGTAAAGGTCAAAGATACAGGGCTTGGCATTCCAGAAGCAGAACTATCACAAATCTTTGAGCGATTTTATCGTTATCAACCTCAGAAAAACAGTAAATCCACCTCAAAATCTGCAAATTCTAGCACCAGTGGTTCAGGGTTGGGCTTAGCCATTGCCAAGGCGATCGCCGAAAGTCATCAAGGACAAATCAATGTTGAGAGCAAAATCGGACTGGGTACTACTTTTATCGTTACTTTAAATCAAACTTTCTGAAACCTAAATACTCGAAAACTTTGAATGCTTTAACTTCTATTTCAAGTAATCTTCTACCGTAGAGAAATACTGCATAATGCCATCTAAGCCTTCGGGGCTAACCTTTAAATATCCTTCCAAATAAGCAGAATCATTCTTAATTGGTAGTTTGCCCCCATCGCGATCGCGTTGATCTTTCTGGCATACCTTACCATGCTCCCCTACATTATTTCTATTTATGCAGTAGATTTTGATTCAAAAACTTGGTAGAGAAGGCCTAAACTATCATCAATCTTCACAATTTGTTCTTCGCTCAGTGAGTCAAGTAAATCAGCAAGATAGGAACGGGTTAAGTCCCTAGTTTTATCAAGATGTTCTTTACCATCAGTTGTTAGTTTCAGAGAAACGCGCCGACGTTCTGATGGATGATCGCAGCGATCCACAAAATTGCGCTCGACAAGGCGTTGTGTATTTGCGGAAGCAGTGGCACAAGTGACACCTAAATGTTCAGAAAGTTGGACTAGTGAAGCCCCCGGATTGCGATCTAAAAAAGCGAGAGTCCGAAATTGAGGAACCGATAATTCTGTTGCCTTGCGATCGCGCATATCTGCTCGAATAAATCGCATCACCAAAGGAATCGTTTCCATTACTTTAGCTGCACATTGCTTAGATAGCGATCGTTCAGTAATGGGAGAAAGTGATTCTGAGATTTTTGGGTGAATTGATTTTTTCGATGCCATGGAATAGATAACTCTTGGCTAGTTTAATGATGTGCAAAGCCATTCTAACGCTTAGCTTCCCTCTTGGCGATACAATCAGCCATTTACGGCGTTTTTTAGAGTGCATCTTGTTCGTGAGTGAGTGGGGCATTAAGTGCGAAATTATAAATATAAGACCAGATCTAAAACCTGTATAGCGGTTTTCAAATGAGCGTGATACGAGCATCACATTCATAAAACCAGCCAAAGAAGTCAGATTCGGAGACAGAATTGAAAGCGAGAGTGATAGCCTCATGAAGCTGTTCAGTGGTTCTCGGAGCAATCGAACGCAGAATGGATT
>CALRWX020000083.1:0-17800 GCA_943371975.1 Pseudanabaena sp. UWO311 | reverse complement strand
AATTGCTTGGCTAATTTTCGCTGTGATATTTTGCCTTCTTCAGAAAGCTTGATTATTTTTTCTCGCAAGTCTATTGAATATGCTCTCATGCTGATTTATATCTGAAAAACTTTCTCTCTTCTCTTTTATACTGTACCTCACTAGTCTGGGATTTGCTATATCATAATCAACCTTATTTCCAAACCCGTATTTACCCTCTGAATTTCAGAACTTAGAAAGTACCATACCATTGACTTAGAAAGCAAACAACGTAGAATAGTACGTACATTCATATTACACTCTCCCAAATAATCACCACAATTTTCCCACACGCTCAAAATTAACTGTTGACCAAAAGACTATGAACTCCATTTACTCAGATGAACTAGTTACAGCCACCGAGCTAAACCGTCAACCAGGCAGAATCTTAGACAAAGCCCTAGAACATCCCATCACCATTACCCGCAATGACCAATCCTTTGCCCTACTGCGGCGAGAAGACGTAGCACTATTTGTAAAAACCGCCCAACATAGCCGTGAAATTGTCGAACTTCTCAATACAGCCTTCCGTTTATTGCTAAACCAAAAAATTGGAGCCGAGCATCCCTATGGTTGGCTGGGAGCATTTGACGCAGACGAATTGAATGAATTTATTAACGAAGTGATGTCAGCCTATCGCTCAGTTGCTTTACAAGAAACAAAAAATTTCGACAAAGCATGGAATGAATTAGAAGCAATTATTCATGAATGGTATGAGAGCGCTTTAGCCATAACTAATCCAGATTTAGAAGAAGCCTTTACTCAAATCAAGCAATCTTGATATGTCAGAAAACATCACCGAAGAGATAAATGAAAATATCGAACCACCAGAAGTAAAGCTGACGAATCCTGATTCACCTGAAACTTCTAATACCCCCAAAATAGAAACTATTTGGCTAGTAGTAGCTAAAAATCGTCGCGTAAATCGAGACTGGGAAGCCTTAATCCAGCGAAATCCTGAAAACGCTAGACGTTGCTACAAAGACCTACAGACAGCAGCAATAACGAGACAGCCTGGACGGGTATTTCCGTTAAAAGGCAAAAAATATAGAGGCGTATGGGAATATGAAGTAACTGGGGGAGATAGAGTATTTTACGTTCCCGATGAAACTCAATTAAAAGTAGTTGTTTTCTATGCTGGAAAGCATATTCAACCTGCTCCAACACCTTAATCATGCATTGCTTATCAAGACAACTTTTTAGGACTAGCCTTAGCCACTCTACCAGATCGCGATGCTGAATAGGTCAGTAAAGCTTTTGGGATTAGTGGGGTCAAATTCTCTGATTTTCTCGACAGTGCCGCGATTACAGCTTAGGCGAACGGGTAAATTTCGATTAACTGGAAAAACCTCAAAACTAAATCCTTTGCGATTCCATTGTTTTGATTCCTTTACTTCTTTAACTTCTGCATATCCCAATTTTGCCAAAGCAGCAGCTAGTAATTTAACTGATTGCGAATCACCGATATTGAGATAGAGGCTATGTTTTTGGAAGACTTGAGTGGATGGTAGATGAGGCTGTAGCGCGTTAATGGTGGTAGCGATCGCTAAGTTATGCTGTGGTTTAGCAAGTAGTTCCGCTAATATCTCAATCCTTGTCCATGCTGTTTCTAAATCGATTTGAGCGGATTCGTTGGGAAATGTATCAAGGGGTTGATATAGATAGACGCGCCATGACATTGACTGGAGTTGTAAAGCCCATCGGGTCGCTTCTTCGACGGTGGCGGTGACGATGAGTAATGGTTTGGTTTGTTGTTGGCATAGTTGGGTGCTAATCAGTCCTTTGCCTAAGCGGGATAGTCCTGATAGGGATATGCTTTTGGCTGTTGTCAGTTTCTCGCCTATTTTTGTGGCGATAGGCGATCGGGCTATATTCTCTAGGACTGCTGTGAAGGTCATGTTGCTTAAAGAAGTTCTTAAAGTACTGGATATTTCCCAATACTAATGAGTTGTTCACGTTCGATAACACGTTCCTGAAGGTTAAATTGGAGAATTTTAGCAGTTACACGTCCTTCAGGAGTGAGTGGGAGAATGTTTCCTCCTTCTAGGCAAAAGTGATCTGACCACTGCTGAATACGGGGATTAAAAAATGGAGTTAGCTGCTTTGTCTCAGGATCAATAGAACCAAGGTCAGTGCCTTTGAACCGATTGCAGCAAGGGCAAGCTAAAGCTAGGTTTTCGGCTTCGGTGATGCCATCGTGTTTTTCAGCAATGATATGTTCTATTTCAAAAGTAAAGAATGAAGCCGCTTGGGGATATCGACAATACTCGCACTGTTCTTCAGCGCGTTGGGTGACTAGCCGACGCAGGGGAACCGATACATAGCTCATGCTGATTTCTGTAATTGTTTATATGCATGGGCTTTAGCTAGTCTTACCCAATGCTCTAAGAGTAAGTAGCGATCGAGTTCGGTTTCTTCAGTTCTGGAAAGGCTTCCAGATTTGTTGCGTTCGAGTAGTTCGCTCATCCGCGCTTGTAAAGCTGGTGTGGGACGGATGGCGAGGATTGCTTCAGGACTGGGTTGACTTGCTAGAAGTTCGACAATTTGGCGATCGTCTTGGTAAGAGATCGTTTCTGTGGTGGGAATGTCTTGAAGTAGGCGATCTAAGGTTTCAGGGAGTCGATCGCCCAACCGTTGTAGTTTTTCGCCGAGGCGATCGGGGACTTCTAGGATAATTTGCATGGGCTATGATTTGGTGGTTGTGAGGTGTATTTATTGTAGCAAGCTTGTTATGGGCGATCGCCTTTTTAATCTCTGAGAAAGTAAAAGGTGAGCGGCTAGTTTACCGAGAACATTACTGTAGACATGATGTAGTACGCTATTTCGTATGAACATCTTACTAATATAAGTTGGTGGCTGAAAGTGAATTTATGGCTAAACCATTTCTAAACGCTAGCAAATTTTTTGAAGTAGCAAAAAAAGGATTCATAGGAGGGCAATATAATCCATTCGCTAAAGCGATTAAGTTGGGCGGTCAGTATGACGCACTAGTTGCAATTACATTTTCTGTAATGACCGTTGAGGCATTTTTAGGAGAACTTATTGCGTTATCTAGAGAAAGAGAGGAATCTGATGCACAATCACTCGCCAACTCAATCCGCGAACGGATGTCAATTGAGGAAAAGCTATTTAATGCAAGTTGCAGTACTTCTGATACCCCGCTTGTTAAAGGTATTGGGACATATCAGGATTTTAAGCTTCTTGTTCAAATTCGTGACGCAATTGTTCATCCATGGGCTGGAGATACTATGGATGATGGTCTTATAGAAAGACATGCGAAGATTTTGAGACAATTAAGAGGTCGGAGAATTAGCTCTGTTAAGCAATCTGTAGGTATTCATAAAGAAGATGAAGATTTTACTAAAGAAGCTGAAGATGACCAAACAATAGACCTCATGTGTCTTCCGTTCATTTCATCAGTTGCCACTGAAGATGTAGCAAAGTGGTCATACAAAGTAGTCTCTACAGTAATTGCATCTTTTGTAGATGGAATGCGTGAATCGTCCTTTAAGAATTGCCTCAAAGACTACACTAACGGTCGTTTTCAAGAACCATCTCAAAATGATTTAGATGATCTTTTTGAGTTGGGAAAGATTTTTTTAAAATTTAACTGTTGGACATCTGATGATTTTCTGACCAAAATCAGAAAAAAAGAGTTGATTGTGAGTATTCCTACAGATGTGTAGATTATCGATTTAGCTCTAATCTCAGGCATTGGTCAGCTGAGTGGGGATAGATGCTGAAACGCCCATTTCATGCCGACAAAAAAGACGCAAATACGTTGATCACGCTTTAACTGTCCAGTGCCGAAAACACTAGATTTTAATTGGTAAAATACAGTATAACTTTATCGAATCGCCTTACCCATAGTATCTAGAATGCAACCAGACGATCCGAAAAAATTTACCGAAGAAGCATGGGAAGCGATCGTTATATCGCAACAAGTCGCTAGGAGATCGCAACATCAGGTACTCGAAGTCGAACATCTGCTAATGTCGCTACTGGAGCAGGAAGAGGGCTTGACCACGACTATATTTGCATCGCTGTCCGTACCTGTAGCAAAGGCTCGGCGACAGGTAGAGGAGTTTATGCGGAGAAAACCGCGTGTAGCGAGTCCAAAACAGTTATATTTGGGGCGGAGTTTTGAAATTTGGCTTGATCGCGCTGAAGAAAGTCGTAAGGTTTTTGACCACGACTTTATGGGAGTTGAACATTTACTGTTGAGCTTAGCGGATGAGGAGCGCCTTGGTAAACGACTATTTCGAGATTTGAGTATTGATCCCAAGAAATTGGAAAAAGTGATTTACACGTTTATGTGTAGTCCAACGATTATCTGTCAAAATTCTGAAACGAAGTATGAAGAATCAGATAAATTCAAGAAACTACAAAATCTACAACAACTGGTTCCAATTATTAGTGATAGGGCTTTGGTTGACTTGATTAATTGGATTCAGATCAATCAAGAATTAATTCTCTTTCGCCAAAATCGTGGCTTTATTGGTCGCTTGTTTGATGGAATTATGGGAAGAGATCATGCTCATCTAGTGCAGATTCATAGCAATTTAAATGCAGGAATACAATCTTTAAATCAATGTGTATTAGCTCTATCCGATAACTTACGAATTAGTAATGTTGCTCTAGAAATTACTCAAACTAAGTTGTTAGAGGCTCGTAAGGCTATTAGTAATCATCGGCAAGAACTTGAGCTAATCAATCAAATTACTAATCACTTACAATTACAATTAAACGATCATGAGCAACGGATTCACAATCTAGAACAGCGTGTTTACCGAATCGAAGTCATCCAAAAAATTGATACAATTATTGCTGCTTGGCAATCGCGACGTACTTATCAAGGATTTCATTGGACATTACAAATTGCCTTTGTGGTTCGTGAAGTTGTTGATTTTGCCATTGCTGACTATGAATTCATAACAGGAGATTTCCAGCTTCGCCAAAAAGTTATCGATCAACTCATCATCGCTAACCCTCAAATTCCTGACAACTCTTTTTCTTTAATTTCCTTATTAGACATAGCCCATCAAGAAACATCAGTAGAAAACCGTGAACTTGCTCAATCACTACTTGAAGTGAGATCTCTACACCCCAACCGCCTCGTGAAAATGCCACATCTATTCATACTCGGAACAACTTTAGAGTTGGCTGGATTGTCACAAGAGGCACTTCCGAAAAGTCCTGCAAAAACCGCCTTTGAGCTATGTTGCCGAGATTTGGATATGATTTGTCTTGCTACTGATAAAAAAGAATTTGTTGGACATATAGTTAATGAAACTGCATATGATCGCTATCTATTTAGAAACTCTTTTTAAAAATTAATTATGCCTACAAAAATCGGCTTAGTCTTAGCAGGAGGTGGCGCAAAAGGTGCATACCAAGCAGGAGCAATTAAATATCTTGCGAAAATTGATTTTGTCCCTCACATCATCGCAGGAACTAGTATTGGCGCACTCAATGGTGCAGTACTTGCCACTAATTTACCATTTTGCCAAGCCGCCGATCTCCTTGATTTGATGTGGACAGATCTAGGCGCAGCGAATATCATTCAACCTGATCGAGGTGCGATCGCCCAACTAGCGAGTTACATCATCCAAACCTCTCTCCCCACCTTTGGCGCATGGGCAACGAAACTATTAGAATCAATCGGTATATTCTCCAATTCAAAATCAGTATTTGACCCCGCACCGATTGAAAATTTTTTATGTCGTGCTGTAGATCCGCAACAACTACGCAAAGGTATTGAGCTATGGGTTGCAGTGTTCCCTTCACTAAATATCCCTAGATTCCGTTACGATCCAGCGATGCTTGTTATCGACATGATCCGCGCCAAAATGGGACAAGATGCTCATTGGTTACATGTTCAATCTGCTAACAGCGATCGCCAAATTTACGATATTTTATTAGCCAGTGCTGCAATTCCCCTAGCCTTTCCCCAACGAGAGATCAACGGCAATATCTATGTTGATGGCGGCTTTGCGGATAATGTGCCACTGGGAGCTTTAGCCGCTCAGGGATGTACCCATGCGATTGTAATTCATTTAGAAAATGGTGCAATCTGGAACCGTCATCAATTCCCTAATCAAACAGTGATTGAAATTCGTCCACAGGGTTCCATCAATAAATCTGATGTTCCCCTTTACGGTGATGCGATTACTTTTCTTGATTTCAGTAGCGATCGTATTGAGTTATTAAAAAAACGCGGTTATATTGATGCTAAAGCCTGTTTAGAGCCAATTTTAAAGACGCTACAAATTGAAGTGGATCGGCAAAGTAGTTTAAATCTTCTACAAAATAGAACACAGCAACTTGTTGATGATTCTCCCGTTTACTAGAGTAGAATGCCTTACTTAGTGTACTTTTTAGGACTAGGCTTAGCCACTTTACCCGATCTCTTTGGCTTTCCCTGAGCAGCTTTCTTGTCCTTGCCTGTTGAACTCTTACCCAAATTCGGCTTAGCCGCCTCATCCAGATCGCCAAACTTCTTTGACCACCACTTCTCCTGAGAAGACCAGAAAAAGACCACATCCGCATGATCCTTGCGTTGCCCCGCCTGCACATCCCCACACTTCAACATCACCTTATCCACACCATCCTTATTGTAGGGAAACTTAGCCAAAGGCTTGCCACAGACAGGACAAGCAAAACTAGTCACCTCCGCCGTCACTGCATTCTCACCCTTCGGTTGAGGAATCTCCCACTGATTACGGCGATCATTTTTCGCTTAATTTTTGTGAGGGATAATTACCTAAATCACCAGCTATAAATCTTCTTCTGCTAAAACCTGTAAAACATCCCTTGCAGCATGAATAATTCTAACAATCTCAATACAATCATTCCGATCTAAATAGAAGATGAGATGCTTATTAAAACCCTTCACTGACCACTTCCGCAAACCAACCAGACGCGGATTTTTAACATCGTAAATACTCCCAATGCTAGGTAATTGCGCCAACTGTGAAAAAGTTTGTCTCGCCGCATCGAAAAAATTCAAAGCAGCATCAAAATTATCCTCAGCAATATAAGCAAACTGCTCATCAAGGTCAACACTCGCCTTCGGTCTAATTAAAATCCTTCTAGTCATTACTTTTTGCGAAGTCTCTCAAGAAGTTGAATCCGTTTTTGTTGCCACCAATCATCATTAATCTCGATCGCCTCACCACTATCCAAACCCTCTAACAGCAATGTTTCTAGACGCGCTTGAGCGACTCTCTCCGCCTCTTGACGCAGTAACTGCCGAATATATTCACTCGTAGTACTGTAGCCACCCTTAGAAACCTGCTCATCTATAAAAGTCTTCATAGAATCAGGAACAGAGATATTTACTGTAGTCATAGCTAGTAGTTATGTATATTTCTGACTATTCAATTATGGCAAATATTGCCAATTTTTGTCAAACAGTATAATCAAGACAACTTTTTAGGGCTAGGCTTAGCTACTTTACCTGCCTGTTTAGGCTTCCTTTGAGCAACTTTCTTCTCTTTCCCAGTTGCAGCCTTACCCAAATTCAGCTTAGCCGCCTCATCCAAATCGCCAAACTTCTTCGACCACCACTTCTCCTGAGAAGACCAGAAAAAGACCACATCCGCATGATCCTTGCGTTGCCGCGCCTGAACATCCGCACACTTCAACATCACCTTATCCACACCATCCTTAGTATAGGGAAACTTAGCCAAAGGCTTGCCACAGACAGGACAAGCAAAACTAGTCACCTCCGCCGTCACTGCATTCTCTCCCTTTGGCTGAGGAATCTCCCACTGATTACGGCGATCGCTCCAAAACATCACTAGATTCTCACAGCCATGCTCACACTTGAGAAAATGCCCACCACTCACCTTCTGAGAAGGAATCTTACTGAGCGGATGATTACAAGCAGGACAAGCCACATCCGAAAGCTCATTTTTGCGATTACTTGGTTGTAAATCTGCACCGAGATTCGTGTAAGCCCGCGCCAACATCGGCTGAAAATAGGACTGATGCCAACCAATCAAATAACTTTGCCACTCCAACTTACCCACCGAGATCTCATCCAAAGTCGTCTCCATCCCTGCGGTGAAATCGGCTCTGAGCAGATCGGGGAAAGTTTTATGCAGCACATCATCCGTAGACATTCCCAAAGCTGAAGGTTCGAGAACCTTACCCTTCAGTAACACATAGTTCTGATCCTTCAGAGTCTTGACGATCGCCGCAAACGTACTCGGTCTACCCACACCCTGCCGCTCTAGCACCTGTACCAACTTCGCTTCGCTATACCTAGCAGGAGGTTGAGTTTGTTTCTGAGTAAAGCCCGCATTTGCCAAAGCCAAGGTCTGACCACTATCACGGAAACAGTGGAAGAAATGAGTATTGACGGTGGGAAAGTGAGATTACGAACCGAGAAAGGGTAAAAGTGCGAGTGGAAAGACTACAAAGCCGTAAATGCACAAGGAACAATCGCCGCCTATTTTCTCGATAATCGAGGTTTGATTGATTGGTTACAAAAACAACTGAAAGAACACCTTTACAATGTTGGCGGTTCTTTACGTCGTCTAAATAGGGCAGAAGATTTACTTTGGCAAGGTGATGTTGAGCAATCTATAGCACTATTTGAGGGGTGTAAGTTCAAACGAGCTATCAATTTTCTCGATTATTTACGCAATCATCGTTATCGCATTCCTGAGTATGGTTATTTACAGCAGCAGGGGCTTACCATTGGCTCAGGTGCTGTGGAATCAACGATTAAACAGATTGGTCGTCGCATCAAGATTTCTGGAACTCAGTGGAACAGACACAATGTTGCTCAAGTTTTGAAACATCGCTGCGCTTATCTCAATGGCTATTTCTATCCCCCTAAGTATATTTACTCAGTGCCTATTTGAGATGCTCCCGTTAACGTATTTCCTTCAATGCGATTACTTTCGTACAAAAATTCAACTTTTAAAGCTTCTTTAATTATGGCATTGTCAAGATTTTGACGCAAAATATCTAGCTCAGATTTGCGTTGATTAATAATTGCCAATATTGATTCTAGATCTTGCATAAATTAGCTCCCTTTAAACGATTTGACATCCCAATATCCTTAATATAATTACGCCGATTAGGTTCAACATAACGGACTCGATTATCAATATCAGTTGGGGTGGAGAGTCGCCATAAACATTGAGCATAGCTGCTAGGCAAGTTCACATTTTTGATATCGAGATGACCGCGATCGCTATCCCATACAACTTTAATCCGCTGTCCAACTTCTTGATCTAATTTGAACATTGCTAAAATTGCCGCATCTTTCTCTAGTTGATAAAATATTCCCTGCTCATACCATAGATATTCACCCGTAGGAAGTCTTAACAGGTCAGGATTGCGGACTGTACTACGGCTTGGTTCTCGCCAGCGATCGCTTTATTCTCCCCACTGTGGCACATAGTGCAGAATTTCAGCATAATCAGGATTTACAAATGGGTCTTCAACTTGGTAGCCGCGCAGCATTTAGGTTAATGGCAGAATTGTTTCTGGTAAATGTTCTAGACCTTGCTCGATAGTAATCAAGTTGATTCCACATTCTAAAAACTTTTGTTGGAGAACTTCAAAATTCAGATCAGGAAATATTAATTTATTGGTTTCCGTGACAGGATTTCCTAATGCTAGATGAGCTAAGGGTAAATAAGCGCGATCGCCTACAAATAATGCTTCTTCATAGAGTATTGTTGGATAGGCAATACAAAAGCGATTACCGACACCTGCGTAAATCTCTCCCTTAGCTTCTAGTTCCCTGAGTGAAGATGCTAATTCTTGGTTTAGTTTATCCTGTAGATAATCAGGACTAAGGCTAGATTCTAGGAGGAATAAAATTTGCCTTTTGGTGAGAGTGAGAGGTTTGGATTGGGAAATAGGCGATCGTTGCTCGCTAAGAATAGTGACTGTCTTGACGGATATATCTTGATTGGGCCGCTCAATAATTGGTTCTTTCCCTCTGCCATCTTTAATAGGCGGGGGCGGGGGGGGAGGAATATCCCAGTTTCTCTCTTTACAAGCCAACTTCAAAATACGATGAACTTGACCAGCTAAAAGTTCGGAATCAATTTCAATACAAAACTCTGTTCTTAACTCTCTCCCTTCTGGGATGGTCACTCTAACATTGAGTTGAGCTAGTCCGTTATTGCCTCTCAAGTTCGGCAATAACGGAGTTTCTTTGCCCTCTAATAATTGAGTGCATATAGCGCATGATCTTTACCTCATAACACTTTGCTAATGTTTCTATCAATTCCTGAGAATTACCAAGTCTGACCCATTCTAAAGAATAGCGATCGCTATCTGGCAAAGATTCCCGCAAAGACATCAACATCATAGATAAATTTAAACAACCTGTTTGATCTGCTTGAGCAGAGTAACGATAAATATGATTTTCTGCGCTGCCAGACAGTACAAAAACAACTGGTTCAAATGACCATAGCCCTTGAATTGTAATCTGCTCTGTCCAAAAATCACTTTTGCCACGACATCGAATCGGCAAGATCGTAGATATATCGTGATGTTTTGAATTTTGGATTTGAATTGGTTGCATATTGATATTTGCTGAGATTTGGCAATGAGACTGAATTGTTAATGCTGTTGCCCAGCTCCAATTTCCCTGCCAAAGTCTAACTTCGTAGTTGCCAGTAGTTTCAATCCATTTCTTGAGTTTGATCTGTTGCCATGCTTCATTAGTCATTAGCCTTACTGAGATTTTCTCATCAGGTTCAGTACTCGTTTTTTGAAAATCCATATCTTCAATTTGAATGCGAATAGACTCCACTGAATCACCCAATGGATAATAAATTTGTGGTGCTTCCAGATAAATTGGCTTTTTACCTTTGACTTGCAATCCTCTTACTACTGGTTGTTTTTTACTTGCAGCCTGCCATTTTACGGATATATCAATATTTTCACCGATCAGCTTAAAATCTGCCGATCGCCCGTTTAGTCGAATTTGTTTTGCTTGCCAGTTCTGAATCAGACAGGGGAAACAAGCATCGGTTACTTCGATGTCAATATCTGTCTGCAAATTAACACTAGCAAGGAAATAACAAACTAATTCATTAATTCCAGTAATTTGTAGATTTTCAGGATTCAGGGTAAGGCGATCGCCTGTTTCTGCATCAAAAATTAGCAGTGGGAAATTAAACGCGAAGATCTTGGCGATCGCCCATGATCAAAATGTTGGCGATCGCCTGTTGCTCCATCTACATTCTCGTAAGGCTAGCGCGTGAGTGTTTCGATCTAAATTCTGTAAATCCTGCGGCGACCATTGCTTTGTATAGGGTGGAGACTGATGTTTTGCATTGTTTGGCGATGTCTCAAATCGGATAGTTCGCTTCGTTATATAGTCGGATGTACGAGTCCCCGTCACTTCAGTGCGGGGTGGATGCCAATGAGACAGAGATCGCCATTTTGCAGCTTTGTACTTTTGCTCTAGTGCTTAGGATTTTGAGATTAACCCTCTCGCCGATGGCTATAAATCTTGTGATCGCGATCACATATTCTCATGCTCAAGATCACCAGAGCATAAGCCTAGAGATCACAGTCCCAACCTCAATAGAAAGCGATACTAAACCCATAGAGAAAAAGTTCACAGTGCAAAAGCGATGATCCTCAATTCACTAAACGAAGTTCGCTCGATTATTATCAAAAGCATTGCTGGCACTGAAAAAGCGATTGTATTTCTAGGTAAAACCTTTGTAGTCGATAAAGCTTATGCCTCTCTCAACGAAGCGATCGCAGGAAGTAAGAGAGATGTAGATTTGGGCATTGCACTATTAATCGTACCTGAAGCAGACCAGTTTAAGGTTTGGGTGGAGATTCCCAACGAATTAATTTGGCAAGCTGTCTAATTTGCTTTCACCACCAGCAACTCATCCCAACGGGTCGTATATCTAGGCGATCGCATATCAGTTTTCATTTTCCACTCTTGCCTCATCCCCTCACTGGCAAACCTAATCGTTCCAGATCCATAGCGTCTGTTCAGCGAATCAATTATCTCCATCAGCCTTTCATCGTGGCAATCGACGGCTGGTGATAGCAAATCCAACTGCACTGCATCTACCGAACTTAAATCGTTCAGACTTACACCACATTTTTTATAACTGAATCCATCCTGAAAAATGCTGGTCATACAGAGCTTGGCATACTGAATTAATATTTGAGAGCTATTGGTAGCTGTCGGTAATGACACAGATATCGAATTGCTATATTGCAAGTCATTAGGCTTAAATCGGTTAGTCGTTAAAAACACCCCTAGAACCGAGGCTCGTAATTTCCGATGTCTCAACTTCGCTGCCACCCTTGCAGCATGGTGGGCGATCGCCTCTTGCATTTGTGCCATCGTAGTTACGGGCTGACCAAACGATCTCGAACACATCATATTCTTTTGCGGTGGAGCAATCGCTTCTAAGGGCAAGCATGACAAACCACGCAGTTCATACATAATCCGAACGCCCACAATGCCCATGATTTGCTTAATTAATGATTCATTCGCATCACGTAACTGTGCCGCTGTCGCGATGCCATGCGATCGCAGTCTCACACCTAAGCGTCGATTTATGCCCCAAATATCTTCGACTGGCAGATTGTTTAATAGGCGATCGCGAATATCATCGGTTATCAGTTCCGCTACACCACTTGCAGATTTTTTGGCTACATGATTTGCGGCTTTTGATAGAACCTTTGTTTTGGCTATGCCTATAGCTGTGGGAATCCCAGTATATTTAAGTATTTTCTTTCTTAACTCGGTACAAAACTCTATCAATCCATTGGTTCCTAAATGTGCGAAGCCCGACAAATCTAAAAAGCATTCATCAATCGAATAAATCTCGACTTCGGGTACAGATGCAAAAAGAACACCGTAGACGCGACGGCTCATGTCTCCGTAAAGCTCGTAATTTGAAGAAAGTGCGATCGCGCCTGCGTTTTGCAATGTTGCTTTGTACTTGTAGTAAGGCGCACCCATTGGAATACCTAGTGCTTTTGCTTCAGGAGATCGCGCCACGATACAGCCATCGTTGTTCGACAGCACAACCACTGGCTTACCCTCAAGCGACGGGTTAAACACTCGCTCACAGCTAACGTAGAAGCAATTACAGTCAACGAGAGCAAACATTTTTTTTGATATATGTACATTAATCTTATTCTAGCAAGCTAGGATTAAGACTGGTTTTTTGAATTAAAAGAAGACTCACCTAGAGATTTATTGATGTTTCTGAGCAAGCTGTCAAATTTGCGATACCGTTAAGAAAAGATTAGAAGCACTGAGAGATATGTCACAGGGTAAAGAAACAATAGTTTTGGTGCTATCGATGCTAATCACAGCAGGTGTAGCAGGTGGTGGTTACTTGTACTTTTCACAGCAAGGCAAGCAAGTTCAACCGTCAACAACTTCGCAATCAACTAGCCCAGTTAACTCAAGCAGTCCTCAAAATACGCCTTTATCGGTTTCAGGTTTGAATTTTGATACAACCTTGCCGAATCCCAGCGTTTTGAGTATGGACGGCAGTACAACAATGGTTGCCCTCGTCAAAGATTTACGTAATGCTTATAGTCAAGTTAATCCTAATACTCCGACAACCTATGGTGTCCCTGATGGAAGCCCTACTGGTTCGAGCCAAGGCTTAAAAAATTTGATTAACGGCTCAGTGGCGATCGCGGCAACCTCTCGACCACTGAAACCCGAAGAAGCAGAAGCAGGAATTCAATTAGTACCGATCGCTAAAGATGCGATCGCCATCGTGATCGGCATAAATAATCCATTTAAAGGAGGATTAACCAAGAATCAAGTACGCGATATTTATCAGGGCAAAATCACAAACTGGTCGCAAGTTGGCGGCCCAAATTTACCGATCAAAGTAATCAATCGCGCTACATCAAGTGGAACAAGACAAGCTTTCATTGATATCGTTTTGGCAGGACAACAATTTGCTCCTGATAGTGCTAACTTCATTACATGGAAACAAGACGAGACGACAGCAATTTTGCGCGAACTCGGAGATAACGGTATTAGTTACGCAACTACTACTCAAGTAGAAAAGCAAGAAATTGTGCGGATTTTGCCGATTAATGGTGTAGTCCCTACGGATATTGATGGTGTAAAGGCTGGCAAATACCCCATCAGTCGCAGCCTGTTTTTAGCCGCAAAGAAAACAACTAGCCCTGTTGTCAAACAATTTATCGAGTTTGCACTTTCTACTCAGGGGCAACAAATCATGCAGAATTTAGGATTTATTTCAGTGCAATAATAGTTTTCGGTCATCTCTCCGCGTAACATTAATGCGTATTGGAGTTCGCGGAGGTCGTACTGACGTAATGCAAGGTATTGAGATAAATTCAAGGCACTTGGGAGAAATTTAGCCCGATGAATGTCCGATTGCCATTTTTTAAAGGTAACTGCCCCTTCGCTTTCAACTTTCTGGCGGAGTGTTTGAAGCGTCGATAGCGTGACATGGGGACTTGATAAAAACTGCGGATCGATACTTACTGGTGAAGTTTGGCTAATCATATATCAAAGGTTCCTAAATCTATATATTCGCAGGATAGTTCCGAATGATTTAATGTCTCTGATGCGCTAGTTATGAATATGCAATATCTAGCGGTGTTGAGAGTAGCGATCGCAATGATTGGCGAAATTCTAAGGAGAGGTAATGCTGCTGGATTGGCTGCCAAATTTGCCAAAATGTGATTTGTTCCTGCTGCATTGTCTGGTTTACAGTGGGTAGCACCTTTGCCAAACCTGCTTTCAATGTCGATTCTAAAAACTGACTCAAGACTTCGCGATCGTGAAGCTGCCCCAAGATTTCTTGGATCGTCTTAAACTCCTCAATTCGCTCAAGGTATGAAGCATCATAAAAACCTGAAAAGAACTCGGCTTGGTAGCGAATACCTTTCATTTGTTTGCGTAGGTCATGGAGATCATCAACGAATTGCTCTAGTTGTTGATGCAACTCCTCAGAATTTTCTATCGAAATCACGGTGACTTTGTCTGACTGAACAGTTGCTCCTATCAGCCACCCTTGGTGCAGAAAAAGTTGACAGATTAATGGTAGTAGCAAGTCAGGCAAGACTTCTTGAACTGACAGATCGCCGATCATTGTATATCTGGGTTGATCTAGCCAAGATTGGATACCCTGCTTTAAGTCGTGATAGCGATCGCTATTCAGAGTTTTCTGTAAATTGAGAAAGCTGCGATCGCGTTTTTTTTGCAAACGCTTCAAAACCTTCTCAAACTTGGGTATTTCTGTATTGTCCAACAAAGGCTGGTAGCGGCTTATCAGTTCTTGTTGAAGTACATCTAAATCGCGGGTTTCTCCTAAACTTTTAGCGGTTTTTCCGATAGATGAATTGCTTACAGCTTTTGGTAAGATGATCGCAGGGTCAAATACTTGAATAGCCGTTCTCAAACGGCTCATCCCGACTCGCATCTGATGCAACGGTTCAGGATCTTTATCTTCAAAGATGGCTTTTTCTTGTTCGACAATCTTCTGAAAGTTTTGTTGAATGATTTGATAACTGTAATCACCTAGCTTAATCGATAAATCTAATGGCTGGTGCTTCATACAAAATCACCTTGCATTATTAGTTCATTGAGATCCTAAATGAATTTTGGATTTTAATCTCAACGCTCTTATTATCTCACTCTCTAGAATTTCTAATCTCCAACAACATACGATAAACTTATGGAGATTGACTAAAAGCCAAGCTGAATAAGATTAAGCTCAGCGTACATAGATTATTTCAACATAAATATTTATACTTACAAAAAAGCGATCACGACCTTCATAGATCATTTTTATCTGGTATTTAAGACACCACAAAGACCTGTAGCCTAGTTATCTGGACAGCCATGCGATCGCTTCTTTAATCCATGCTTCGATATCTTGAGTTTTGGCAAGGATTGGTAAAGCCGCGATCGCATTAAGAGCATTGCTAATTTCCGTAGGTGTGTAACCAAGGGCTAACAAAGTCATTTCTAGCTCTTCCTGCAACGCCGTACTTAGGACTTTTCCAATTAAGCTTGTTTTGCCCACTTGAGCCAATCTTCCATCAGCAAGTTTTGTTTTTAACTCCAAAGCAAGTCTTTCGGCAGTCTTAGTCCCCACCCCTGGGGTCAAACTCAAAACTCGCGTATTACCTGAAATAATCGCCTTAACGAGATCTTGAATTCCTAAGCTATTTAATAATGCTAAGCCAACTTGAGTACCAATACCTGAAACGCTAATTAATTGGCGAAACAACTCACGCTCTGCAAGAGAAAGAAACCCAAACAAGACCATTTGATCTTCACGAACTATCAGATGCGTAAACACCTGTGCCTCTTCACCAATGAGGGGCAACTTACCCGCAGCACTAGCCGTAATTTGGATATCGTAACCGATACCCTGCACATCAAGGGTGAGCCAATAGGTAGGTGTATTTTTTCGCGAACTGTCGGCGGCTTTGCAAGCAGCGATCGCGCCGCGTAAATAACCAATCATCGGCGCGTCAATGGTGGAAATTGGGGAAGTTGCACTGCTGCTAAGGAGGTGATAGCTTTGCGAGGAGCAGAATTAGCGATCTCTAGTTGAGTAGCCTCCTCGATTTCTTCGACATTGCCATACAAAGCTTGGATAAATTGAGGCGCAACAACGGTAGAAACCATAGATGAATTTTTTACTGCTGAACTTGATGAATTGCTTGCATCAGGGGATAGCAAATCATGGGATGGTGCTAGATTATTTCCCAGCAAAAAGACATCTTGTCTCTCTACCTGAGCGTCAATTGCTACATTAGTCGCATTAACTAATTGCTCCTCCTTATCCTTATTATCACGATCTATTGAAACAAACTTGGATTGCCATTTCGGTAAATTTAGTGCGATCGGTGAACCTTGTGAAGCTTTGTGAGGTTTAACAATCATCGGTGATATTGGTTGACTCTTGGCCGCAATTGTCAGACTCATAGGCTCATCAATCGCTTCAGGAGGTTCAGGTTCTAGAGATTCATTACTGGCAAAGGAAATCACGTTAGTTTTAGTGATTTCAATGGGCTGTGGTGCAGGAGTGATTTTAACCACATTCTGTAAAGGCGAATCATTAATTGCTTCAACGGATGTAATCTTTTCATCGGCAAGCTTGGCAATCGACCAAGATTCCAAATCCGAAAGCGCTATATCTTTGGGGGTAGAGGTATCGAGGCAACGTTCGAGGGCAGCTTTGAGTTGCGATGTGTGGTGTTGTTGACGCTTGAGGCGATCACGCAGCTCGTCACAGTTGGTATGCACATCTTGCAATTCATTCTCTAGTTGATCGATTCGCCCTTGCAGCGTTTGTGTTAAAGACTCCTGTCTTTGGATGATTAACTGCGAAAGTTGTAGCTGTTCCTGCGCTTGACGCAACAAAACTTGAGCCTGTTGACTTCGTTCATTGCAAAACTGTAACTCTTGCTCTAAAACTTGTCTTGGCAAGGCATTAAGCGTAGCAGATGGCTCTCCGAGTATATTTGAAACTAAACTCTGAGAATGGGATTGCGGTTCCGAGCTCAATGGATTGATGCTCTCTTGTGATGATGAATCGCCAAATCCTGCCTGACTCATGACTTACCCTTCACACAAAGAATTTTACTTTAGAGTCAAATCTTATCGCAAAAATTTGTTTTTTGTATTATTAATTTTTATAATTTAACAATAGATTATGACAAGATCAGTAAAACCTGACGATAAAACAATAAACAAGACAAATTTTGACAATCAAATAAAATACAAAACCCAAAGGAGAGTTGGGGGGGGGGG
>CALRWX020000082.1:0-18454 GCA_943371975.1 Pseudanabaena sp. UWO311 | reverse complement strand
AACGCTCAGCTTTCAATCGCCATCTCCTTGAACGCTTTATTTCCCTGTTAGATTTAGACCTTACTTCAATTAAATTACACCCTAATTTCCACAAACTTTGTAACTACGGCTCCATCTCTGCCCCAATTTGTCCGTAGTATTGATATATGTTAGCTAAATTTAAACAGTAATGATGTGAAGTAGCCGTATTCAATCTCAATTTAGCAATAATTACACACTGAAAGTGAATATTGAGCGAAACTAAAGACTTTAAAGTTAGAAGCTTTTGAATAATCTCCTAATATAAAATCCATCAGCCGCAACCAGCCATAAGCTAACCGTTGAGAAATAACTTGTGTGTACAGGGTTGTCTAAAAAGGGAGAGAAGCACAAGAAAAATTTCTTACTCCCCTTCTCCTGTTCTGGGAGAAGGGGTTGGGGGATGAGAGTTCCACATAACATCAGTTATTTACCTAATTTAGCTATCAAATCACTCAAGTGGATACCTGTCAAATTTGGAAGCACAATATTTGCAGCCCCGTTAAACCGATCGCTATGTTCTTTAGGCGCAAGCCCGATCGCCCACATACCCGCAGCGATCGCCGCTTCAACTCCCGCAGGAGCATCTTCCACAACCATGCATTTACCGGGGACAATGCCGATCTGAGTCGCAGCAAAGAGAAATAGGTCGGGGGCTGGCTTGGGCTTTTCAACACTATAACCATCGGCGATTGCATCCACTAGATCGGCTATGCCTAACTTAGCAATTACGGATCGAGCATTCTTACTGGCGGAGGCGATCGCTATTTTTATTCCCGATTGTTTGAGTTCTTTTAATAGCTCAATTACCCCTGATAAAATATCTTTAGAAGTAATGTCTTGGATTGATTTCCCATAGTAGCGATTTTTGCGATCCATCATCTCTTGCAAAGCCGATTCGGAATAATGGCGATCGCCGACAATCAGCATCAGCGATTCTCTTCTTGCTACACCGCGTAGTGCCTCATTTGCCTTGCGATCGAAGGGAATCTTTTCTTCGTCAGCTAACTTCTGCCAAGCTCGATAATGGAATTCGGCAGTGTCAGTCAAAACTCCATCAAGATCGAAGATGAAACCTCGAATATCAGGGACGTGAGCAAGTGTGGACGCTAAATCGAAATTATACCAAGTGTTATGCCATTGCAGTTTGAATTTGAGATAAGTCCAAGAGGTAGGAAGGTGCGGATTTGCCACAGGTTTATCTTCCTTCAGTTGAATGCCACCGAATCCAAAAACTACAGCTTGCCAGATACCACCTGCGGAAGCGGCATGTATCCCGTCTGGGGTGTTACCGCGATTATCTTCGAGATCGACCATAGCCGCTCGTAAAAAGTGATGGTTTGCCTCGAATACAGCACCTAGATTAGCAGCGACGATCGCGTGAATTGCCGAGGTTAGAGAAGAGCCATAGGTGCTGTCGGTGCGGGGGGCGTAGTAGTTCCAATTCTTTTGTAGCAGGTCATAGCGATCGCTGAATTCGGGATTGCCACGCATCAGGTACAGAAGCATCAACACATCAGGTTGCTTGAGGAGTTGACTCTCGTTAGTTGCGTCCATGCCAAGAATTGCTTGAATTGAGCGATCGCGAGGTTCGTAGGTGCTTAAGTCAATATCTTTAAGTTGAAAAAATCCATCACATTGTTCAATTACTACTGGTTTTTGGTTTTCTTGATTGTAAGAAATATAGATTTGGGCGATCGCTTCTTTCCATTTAAGTAATTGCTCTGGCGAAAGTTGGAGCTTTTGAAATAAGTCAGTAGCGCGATCAGAAAATTTTTGCTGTAGCCAATCATAGACTGCTACAGCCTTTTCTAAATGCCACTGCACCATTCCATTGGTAAAAGTATTGTTATTCACCTGCTCATGATATTCATCGGCTCCGATTACTCCACAAAGCTCGTAGCGTTCCAGATTAGCATTCCATTCTAATCGACTCATCCAAAAGATCGCCGTATCGAGAATGATTTCCGCGCCATGATCTCGCAGCCAGAGATCGTCACCCGTTGCTTGCCAATATTGCCAGACAGCATAGGCAATATCGGCGCTAAGATGAATTTCACGATCGCGACACCAGATTCTGACCGCTTTGGCATAAGGATCGTTGGGCATAGACCAAAGAGGGGTTACTTCATCGCCCGTTGCCGCACTTTCCCAAGCAAACATCGCGCCTTTATAGCCACTATCAGATGCCTTGCGCCTTGCGCCATTGAGTGTGCGATAGCGATAGGTCAATAAATTGCGGGCGATCGCGGGTTGGGTAAAGATGAAAAATGGCAGAATAAAAATCTCTGTATCCCAAAAAATATGACCTCGATAGCCCAATCCTGATAGGGTTTTCGCGGGAATGCTGACGCGATCGTTATTAGGAGGTGCGGCGATCAAAAGTTGAAACAGATTGTAGCGAACTGCCAACTGAGCTTGGACATTGCCACCAATCTCGATGTCACTATGTTCCCAAACTGAGACCCATGCCTGTCGATGTGCTTCTAGGAGCTTTTCATAGGATGGAAGTTGCATCAATTTATCTTGAGCCGATTGAACGAGATTCTCTGTTTCCAGTGATGTAAAGAGGGTCACTATCTTCTCAATACTGATTGTCTGTCCATTGGTGACATTAAAAGTCGCGATTGCTGTGGGATATCCTGGGGTATTTGTCATTTGCAAATTTGCCTCGACATCAATCACAGCAAGTTTTGCCGCCATGCCCAGTTCAATTCGCGAGCCACGAGTTCGCACCTGTAGCCAAATCCCTTCGCTAGAGGATGGGCGATCGCTTTCCTTCTCAATTTTGCCTTGATCTAATTGTTCCCAATGATTAAAACCCTGATTATCAGAATAGCCATTTATGCTAGCTTGCACTTCAATCGTTCCTTTAAAATCAATCGCTGTAATTTGGCAGCGCAAGCCCAACACTTGAAGATCGGAAAAACTAGCAAATCTTTCAAACCGTAAGTCTAGGGTTTTTCCTTTGGGGCTACGCCAACGTAGCGATCGCGTCAGTAATCCACATCGTAAGTCAAGTTGACGTTCATAATTGATGATTTCACCGCGATCGAGCCGAAATCGCTCACCATTGACAATCACTATCAATGAGAGCCAATCAGGACAATTGACTAACTCGGTATAGACCACAGGCACATCATCATAGAGTCCATGCACTAAGGTAGTTGGCAAGGCATGGGGATAGCCCTCCTCAAAGCTGCCTCGCGTTCCTAAATACCCATTGCCGATGGTAAATACGGTTTCTCTAGAATGCAACTGTTCGGGATCGAATTGAGATTCGGTCAACGTCCAATCTGTATAAATTAAATTAGGGGAGTTTGGCAAATCAGGGGAGCTTGAAGTTTTCATTTTATCGCTCCATATGTTCTGCTAAAATCTGTTCGGCTCTTGGTTTATAGAGCAAATAGAAAAGGGCTTCTAGATAACGTTGCCGCGCCTCACGATTGTCAGAATAGATGCAGTCCCAAAAGCTATAAATTTTTGCTAGTAGGAGGAGCTTTTGTGTATGATTTTGCCAGTTATACTGCTCTTGAATACGTTGAATTGCGCGATCAGAAAGTTGAACCCAGTATTCGTGATCGTGCTGACATTGATTGAGAAATTGCAGGATCTTTTTCGCAGTAACATCTAAGTCAATGGGGTTGATATGAAAGCCATTAATACCATCTTGGATAATTTCTATGGAACCGCCAAATTCAGTGGCAAAGGTAGGCAATCCTGAAATCATCGCTTCGAGAATGTTGCGCCCAAAAGACTCAAACTTGGCAAAATGCACGAAAATCCCTTGATGATCAGCGATCGCTCGATAGACTTCTCCCATATCGACATTTGAAAGACGCATACCTAACCAGCGAATATTCCCATGTAGATTATATTGATAAATCAGAGTATGTAGTTTAGCAAGCTCCTTCGCTGCATCGGAGTTAGCGACATCAGCAACGTCTAAGGCATCCGTGACTAAAATCAAGTTGCATTCTTTCTGCAACTCTGGACTACGCCCAAAGCATTCTACTAAACCAGTCAGATTTTTTACCGTAGCGATCGTTGCCACAGCAAGGATTGAGCGTAGCTCTGGATGGGATAAATGCCCCAAAATATGTACGTTTTCCTGATTAAAGAGTAACGATTGAATGCGGGTACGCTGTTCGAGATCGCGATTTTCGATCTGATGATAAGGAAAGAATATTTGCTCATTGACTCCAGGGGGGACGCGATTGAATCTGGGGCTAAACAGGTCTATACCGTTAGTGACATGATACAAATTTGGCATCGTAAAGCATTGGTAAGAATCATATTGACCAACACTTTCTGGGGTTCCCATAATTTCTTGATAGGACGAGGTGATGATGAAGTCAGCCGCATTCATCCCAATCAGCTCGGCCGTAAATTGGGATGAAAAGTGATACTGGGAATCTAAATCCTGCCAGTAAAGGTTACTAAATAGATGCTTTGGTTTTTCTAGGGAATGGGCAATTTGGCAATGGACGGCTTTGAAATAATTCGCCAGTAGAGATGCGACTAGATTTCCATCACTATAATGACCAATGATTAAATTTGGTTTTCCACCTAGTTTCGTAATAATCTTCTGTTCTGCATCAATCGCAAAACTTTCGAGATAAGGCCAAATTTCAGCCTTGGCAATCCAATGATCGGTCACGGCTGGATTAAATTTTTGAAAAGGTACGCGCAAAAAACAAGCATTGTCAGTGCCTTCAATCTTTTCCCAATCAAGATTGCATTGCGTACCCATACAGTCAGGAATCAGGCGCGTAAGAACAATCACTTGAGGATGAATACCCAGCAAATCTAGTCCCGACTGTTGAATATTGATCTGGATTTGCTGCTCAATACTACGGGCTTGCTCCAGCACATAAGCCGCTTGACTGCGGGTTTCTGGTAGTCCCAATGTGCTTTCTTGACCTATCCAGCCATGAATGGAAATAGATACTACTCGAAAAATTGCAGGAACTCGTGACACAAAAGCGTCCAAAATCGCAGGTTCAGGATTTTCAAGTAAATGATTGAGTAGTTCCATCGTCTCGCGAGTGCGTCCAACCGTATCTCCCCACCCTGCTTCAAAACCAAGAGCTTGGAGATCGTGCTGAACTTTTGCATAGGGAAGATCAGCTTCTACCTCACCTAAAAACTTAAGAGCGAGCTTCACCTGTTTTGCTAGTTCGATCCCTGACTCAATTTGAGCATTGATCAGTAGCTGCATTCTGTCATGCTCAAGGATATGCAGCGCCATAAACAGCGCCTCTACCCATTGCGGGAAATCACTCATTAGCTTGCTGCAAAGGTAGTTGCTAAGGAACGTTAGCCCCTGCCCCATATTTCGCGGATCGCTAATGCGTGGAGAGCCTTGATAGAAAGGTTTAAAGTCAATATTAAGAATGTGTGGCTGTTCTCGATTAACTTGGCGATCGCGCAGATTGAGAAGATCTTGAGCCGTCATCTGGGTCTCTTTGGTGAGATCTGTGGTTAGCTTCCACATTTGCTGGCTACCAATCCAAGGACGCAGCACTAACCAAACACTCTTCTCTTTTAAATTTCCATTTAAGTTATCATCTAAATTCTCATCCAAAATTAGCTCATGAATGTAGTTGATCAACTGCCTTAAAGAAGAACTGTGATAGGCTTGAATGGGCTGTGGTAATTGCTCACAAAGCTCCGTAAATGCTTGAAAGATTTCATTTCGTAGGAAATAGCGCTTCCCAGTACTGCGTAAATTTGTAACTAACTGCTGAAGAGTATTTTGCTCATCGCTATTTAAAATTGCTTGGATTAGTTTATGCATATCCTAATTCCATAAATTGGCGATCACTTTAACTGAGTTGCTCTACTCTAGCTCTCTTTCAGTAGGTGGTGGGGTAAATATGGATGCAGGGTTGTAAAGCTTCAAGACGTTATGATACAAGTCATTCAACTTATACTTTGCCTATACATTATGTCGTTAAGAAAAGTCCATTAATAGACGATCATCTTCTTCCTGTTATTCCCCTAATTTACATCAGATAACCTTCTAATTCAGCCAAAACCAAATATGAGTTAGGACTTACGTAAAAATAACGAATTTACTAGGTTTTAGGTAGATGTAGCGCGTGCGAAGCACGCGCTACATCTACCTGATGTGTATGTTAGAATGGATAATAACATTGGTAGGCAGAGGAATAAGTAAGGGAAAAAAGATGGTGTCCAACCTGTGGAGGAATAGACATCCACAGGCATGGACAAAGCGCCACAGGCAAAAAAGAGGTAGTCCTAAAAAGGAAAGGACGAACACGGAGGTAAAGAATCGTTGTAATGATGAATAAAATTCTAAATGGCTCCAATGTAATTTTCCAACTTCTTAGAAAAGGATAAGGTCTTTCTAACTAGTCTAGATACTCGTTGACGTAACGTACAGTTGAATCGCTCAATATAGTTGGTCTTTCCCCGTTTCTTTACCGACTGCCCTAAGACGTTTGCTAGGCAGGACAACTGGATAAGACGAGTAGAAATCAGTGTAAATAATTGATACGGACTGGCAGGATAGACATGATGGACTTGACTCTGACAAAGATGTTGCCTTTGGAAATCGAAAATAGGGAATGTCCCATGAGCAATTTCAGTCAAAAATTCAAACTGGACAGCTAACCCAGCGTCTCTCGCCAAAAGATAGCTAGTTTCTGTAATTACGGGATAAGTCGTAACCAGTGGTTCTCTGAGAGAAGAAATTACTTGGATAGCTCTAGAGTGGTAGCGATCGCCATTATTTCCCAAAGCAATGAAAAATCCAGTATCAGTAAGGATCATACTTCTCATTCATATTTGCTTTGAAATTCTCTTCAGAATTAGCCGCTAGATCGGGTTCACCTTTAAAACTACCAATAAACCTACTTTGTCGTAATTGCGCCAAAGGATCGAGATGCGAAGATCGAATCTGTTGATAGTAAGCATCGATCGCTTCAGTAAGAGAGCGATTTAGAACTGCTGTCACATCTTGATTAGTTTGCTGTTGAATATATTTGAGTTTGTCAGCTTGTTCTTCTTCAAGGTGAATAGTGATGTCCATAGGTTACTTTGCTTATGGCAAAATCATTTTAGGATAGCTTATCATTTAATTTACAGAGGGGCGATCGCTGTTTTGATGTTGTTGGTTATGTTAGGGGCGATCGCTTCAATAAAAAATTGGTACGGTATACTGTACGAGTTTGGATTTCTTAATGAAAATTCTTAATCCGAGTGAAGCGAGAGCAAACTTCTTCAGCTTAGTCGAGCAGGTTAACAAAGATCATTTACCAAGATTTATTACTAGTCAGCAAGGTGACGCGGTACTGCTATCTAAATCTGATTGGGAAAGCATACAGGAAACCTTCTATCTACAATCTATCCCTAATCTAGTTGAATCAATAAGAGCCGCCGAACAAGAGGATGATTGGGGCTTCTGAAGATGAATTTCTAGGAGTCTTGAATGGATTGGAAGTAGGCACTCCCACAACAAGAGGTTGAAGCGCTTACCACAGATTAGACAAAGTTTGCCAATCAGAAAGTTAGACCCGTTCGTGGAACGTGCGTCTAATTACATCCATCTGCTGCTCATGGGTGAGCTTAATGAAGTTGACCGCATAGCCTGACACTCGAATTGTAAGCTGTGGATATTTCTCAGGATGTTCCATTGCATCAAGTAAAGTGCTGCGATCAAGGGCATTCACATTAATATGATGACCGCCATCGTGGAAATAGCCATCTAGCAACCCCACCAGATTGTTAGTGCGATCGCTTTCTTGTCTACCAAGAGCCATTGGCACAATCGAGAAAGTATTAGAAATACCATCCTGACAATCACTGTAGGGCAGCTTAGCAACCGATGAGAGCGAGGCAATCGCGCCACAATGATCCCTGCCATGCATAGGATTAGCACCAGGAGCAAATGGTTCACCAGCCCTACGCCCATCGGGAGTGTTGCCTGTCTTCTTGCCATAGACGACATTGGAGGTAATCGTCAGGATAGATTGGGTGGGAACCGCGCCGCGATAGGTTTTGTGCTTGCGAATTTCATTCATGAACCTTGCTACAAGGTCGATCGCAATATTATCGACCCGATCATCATTATTGCCATACTGCGGATATTCACCGTCGATGAGATAATCCACTGCCAAGCCTTGCTCATTGTGAATTACTTTCACTTTGGCATATTTAATTGCCGAGAGCGAATCCGTAACTACTGATAAACCAGCGATCCCACAAGCCATCGTCCGATAGACATCGCGATCATGCAGTGACATCTCAATTCGCTCATAGCAATACCTGTCATGCATGTAGTGAATGACATTCAGCGTATTGATGTATGTCTTCGCCAGCCATGCCATCATTTGCTGCAAGCGATCGCTGACTACTTGATAATTAAGATATTCTGCCGTAATTGGTGCAAAGTTGGGAGCGACTTGATCTCCAGACTTTTCATCCTTACCGCCGTTGATCGCATAGAGTAGAGCTTTCGCTAAGTTCACCCTAGCTCCGAAAAACTGCATCTGTTTCCCAATTCGCATCACCGATACGCAACAGGCGATCGCATAGTCATCGCCATAGGTGGGACGCATCAAGTCATCGTTTTCATACTGGATCGAACTAGTATCGCTGGAAATCTTGGCGCAAAACTGTTTGAAGCTTTCGGGCAGATGTTCTGACCACAAAACGGTCAAGTTTGGTTCTGGTGCAGTTCCCAAATTAACAAGGGTATGTAGAAAACGATAGCTATTTTTGGTAACTAAAGTACGACCATCGGCACTCATCCCACCGATCGCCTCTGTAACCCATGTGGGATCACCTGAGAACAATTCATTATAATCAGGAGTTCGCAAGAATCGCACCATGCGTAACTTCATCACAAAATGATCGATCAGTTCTTGCAGTTCCGTTTCGTTGGTCAACCCATTGCGTAAATCTCGCTCGAAATAAATGTCTAGAAATGTCGATACCCTACCCAGAGACATCGCAGCCCCATTTTGTTCCTTGACTGCACCTAGATAGGCAAAATAAAGCCATTGTACGGTTTCTTTGGCTGTCACTGCAGGACGACCAATATCAAAACCGTACTGCGTTGCCATTATCTTCAATTCCGCCAGCGCCTGAATTTGGTCAGAGATTTCTTCCCGCAAACGGATGGTTTCTTCATCCATTACGTCTACTTCGAGGGAATCTAGCTGAGTTTTTTTATCATCAATCAGGCGATCGACACCATAGAGAGGTACACGACGATAGTCCCCGATGATGCGTCCACGCCCATAGGCATCGGGAAGCCCTGTAATGATGCCAGAATGTCTTGCCTTACGCATTTCACTGGTATAGGCATCAAACACCCCATCATTATGGGTCTTGCGATATTTAGTAAAAATTTCTTCTGTTCCGGGATCAAGTTTATAGCCATAAGCTTCCAGCCCAGCCTTGACCACACGAATACCGCCGTAAGGCATAATCGCCCTTTTGAGTGGTTTATCGGTTTGTAAACCGACGATTTGTTCTAGTTCTTGATGAATATATCCAGCATCATGGGCAGTAATCCCAGCAGGAATTTTTGTGTCAACATCCAATATTCCCTTTTGATGCTCCAACTTCATTAGCTCTAAAACTTCATGCCATAGCTGCTCTGTTTTTGGAGTTGGCGCAACTAGAAATTCGGCAGATCCTTCATAGGGAGTGTAATTTTCTTGGATAAAATCCCTAACATTAATTTCTCTTGTCCAACAGCCTTCCGTAAAGCCATGCCATTGTACATACATTGCTTTAACCTCTATCGTTGTGTGTGAAAGATGAAAGTGTTTTTATCTTTCAGTTCTATTATAGGTTTATCGATAATTCTCAAAGAGAATAGTAGCTATGTTATTACAAAATTTAACTAGCGAGAATCTAGACTAATCAGGGGAAGTAAAAAAGGCAATGTGTATTCAAAAAAATCCTACAAGCTTTTGCAGTCAGCGTAGCTGGCTGCAAAAGCGAATTTAAATCTTTTACCATTGACAAAGCTGTGATGGAGAAGTCATCAATGGTTGGGAATATCGATAAAATCCTTGGATATCTAGTATTGCTTGACGGAATAAAATCCAATCGGTGCGATCGCCTCTATTCTCATTATGCGAACCGCGAATAATCTTGTGATGATCAAGACTTAAATAACCTTCTTCATCCCACTTAAATTCGGTTTTAGGAATATTCATCCATTCTCTACCAGCCCAAGAAATGCCAAGGGCTTCTCCTCTGACAGTATTACCACTCACTTTCCCCCGCAAACAGATAAAATCATCAGTATGGGGATAGGCGTAATATCCATCGACGCGATCGCCTATTTTTGTGAAGTTAAAACAGACACCTGCGCCATCAAGATTTTGAGGTTGAGGCTTACTGCAAAACTGGTAATTACCATTATGTAAAGTCGAGATCGCCTGTTGTGGTGAAATGTGAGGATTATTCGATAGAGCTGAGTCACTGCTCAATGCCGTGCCTGTGAAGACTACTGCCAGCGCGATCGCCATATCTTTGAGGAGATTGTTAGTACGCAACATAATTACCTCGCCGCCATGCTTCTATTTTAGTCGGTTTTCTCACCCAACAGTTCCTTAAATGTTGGTAAAATCTTGTTTTCAAGTTTTAAATAAAAACCAAATAATCAGATTTGCTCGCAAGGTGAGCGAATCTGATTATTTGGTTTTTTCTATATTTTGATGTCGTAATCAATAGAAACACAGGTTTAATTTTCATAAAAATATACCTATAAATTTATAATCTTAGCGCATAAAGACGATATTTTTATGCCATAATCGCAGATGAGCCCCATTCCCTAGCTGTTCTTGTGAGCTTTAGATATGAATATATGGCAAGTTAAAGATCAAATTTCAGACTTAGTGAGCAAGTATAAATCCCATGTAGATTTTTTTGCGATTCGATTAGAGCGATCGCACGGGTCGGATATCTTTTTACGCAGTGGTAAAGTTGAAACTCTCAGTAAGGGGATTTCCATTGGGGGACAGGTCAGAGCTTGTCACAAAGGTGGGTGGGGATTTGCCAGTTTTAATAATCTTCGTAATTTAGAAAATAAACTTCAAGAAGCGATCTCGGCAGCAAAATGGGTGGGCAATGATGAAACGCTGCTGGCTGAAATTGCCCCAATCCAATCGCAGGTGTCTCTAATCAAAGATAATCCTCATCAAGTTGACCTAAGCGCAAAAAAAGATTTATGTAGTCATTACACCAATATTTTGCGATCAGTATCTGCGCGAGTGGTGAGTACGGCTGTGCGCTATGGAGATTGCACCCAACAAGTTATCTTTGCTAATTCTGAAGGCACAATGATCGAACAAGAATGGGCAGATTGGGAAATGCGTTGTTCCGCAACAGCAAGGGATGGAGATATTGTCCAAACAGGTCGCGAAACCTTTGGCTCAAGGCGAGCCTATGCCGACTTGTTAAACCTCGATCTTCAAGTCATTGGCGCAGCGCAACGAGCAGTCACAGCAATCGATTTACCTAATGTGCAAGGTAATAGCTATACAGTTGTCATCGATCCGATTTTGGCGGGATTATTTGTCCATGAAGCCTTTGGGCATCTTTCGGAAGCGGATATGCTCTACGAAAATCCTGATATGTTGGAATCGATGAGCCTTGGTCGTAAATTTGGCTCTGCTGATCTACAAATCTTTGATGGTGCTGCCCCTGCGGAACATCGCGGTAGTTATCTCTATGACGATGAGGGTGTCCCCGCAACGACCACGCAGTTAATTAAAGATGGTGTATTGTCAGGCAGGCTACATTCTCGTGAGACCGCAGCCAAACTCGGCGAACAAGTGACGGGCAATGCTCGATGTTTGGATTATCACTATCCCCCCATTGTTCGTATGACTAATACTTGGATTGGACAAGGGCAGACTCCTGTAGCGGATTTATTTAATGACATTCCCCTTGGGGTATATGCCAAAAATTGGCAAGGTGGCATGACCAATGGCGAAATGTTTACCTTCACCGCAGGCGAAGCTTGGATGATTCGCCAAGGTAAAATTGCTGAGCCAGTGAGGGATGTAACGCTCTCAGGCAATGTATTTGAAACTTTGGCAGACATTGAGGCGATCGGAGATGACTTCCTTTGGGATGAGTCGGGCGGCTGTGGCAAAGGAGGACAGAGTGGGCTTGCAGTTGGTTGTGGTTCTCCAAGTTTGAGAATTAGAAATGCGATCGTTGGGGGAGAAGCGAATGACTAAAATCCGTACTGAACTTAAAGAAGTCAATTTTCAATTAGTGCAAACGATCGCCGATCAACAGATAACAGAGGATCGATTGAACTTGCAACTGACAAGGTTAAGGCTAATGTATGATTTTGTATCTGCTTTAAATGCAGCGCAAACGGTCAATGAAATTTACCAAATTGCCTTAAATGGAATCTGTCCTGCATTACGAACTACAAGAGCATCTGTAATTACTAGTAGTGATGATCACCGCTTAAGATATGAAACATCTATAGGTATTAGTCAAAACTATAGAAAATCTATTGCAGATTTTTTTGCAGATTTATCCCATCAAGTAGAATCAAGATTTCGAGTTTCTCCTTATTGTGCAATCATTCCTAGTGATTCCACTTTACAAAGTATTTGCCACTCGGAAAATATTGGTGCATTGGCAGTATTTCCACTGAAGTATGAACAAAGACATTTAGGTGATATAGTTACGTATTTTGACGTTCCTAGACAGTTTACCGAAGAAGAAGTTCAATTAACAGAGACAATTGTTACTTATGTTGCGATCGCGATTACCCGCAAGCAAGCTGAACAGGCACTCAAAGAAAGTCAACAATTTATTCAACGAATCACTGATACAACACCCAATATTATTTATATTTACGATATCGAAGAAAACCATAATATCTACTGCAACCAAACTATTCATCACATTCTTGGTTACACTCCTTTAGAAATTCAAACAATGGGAGATTCCCTATTAAATATTCTTATCCATCCTGATGATTTACTTAGGCTTAAAGAACATTACGCCAGCATTCGATTCAAAAAGCCTGAGGATTTATTTCTGATTGAATATCGAATGAAAGATGCTGATGGCGAATGGAAATGGTTCTATAGTCAAGAAACCGTGTTTCTCCGCAATCCTGACGGGACAGTTAAACAAACAATTGGAGCAGCTTCAGATATTACTCAATTAAAAAAGGTGGAAAATCAACTTCAACAATCTCTTGCTGAAAAAGAAGTTTTATTGAGAGAAGTACATCATCGAGTTAAGAACAATTTGAGTGTAGTTGATGGTTTACTATCGATGCAAGCAAGGTATATCACTGACGTCGAAGCACTGAAGTCACTTTCAGACAGTCAGCGCCGTATTCATACGATGTCACTCATTCATGAGCAACTACATCATTCACAAGATTTAGACAAAGTAGACTTTTGTGAATATCTACAACGTCTCGTTGTCAATCTCTATAGTTCAAGTAATTTTAGTGCTGATCAAATTGAACTGAAGTTAGACCTCAACTCAACTTTATTAAACATTGATACAGCAATTTCTCTAGGTTTAATTGTCAATGAGCTACTTACTAATGCATTTAAATATGCATTTCCTAATGACATGAAGGGATTGATTGAGGTCATTTTGTATCATGATGCTGCTGGCAAGTTACATTTAACTATCCGTGATAATGGCATTGGTATTCCCCAAAATATTGATATTTATTCAACTGCTTCGCTCGGCTTAAGGTTAGTGAAGATTCTAACGCAACAACTTAGGTCTACCTTGGATCTATCTTGTTCTCAGGGTACAAGTTTCCATTTTGTCTTTTAGGAATCTGCGATTTAATACAGCTACGGGCAGTATGAAACACTTGGAGATCGTTGACCTGTTTACCATCATCTTCAAATTGTTGTGGTGTTGTTACTGCAAGCTCACTTACGGCAATTTTAGTGAAGCTATTGTTTGTGGCATTGATCATTTTAATAATGTCAGGCTCAAAGTCATAACCACCATAGAGAACCAAATTTGCACGAGCGATCGCCAAGTTTAGGCTTGTACTCATGGGGATCGGAGCCACCATCAGTGAGGCAAGTCAGTTCGACTGTATCTTGAGCAATTTGCTTAGTGACATCACAAAGCACACTTGTCGTAGCCACAACTTTGGGCTTGCTTTGCACCATAACTGCGTTCAGCCCCAAATAGAAATAACTAGCCGAGACAGCTACAACCGAGAGAAAAATGGTTGCCCAAAGTTGGGGTTTAGCAAAAAAGTTGGTCGACATAGTTTCTAAGAAGGGTATATTGCATAATAATGATAATTTAATATTGATGGACAGTTAGATGGTTGGTGGAGCTAATTAACGGTCGTATTTGCTGCACGATTAATGACGGATTGCTAGGGGCTATGTACAACAGAATCGTAGATTTTGTTAGTGCTGGGACAATCAAATCGCCACCCAATAGCTTTTTCAGCAAGCCCTATGTATTGCTAAGATCTATGTAACTGTTCGACATGGATAATAATGTTTCCTTTACGCGACGATAATCCAACCCAAGATGCTTCTATAGTCGTCTACGCTTTAATTGTGATCAATGTGTTGATTTTTGGTTATCAGGTTAGCTTACTAGATTTTCAGTTAACAGAATGGCTAGGTACTTGGGCATTATTTCCTAAAGCATTAATTGCCAATCCATTCAAAGAAGCAATTACTTTATTGTCGTCACAATTTCTCCATGCTAATATTTTCCATTTAGTTGGCAATATATGGTTCCTTTACTTGTTTGGGAACAATATTGAGGGTAAATTAGGGCATTGGAAGTTCTTATTCTTTTATTTGCTGTGTGGAGTTGTGGCAGGAACAGTGCAGGTGATGACTTCTCCGACATCATTAGTCCCAATGATAGGTGCTAGTGGAGCAATATCTGGCATAATGGGAGCCTATTTAGTGAGATTCCCTCGCGCAAAGATTTTAAGCCTAGTATTTGCCGGTTTTTTCTTTACGGTGATTCCTGTTCCGTCAGTGGTATTTTTAGGGGTATGGATTTTAGGACAAACAGTATATGCAGCAATGGCAAATCCTAATTTACCCGAGGTGGCTTATCTTGCGCATATTAGCGGTTTTGGGATAGGTACGATCACCATGTTTTTACTCGCTAGGCGCTCAAACTAGATCTAAGCCTAAAAGCTGTGGCGCACGCACAGCTCGCGCCACAGCTTTTAGATATGCCCGACTACTGAATTGGGAAGGAACTAATTATATCTTCTCTTCGACATTATTGGGAAGATTTTGGGACACTGCTCTTAATTAAACGGTTTATATCTAATCTTGTTTGGAATTACGCAAAAGAATGCATCGTAGAGGCAATTCATGAATTGCCCCTACGATGAAATGTGGGTTTTAAGTCATTTTTGCGTAAGTCCTAATAGTAAGCCTTATTTGTTTAATTTACGGCATAATCTACGGTAATTACATAGATATAAGGTGCTTTTAATGTTAAAAGTATTCTAATAAACTTATTTTTGATGCTGTGAGGCACAATGAGCATCTTAGTCTAAAATATTTCTAAGAGATTTGGGGGCTTTCAGGCAGTTAAGAATGTTAGTTTAGATGTGGAAAGCGACTCCCTTGTAGCCTTGCTAGGTTCATCAGGTTCAGGCAAATCAACACTGTTGCGGATTATGGCAGGTTTAGAAACCCCAGATCGCGGTCAGGTATGGGTTGAAAATGAGGATACTATTTTTAGATCGGTGCAAGGACGTCAAATTGGCTTTGTTTTTCAGCACTACGCACTATTTAAGCATTTGACCATTCGTCAAAACATTGGTTTTGGGTTAAATATTTGTAAAGTTTCTAAATCAAAAATAAAAGAGAAAGTTGATGAACTTTTAGAATTGATTCAACTTAAAGGCTTGGGCGATCGCTATCCTTCCCAGTTATCAGGTGGTCAACGTCAGGGCGTTGCCTTAGCGCGATCGCTAGCGGCTCAGTCGAAGACTCTATTATTAGATGAACCCTTCGGCGCATTGAATGCAATGGTTCGTAAAGAATTACGCAAATGGTTGCGCGATCTTCACGATCAAGTTCATGTCACCACTATCTTTGTCACCCACGACAAAAAAAAGCGATGGAAGTTGCTGATCGTGTGGTGATTATGAATCATGGCAAAGTCGAGCAGATTGACACACCTGCGGAAATCTACGATCAACCTGCTTCCGAATTTGTCATGCGTTTTATCGGCGAAACCATTATTATTTCTAGTGCGCGTCGCCATTTCCCACATTTAGATTTTGAAGATCATCATCAAGTATTCTTGCGTCCCCATGATTTGTTGATTCAATCAGAGCCAGATGCTAGTTTTGCACCTGCAACTGTCAGCTATGCCTACAATCTCGGTTGGGAATAGCAAGCTGAATTAGTTCTCCATGACGATCAGAAATTGATTGTCAAACTAGAACGCGATCGCTTTGACAGTCTAAATTTATATCCAAAAAAAGAGGTCTATATCAAGCCTCTAAAAACCAAGGTTTTTGCTGAAGTTGCTTAACTTCATAGATGATAAAAAATAAAAAGCACCTTCAGAGGTGATTTTTGGGCTAAATTTCATAATGCCATTGATCAGAATTCTTAGCAAGAAATAGCAACTTACGTCCTTTGCGTGATAGGAAACCAGTCTTTTCTAAATCATTAATAATTCTGGTTACTGTCACGCGAGTTGAACCAATTAGTTCTGCCAATTCTTGATGTGTTAATTGCAGCCCAATTAATCGACCGTGACGATCATCTTTACCAAAACGATTAGTTAACCAACTTAATAAGTGTCGCAATGCATCATCCTTAGCACGGCAATGAGAAATTTTATACTAAAAATAAAAAAGAGAATGTACTTTGTACATTCTCTTTTTTGTTGGATTTGCCGAGTGCGTCACATTAGCATTAGGTGAGAGGGCGCTCTGCACCAGTTTCTACAGGCAAATCGGACTGACTATATTCTGTCCAAGAACCTTCATATATTCTGACCTTGGGATAGCCCAGCAGATGCTTTAAGACCACATACTGCAAAGATGCTTCGCGACCTGTGGTGCAAGTGACAATAATATCCTTGGACTTATCAATCTTTTTCTCATCAAGAATCTTTTGGATTTCGGCTAAAGGCTTGAGCTTGTGAGGATTTTGGGGATCGGTGAAGGTCGGCCAGGGGATATTTCTTGCTCCAGGGATGTGACCATTGCGAACAAAGAGATCAACTTCACCAGCAAAGGCATTAGCAGGACGAGGATCGATAAAGCGTACATCAGATTTACCAAGTAAGTCTTTGACTTGAGCAAGAGTGACGCGAATATTCCTTTGATCATTGACACTAAGTTTGCCTGTTTTATATTTAGGAAACTCTTTGGTGACTGGTTCTTTAGCATCTTTGTAGCCATTAAATCCGCCATCTAATACTGCAACCTGTCCTTTAAAACCAATCCGCTCTAGGGCATAGGCAATTTGGCTAGAACCGAGAACATTATTACCTTCGGAGTAAACCAAGACTTTGCTTGTGTCATTAACTCCAGCCTTGGCAAGTAAATCACCAAGCTTATCAGAGTCTAATAGCTGCACTGGTAAGCCATCCTTGGGAACACGAACAAGGTTATCGGCAAAGTTAACGGCGTTGGGGAGATGTTCTTTGAAATAGTCAAGGGGATTCCACCGCACATCTAAAATCCGTAGGTTGGGATCATTAGCATTGGTTTTTACCCAGCTTGGCGGAACGAAGGAAATCTTCGTAGCAGAACTTTGGGCGAGGAGGGGGGAATTGCTAAAAAAGGCGATCGCCACAATAGAAAGTACCATTGAGACAATGAGCATCAAGGGCTTTAGTTTTGGAGATTTTCTTTTAGCGTAGGTTCGGTTCATATTGCTTAGATTATTTGGCTAAAGGTCTCAAAGATAGGCAGTACAAGATCTCAATCTTAAATACTGTATTATCATGTAGATACAGTGGTTTACTTTATATACCATCGCATAGGGGCTGGCAAAAAAGCAAGCCTTTTTGAGTAGACTGTTATCTATGGATTTGATTAGGCTTTGAAATTAAGCGGCTTGTTAAAATTAAAAGGCTGTATTACATCAGGGAAAAACAAGAGTGAATATAGGCTTACTTCTTATTTCGATAAATTATTCTGCGAGTTAAATTTGGGCGTATGGCTTTCAATCAGACTGTTAATATCTAATACTTTTGAGGTGCTTTCACCAACAACTAAAGGTAAGTTTCCATTCCACTTGTCGATCGCTTGTTTTTGTAATAACTCAGGCGATATAGCAAATTCCAGACTAGTGAGGTACAGTATAAAAGAGAAGAGAGAAAGTTTTTCAGATATAAATCAGCATGAGAGCATATTCAATAGACTTGCGAGAAAAAATAATCAAGCTTTCTGAAGAAGGCAAAATATCACAGCGAAAAT
>CALRWX020000081.1:0-18492 GCA_943371975.1 Pseudanabaena sp. UWO311 | reverse complement strand
GATTTTTGTGACGCGGCTTAGCCGCGTCACAAAAATCTGGTTCTTTATTAAATAAAATCTAAGAGAAATCTATGGCTTCCAGTTATTCTTTCGATATTGTTAGCGATTTTGATCATCAAGAACTTGTCAATGCGATCGATCAAACTCGCCGTGAAATTGTTAGTCGCTATGACTTAAAAAGTACAAATACAGAAGTTGAACTTGACAAAGAACTAATTACGATTAACACTAATAGCGATATGACGCTAACATCTGTAGTTGATGTCATGCAATCTAAAGCAATTAAGCGAAGCCTATCTCTCAAAATCTTTGACTATGGCGAAGTTGAATCTGCTAGTGGAAATCGGGTAGTCCAAAAGATTAAACTCAAGCGTGGTATTGAGCAGGATCAAGCCAAAAAACTCTCTAAAACAATCCGCGACAATTTTCCTAAAGCTCTAGCTTCAATCCAAGGTGATGTTTTACGTGTTACTTCCAAATCAAAAGATGAACTTCAAGAAATCATTCAACTTGTCAAAGGCGAAGACTTTCCCCTAGCCCTTCAATTTACCAATTATCGTTAATAGTAAAGATAGTAGCGCATCGCGCTACCATCTTTACTATTAACGATGCGTAAGGAGTGAATCGGCGCATCGCGCCGAGATGTAGCTTCGTTAATCTTGCGTAAGTCCTATAGGTTTAAAAATTATTTACTTTGGGATACAACTTTATCAATGCTTGTACTTCTTCCGCATGATAAGAACTGCGCGTAAGAGGCGAGGATACTACCTGCAAAAATCCCATCTCTTCACCAGCCACACGCCATTTTTCAAACTGCTCAGGGGTGACAAAATCATGGAGAGTCAAGTGCTTGGCTGAAGGTTGCAGATATTGACCAATGGTAATAATGTCACAATCCACTGCTCTCAAATCTTGCATTACTTTCAAAACTTCTTCATGGGTTTCACTAATTCCTGCCATGATTCCTGACTTTGTATAGACCCAAGGCGCGATCGCACGGGCACGGCGCAAAAGCTCCAAACTACGCTGGTAATCTCCCTGCGGACGCACGCGGCGATAAAGCCTTGGTACAGTTTCTGTATTGTGATTGAGAACATGGGGACGTGCCGATAGAATTGTTTCTAGTGCTTCCCAATTACCACAAAGATCGGGAATGAGAAGTTCAATCGTCGTCTGCGGCATTAATTTACGGATTTCTTCAATGCATCGTACAAACTGCGAAGCACCACCATCGGGTAGGTCATCGCGATTAACAGAAGTGACAACTACATGCTTTAGATTCATGCGGCGCACTGCTTCTCCCAAATTAATTGGCTCCATAGGATCAAGAGCCTGTGGCTTTTTCTCAAAGTCAATATCACAGTAGGGACATGCTCGGGTGCAAGCAGGTCCCATAATCAAGAATGTGGCAGTACCTTGGTTGAAGCATTCGCCAATATTTGGGCAAGATGCTTCTTCGCACACAGTGTTTAGCCCCAAGTCGCGCAGGACTTCTTTTACATTGCCAACGCGCTCCCACTGAGGGGCTTTCACTCGCAACCAATCTGGTTTGACTGCCATAAATTTATCTGGTTATGCTGTTTCTGCAATTTTTTGTAACGTTTTGTATTTTAACACTACGCGATAGATAGCCCATAGAGTTTCCTCGCCGAAGGCGAGGAAACTCTATACAGAGAAGCGTTTATCTATAATCTATCTCTGACATCTTGGCAATATCTTTGGATTGCTTCTGCAATAGTCTCTTGTAAATTTGTATATTTCTTGGCAAAGGGCGGCTGCCAATCAGACAAGCCTAAAACATCATGGGTTACTAAAATTTGTCCATCACATTCTTTCCCAGCCCCAATTCCAATTGTTGGTATAGGAATCAAGTCCGTGATTTTGGCAGCTAATTCTGTAGGAATATTTTCTAATAGCAAGGCAAAAATACCTGCTTCAACTAAAGACTTAGATTGATGCAAAATTTCTTCCGCAGCTTCTGGAGTGCCCCCTTGAACTCGATAGCCTAATCGATGTACCGATTGAGGAGTTAGCCCCACATGACCCATTACAGGAATTCCTGCCTGTACTAACTTACGAATTGTCGCCACAATATCAGGGTAGCCACCTTCAAGCTTGATGCCCCGCGCATTGGTTTCCTTTAAGATGCGTCCTGCCGATCGCATGGCTTCTTCAGCACTAACTTGATAGCTCAAAAAAGGTAAATCGACAATTATCAGGGCATTTTCAACACCGCGACTAACCGCTTGGGCATGATGGATCATGTCCTCAAGAGTGACGGGAAGTGTCGTTTTATGTCCAAGGGCAACCATCGCTAAGGAATCGCCCACCAAAATCATGTCTATACCAGATTTGTCCAAAAGTTTGGCGATCGCATAGTCTGTTCCTGTCAGAGCCACAATAGGCTTTTTCTGTTGTTTCCATTTTTGTAATTGGGCGATCGTCACTGGCATCGTTGCATTCCTCGTAAGTTATAGCGCTGCTATCCATCAAAAAATTAATAGGGCTAATATCTAATGTAAACTTTTTAAAGCAAACACAAAAGGTTAATTGAGTTCGGTACGAGAATCAAACATTATGCAAGTTGGACAAAGAGTTCGTGTTCGTAGTTTTAAAGACGGTAGTGGCAAAGCGATCGCCAGCAAAATTGGTGCTATCGGCGTAATCAAAGAAGAAAAAATTCTTGATGGTGGCAAATGGGGCTATATCGTCAAATTCGATGACAGCACCAAGTCTTGGTTTTTTTCTGATGAGCTAGAGTCAGCCTAGATGAGCTATGATGTCGCTCCTAGCATCATCACGTTATTGGCGACATCATCATAACTCCTCCTAAGCCCTATGGCAGATATTAACCGTCAAGATATCATTCGGGGCATGATGGCAGAGGTTGATGGACTGAGCTACAGTATGGCTTCAGCCAGTCTGGAGGCAGTGATTACCTGTCTTACCCAAGCTCTTGGCAAACACCAATCAGTTATGTTGAGTGATTTTGGCAAGTTTGGGGTACGCCATCGTCGCGCTCGTTCGGGAAGCCACCCTCGCACCCATCAGCCCATCACAATTCCCGAAGTTACAGTTCCGCATTTCATCCCCAGTCCCCATTTAAAAAAACTGGTGCAGAAGCCTAATGAGAAAGAGCAATGAGCCTAATTCTGACATTTCTCGGTAAAGGTGGTGTTGGCAAAACGACAACCGCGATCGCGGTTGCTCGTTCTTTTGCTGCCCAAAACAAACAGGTTTTATATATTGGTCAACAAGCGGGTGATAGTCTCAGCATGAGGCTTGGTGTTGATCTCCATAGCGACCCGCAATTAGTTGCGCCAAACTTTGCGGCTGCCCACTTGAAGGCAACGATTTTACTCGAAAGATATTGGGACAAGATGAAAGGCTTGGAAACCCAGTATCTACGCTCTCCCTTTTTCAAGGAAGTCTATGGTCAAGAGCTAGGAATCTTGCCAGGGATGGATGCAGCTTTAGGCTTAAGCTTTTTGCGTGAACGTGATGCCGAAGGTAAGTATGACGTAATCATTTACGATGGTGTTGGCGATCTCGAAACCTTAAGAATGTTAGGTATGCCCGAAATTCTTGGTTGGTACTTGCGACGCTTTAAACAAGTATTAACTGGTTCGGCGATCGGTCAGGCGATCTCGCCCTTTGTGGAACCAATTTTAAGAAGTATTTTGCAAGTTTCCAGTACTGATGATATTTCTCAACAGGCTGGTGAAATGTCGTCGGTATTAACTCGTGGGCAAAAAGCGGTTAATGATCCTAATCGGGTTGCGGCTTATCTTGTGACGACTAGCGATCCCTATGCGATCGCTACGGCAAAATACCTATGGGGCAGCGCTCAACAGGTAGGCTTGACCATTGGTGGTGTATTTGCGCGTGAGGCGATCGCTGAAGAAGACTTTGATCCGCTTTCCATTTTCCGCATTCCCGATCAGTTTGTGGAATTAAATATTCCTGAGCATCTAAACGCAAATCTTGTGCCTAAACCAATTGAAATAAACACTGTTACTATGCAGGTCAAGCTATTTTTACCAAGTTTTAACAAAAAGCAAGTCAAGTTAATTCAGCTAGGACCTGAAGTGACAATCGAGGCAGGCGATCAACGGCGCAATATTTTCCTACCCACAGAACTGGCTGGTCGACAAGCTACAGGCGCAAAATTTCAGGATTCCTATCTCATCATTTCCTTCGGCTAATATTAGAAAAAGCAAAAGAGAGTTGCAGTGCTTTGCGCTGCAACTCTCTTTTGCTTTTTTGCTATCCCTGTTCCTATTGAAAGATATATAGCGAACCGAAATGAGTTGATACAGGCTTCGGCTTCGCTCAGCCTTCAGTTCACGCTGGGTGAGCGAAGCCGAAGCCACAAATAACTTAGGGTTGCTATAGCCATCAAGCTATTGCTAATTATTCTCTTTAGTGTATAAATATAGTTATTGAGCAAATTTATTTCTCTAAAAGTTTTTAAGCCGTTTGGAAAAAATGCAGAGTAATTTGCCAGTTTTTTAGAAGCTGATTTGCACAACTAAATTTTTACCCTTAGATATACATTGTGATTAAACGCTCTTTTCCTCATATATTTCCTCATATACCTTTAGTAGTATCAAGTTTGATTTTATGCCTAGTCGCAGTTGGCTGTGAAAATAAGCTCACAACAACTGAAGTAGCTAAACCTGAATCTGGTAAAACTTCCCCATCTACTCTTCCTGCTTCCGCAGAGCCAAAGGTAGAAAAATCCAACAAAATTAATATTAATTCAGCTACAAATGCTGAATTGGACAAGCTAGAACTACCTGGAACAAAACCTTCGCTATCGGAACGTATTGAAAACGGTAGACCTTATAAACAAATCGATGATCTTGTTACCAAGAAGGCTATCTCTGCGGAAGAATTTAAACTAATTCAAAATCTAGTTACCACTGAAACTAAGAAGTAGGAAAGTATGGATTTTAGTAGCGCACTGCCAACGTTCTTAATTACCCTTCGGGAAGGGACAGAGGCAACTCTGGTAGTAGGCATTGTCTTGGCTTACTTGATGAAAGCAAATCAGGCTTCCTTACAGAAATGGGTCTATTTAGGTGCGGCAGCAGGTATATTCATCAGTAGTATTATGGGCGCGATCACTCAGATGTTGATTGGTGGATTTAGCGGTACTGTCTATTACTTAACAAAGGGAGTTTTCTCCGTTGCGGCGATCATCATGTTGAGCTGGATGTTGATTTGGATGACTCAACAAGCCAAAACTATGCGTCATCAAGTCCAAACTAATCTCGAAAAAGCCATTAGTTCGGCAGAAATTCGTAAGGCAGGTTGGGGAGTCTTTACTCTCATTACAGTTGCAGTATTGCGTGAAGGTGCAGAAACTGTTCTATTTATTACAGGTACATTATCGCCTGACCAAACACAATCAGGTATTGCTCAGTATGCCCCTGCAATTGGTTGTTTTACGGGACTTTTTGCCGCAATTGCGATCGGGATTGTCATGTTTAAGTTTGGTGTAAAGCTAAATATTCGAGCATTCTTTCAAGTTTTAGGAATCATTCTATTATTAATTGTCTCAGGACTAGTAATTACTTCATTGTCAGCCTTTGATCTTGCCAATACCATTGATAAAATTTTCAATCCAATTACTCAATCCTATGAATTTCTCGATCCACCGCGTCGAGTGATTGAATGGTTCACGCTAGGTTCACAGATTACAGACACCTCAGGAATTTTACCTGCGGACAAATTTCCTGGAGTTATCTTTGCCACATTATTTGGTTATTCCGACAAGTTGTACTCTACCCAAATTGTCAGCTATTGTATATTTCTATCAACGATGGGAACTCTATATTTTCGTTCTTTAGCATCCCAAAGTAAATAGTGGATCCGGAATATTATTGGTAAGTCTAAAGTGTCTGAGGTTGGTGCGGCTATGCACCAACTTTTACGACAGGCTTTTGGTGTTCTTAAATCCCAAAAGCCTTTTGACCCTAATTTTTTTCTTCTTACCTCTTGACTCTCAAGACAGTATCTACGATGGAATAAAGCTCTCAGGGCATTTTCGCGTAAGTCCTATTTATATTAGAACTTACGCGAAATCCTAATATAAATAGAATTCTAAAAATAATCCTTAAATAATTCAAGAAATTATTGTAGCTTTTACTACTCATTAACTAGAAAAGAAACAACATAATGAAGAAGCAATTAGACGGTTAAAAGAGTTGATATGTACTTAACTCCCAGAGAGGTTGAACGGCTGACTATTTTTTCAGCAGCCGAGATCGCCCGTCGCCGCAGAGAAAAAGGTCTCAAGCTCAATGTACCTGAAGCGATCGCTTATATTATTGATGCCATGATCGAAGGCGCACGCGAAGATAAATCCGTGGCGCAGCTGATGTCCGAAGGTGCGACTTTATTGACGACTGAGGATGTTTTGCCAGGCGTAACAGAGCTAATTCCGTTGATTCAGGTTGAAGCTCATTTTGCCGACGGTACTAAGCTGATCAGTATTCACAATCCAATTCGTAGCCCTGGAACCTGAAACTGATATGACAAACATTCCAACTTCAAACTCTCAAAATTCTTTTCCTGGTGAAGTGCTCTGCGAATCTGGCTCATTGCAGCTGAATGCTGGTCGAGAGACTAAAACTCTGACAGTGGCGAATTTAGGCGATCGCCCGATCCAAATAGGCTCCCATTACCACTTCTTAGAAGTTAATCGGGCGTTGCAATTTGATCGCTCCCAAGCTTATGGATTTCGGTTGGACATTCCTGCTGGTACGGCGATTAGGTTTGAGCCAGGGGATACCAAAACTGTCTCATTGGTAGCGATCGGTGGCTCAAGACATATCCAAGGACTAAATAGCTTGGTAAATCAGGACTTAGATGCTCCCAAGGCAAAAGAAATGGCTATGGAGCGGGTGCAAAGATTGGGCTACAGCACAATAGAAGAGGAAAGTCATGGAAATTAGTCGGGAGCGTTATGCTGAGCTATTTGGTCCCACCACAGGCGATCGGATTCGGTTGGGAGATACATCTTTAATTGCGGAAGTACAGAGAGATACTACTGTCTATGGTGATGAGTGTGTTTTTGGTGGCGGTAAAACCCTGCGTGATGGTCTGGGACTAGCTTCTGGGGTCACAGCAGCAGAAGGAGCCTTGGATCTGGTGATTACCAATGTTGTGCTGATCGACCCCGTGCAGGGGATTGTCAAGACAGACATTGGCATCAAGGATGGCAGGATTGTGGGCATTGGTAAGGCGGGCAACCCTGGAGTAATGGATGGAGTGCAGCCCAACCTAATTATTAGTGCCAATACAGATGTGCGATCGGCTGAAGGTTTAATTGCTACCCCTGGTGGAATTGATTGTCACGTTCATTTCGATAGTGCCGGACTCTGTGCTGAGGCACTTTCTAGCGGATTAACGACGATGATTGGGGGTGGGTTGGGACCAGTCACCGTGGGCATCTGTTCAGGTGGAGCCTATAATATGGGCTTAATGTTTCAAGCCTCCGAGGGGTTTGCGATTAACTTTGGCTTTTTGGGTAAAGGAAGTTCGAGCCTCCCAGCAAGTCTCGTCGAACAAATAGAAGGAGGTGCGATCGGGCTGAAAATTCATGAGGATTGGGGCGCAATGCCTGCGCTGATTGACACCTGCCTGTCTGTTGCTGATTTGCATGACTTTCAAGTCCAAATTCATACTGATACCCTCAATGAGTCAGGTTATGTAGAAGATACGCTTGCAGCAATTCGTGGTCGTACGATCCACATGTACCATACGGAAGGTGCAGGCGGTGGACATGCTCCCGACATCATGAAGGTGGCTTCCTATTCTCACTGTTTACCTTCTTCTACTAATCCTACCAATCCCTATACGGTTAATACCTTTGATGAACATTTAGATATGGTTATGGTCTGCCATCACCTCAATCCAAAAGTTCCTGAAGATGTCGCCTTTGCGGAATCTCGTATTCGTGCTGAAACTATTGCTGCCGAAGATATTTTGCATGATATGGGGGCAATCAGCATGATGGGCTCTGATAGTCAAGGTATGGGCAGGATTGGCGAAGTAATCTGTCGCACTTGGCAATTGGCTTCCAAGATGAAAGACCAACGTGGCGCACTTCCTGAAGATAGCGATCGCCATGATAATCAACGGATTTTGCGTTACATCGCAAAGTACACAATTAATCCTGCCAAAACCTGTGGAATTGATTCCCATGTAGGTTCAATTGAGGCAGGTAAAATCGCGGATATTGTCCTGTGGCAGCCTGGCTATTTTGGGATTAAACCAGAGCTAGTTATTAAGGGAGGCTTTATCGCTTGGTCGCCGATGGGTGAATCAAATGCTTCGCTCATGACTTGTGAGCCAATCCTGTATCGTCCGCAATGGGGTAGCTATGGCAGTGCCAAGCAATCTACTTCTTTTTGCTTTGTGACTCAGACTGCTCTTGATTGTGGCTTAGCCGATAAGCTGAAACTTCGCAAGCAACTGTTGCCAGTCAAAAATACGAGATCCCTCAGCAAAGCAGATATGTTACATAACAATGCCTGTCCTGAAATCGAAGTCGATCCCGATACTTTTCAGGTGCGGGTAAATGGTGAAATTGCTACCTGCGATCCCGTTTCGCGTGTTCCTCTCGGTCGGCTGTATATCTTTAGATAAAAATGAAAAAATCAGTGGCGCGTTTGGGTGTCGGTGGGCCAGTCGGCAGTGGCAAAACGGCTCTACTGGAAAGGTTATTACCATTACTAATGCAGCAAGGGATTGAAGTAGCTGTGGTAACGAATGATTTGTTGACGCAAGAAGATGCTGATCGCCTCAAGCGTCAAGGAGTCTTACCAGCCAATCGAATTGTGGGTGTGGAAACAGGTAGTTGTCCTCATACCGCGATTCGTGAAGATCCGACAATGAATTTGTTGGCAATCCGCAACCTAGAGCGAGCTTTTCCAGAACTTGATCTGGTGTTTGTCGAAAGCGGTGGCGACAATTTGGCATCAACATTTAGCTATGACTTAATTGATGCCTATATTTTTGTGCTGGATGTGGGCGCAGGCGATGATATTCCCCGCAAAAATGGGCCAGGATTTATGCAAGCAGACTTAGTGGTAATTAACAAAATTGATATTGCGCCCTATGTGGGAGCTGACTTGAACATCATCGATCGCGATGCTACGGAACGACGAAAAGGGAAACCGATCGCCTATACCAATTGTAAAACGGGTGAAGGATTAGATCGGGTGATACAGTTCATCTTTGACAAATTACTATTTCAGTCCGTTCGAGAATTAGCTTGATCAACTCGATTGCGAACTTGTTGAGAACACAATTTAAGAATATGAGCAAACGATAAATATGTTAGCTGAACTCATCGCCCCACCTATAGCCAAGCTAAACCCTCCAGTTTCTCCGCAACAACTCACCTTAGAGATTGGACTCGATCAATTTGGGAGATCATTTGTGTATCGTCAGTACGCAACCTATCCTTTTCGTCTCTCCCGAACTTTAAGGCTCGACCCCACCGATGCCCATCGCGCTTATCTATACATTATGAATTCCTCCCCTGGGCTGTTGGCAGGCGATCGCTTTCAGATCGGGGCGAAATTACGCGATCGCACCAGTCTATATCTCACCGATCAATCTGCCTCAAAAGTTCATCTGATGCCATTGGGGCAAGTTGCCCGTATTCGTTATGACTTTAAGATTGGCGCAGGGGCAAGTTTAGAGTTTGTCCCTGAACCACTGATTCTCTATCGCGATGCCAATCTGGAGCAAACTATCCAAATAGCGATCGCCCCAACAGGGAGCCTGTTTCTGAGCGAAATCATGATTCCTGGACGGTTAGCAAGAGGAGAATGCTTTCATTTCAGTCAGTACTTCAGTCGCTTAAAAGTCTGTACCACTGACGGAGAATTGGTCTTTACTGATGTGATGCGGTTGCTGGGGAAATCTGAACCTCTGACTAACAACCCAATTTTTACATCTCAACCAATTCTTGCCAGCATAATTTTAGTTGCGCCAGAAGGCGATTTACAATCTTTGGAACTTGATTTAGAAAGGTTTGTCCAAACCTATCCAGAGGTAACTGCCGCCTGTTCGTCCTTGCCCAACTGTAACGGCTTATTGTTGCGGGCAATGTCGTCCAATGTACCGAGCCTTAAAGCCTATATCAACTATGCATTGACCAGAATGCGACATCTAAATGCTCAACCACCTTTACCTGAGATCCACAAATGACAGTTCTAACCGAAACCTATTTGGGTAATCAAGAAATTGATCGCTCTTTACAGCAGCAAGTGTTGCAAGCTCAACAAGCAGGAACCTTGCTAGAGGTCTATTTGCAACCAGAAGATTGTGGAAAAGGTCGTATTCATGCTTTTTCGACAACTGGCATTGAGCTAGGTATCATTAAGAGCCGAGAGCAGTCTCTTGGAACAGGCGATTTATTCGCAATGCAATCTGGACAATTGCTGTTAGTCAATCTCACTGAGCAAACTGTGATGACGCTAAGTGTTAGTGGTGATGTATCCAAACATGCGATTGACCTAATCTATCTGGGACATGTCCTTGGTAATCATCACTGGCCGATTTTAGTACAGGGCGATCGCATTTATGTAGAAATGGTAGCTGATCGCGCCGTAATGGAGACCACCGTAAGAAACGTCAACATTCCGAACTTATGTATTGACTACGAAGTTCGCTTTTCCGCTAATCAGATTCAATTTTCTTCCCATTCTCATCACTAATTATCACTAATCGATGGCTATGATAGATTCCCGTCTTGCCCTGATGCAATTGTCTGATTCTTTTTTTCCATCGGGTTCCTTCACGCTTTCCCATGGTTTGGAAGCAATGGTACAAACTAATCAGATTCATAATCCTCAGGATATAGAAACATTTCTCCATTTGTTGTTACATAACAAAGTGGGTAGTTCAGATTTAATTGCTCTTATCCATGCGCATCGGGCCAGCACCAACAACGATCTAAAGGAAGTACGACGAGCGGATGCATATTTGTACGCCCAGATGTTAATTCAGACGACCCGTGAAGCGCAGCAGCGTAGCGGACAGGCTTTACTGCTTGTAGCGAGATCGACTTGGAATGATCCTCAACTAGAAGCATTGCAGGAAGATGTTGATGTCAAGAAAACGCCAGGTTTACATCCGATTGTGTTTGCGATCGTTGGTCGAGCAGTGCATCTGAGTGAACGCGATACCAGTTTTGCATTCTTGCACAATTTTGTGACGGGGATTGTCAGTGCCGCAATCCGTTTAGGCATTTTGGGGCATTTGGGTGCACAGAGTATTTTATGCAGGATGGCAACAGAGATCGACTTGATTGTTTCTCAATCACTGTCGCTCTCTTTGGTTGAAATGTGGTCATGTACACCTGCGATCGATATTGCGCAAATGTCCCACCATCGACTGACTAGCAAACAGTTCTCAACATAATCTTAGGACTGATGTTACGTGGAACGCAGATGATGAACTCTTGCTGCTGGAGTGGCAGGGCAACCACTGGGGGATTGCCCCTACGGTAAAATCATGGGTTCAAGTCTTTTTGCGTAAGTCCTAGTTAGCACAGAAATATAGCGTTTTGTAAATGAGTAGACACTCATTTACAAAACAAAAAAGATGCAGAGTAAGAGTTTTCGATTTTCATTTTGCCTACGGCAAAATGAAAATCGCTTTAAAAATAAAAAGAGAGAGGCGCTGCATCTCTCTTTTTATTTTTAAAGCAAAAGGTTTTGGAATATGTCATAGTTTTTTAACTACGTTGGGTAAGAGACTATGAGCAGGGACATCCTAGGGTCAACTAAAATTTTAGGGGTGATGGGTTTTCCCGTTAGTCACAGTCTTTCACCTGTAATGCACAATGCAGCGATCACAGAGATGGGGCTGGATTATGTATATGTACCATTGACGATCCCTGTGCAAAATTTACCTGCGGCGATCGCGGGTATTAAGGCAATTCAATCAGTACAGGGTTTTAATTTGACGATTCCCCATAAGGTTGAAGTAATCCCTTTACTGGATGAAGTTATGCCGATCGCTTTGGCTGTTGGTGCGGTGAATACTGTTAAGAGAGTTGGCGATCGCTTGGTGGGGACAAATACAGATATTGCAGGTTTTCTGGAGCCACTCAAACAGATCCACGCTGATTGGGAAAATAGACCTGCGGTGATTCTAGGTAGTGGAGGTGCGGCTAAGGCAGTAGTTGCGGCTTGTTTAGAATTAGGTTGTCCCGTAATTCATGTGGTGGGGCGCGATCCTAAAAAACTTCAAAAATTTCATGGAGAGATGACTAGCCAAGCCCGTGACTATAATTTACGAGTTCACCCTTGGTCATCAATTCCTCATTTATTAGAGATAGCAGGAATTGTAATTAATGCGACACCTATTGGTATGGGTAGTGATCCCCACACGCCAATCACTGAAGATGAGATGACATTGCTGCCTAGTCAAGCGATCGCCTATGACTTAATTTATACACCGCGTCCTACAAAATTTTTGCAGATTGCATCAGCAAGAGGACTCAAGGCGATCGATGGTTTAGAAATGTTAATTAATCAAGGTGCGATTGCCCTTGAATTTTGGTTGGATCAGCCCGTTCCAATTGAGACTATGCGTCAAGCCTTAATTCAACATTTAGCTAAAAGCGTTGCCGTAAAATAAGGAACTAATTTTTGATGGCAAGGCTTCGCCGCGCCATCAAAAATCAATAAGAAAGTCTTAAAGGCTTGCTTATTGAATTATTCCCTGTGCAGCAATCCATGCGGTAGTCCAAGCATTTTGAAAATTAAAACCACCCGTTACGCCATCAATATCTAAGACCTCGCCTGCAAAAAATAAACCTGAGCAAAACTTGCTTTCCATCGTTTGAAAATTCACATCCTGTAGGCGAATACCACCACAGGTGACAAATTCATCCTTAAATACACCCTTACCAGCGATCGCATATTCACTCGCATTTAATACATTCACAATTTGCTGAAGTGCCTTATTAGAAATATCAGCCCAACGTTTTTCTAGCTCCACCTCCGCTTTGTCAAGCAAATATTCCCAGAGGCGTAGAGAAATCGCCAAAGGACAATAGTTAGAAATAAATTTTTTAGGTTGATCGGCTTTTGCATTTAGTAGTATTTGCTTAATCGCTTCTATTTTTAAAGATGGAATCCAATTAACCGCGAATTTTGCTTGATAGTTACATTCATGCAGTTCTCGTGCCGCCCATGCGGATAACTTTAGGACTGCGGGGCCACTTAATCCCCAATGGGTGATTAATAATGCTCCTGATTGTTCTAAGGGATTTCGGCTTGATTTTTTCTTCTCAGAACTAGCGGAACTAATTAATTTAACCGTGACAGGATTAACACTTACCCCTGCAAGTTCATGGAGTTTAGAATCTTTAATATTAAAGGTAAATAGAGAAGGAACGGGGGGCTCTAGCTCGTGACCTAGCGATCGCGCGATCAAATAGCCCGAAGGACTACTACCCGTAGCAAGCAACAGGCGATCGCAGACTATATTTTCTCCATTTTTAAGAATCATATCAAATTTGCGATCGCCTAGATGTTCAATTTTTTGGACTAAAACGTTAGTGCGAAGATGAACTCCAGCCTTTTTTGCGGCAAACATCAAAGCTTCCACAATAGTTTCTGAATCATCGCTAATGGGAAACATCCTGCCATCGTCTTCAGTTTTTAGCTTTACTCCTTCATTATTAAACCAGCGCACCACATCCAAGGGCTGAAATTTCGAGAAGGCTCCCCGCAAGGCTTTACCCCCTCTAGGATAGTTTTGGACTAATTGCGAAGGCTCAAAACAATGGTTCGTTACATTACAACGACCTCCCCCTGAGACTCGGACTTTTGCTAGAGGTTGCCGTCCTGCCTCCAAGAGGGTAACGCGGGTATGGGGGGCTTTCGCCGCATGGATTGCCGCAAAAAATCCTGCTGCTCCACCACCGATTACTACAACTTCTGTATTTGCCATATTGTTTGTTTTGTCTCCAAAGCAAATGATTTAAAAGTCTTGCTTCGCAAGACTTTTAAATCATTTGCTCGTTGGGTTTACTATTTGGGGGCGGCAAGATTGAAATAACTTGATTACTTCTAAATTCATTGCTATTAGTAAACCCACAACCTTTCATAAAGGTTTTCGTTACCTCTAGAGGATACTCATTCTTGTCCTGTTTCGTAGGTTGATTCTCTTGGGAATGTACCCCAGAAGTTCCACTAATAATTAGAAAGAACGCACTGAGAGTAAGAAAGAGATGATGGCGCATAGTTAAGTAGCTGCTGGCTTAATCCGTAAGTATTATATAGCGTTTTCAAATAAATAAAGACGGTGCGAAGCGCTGCCTTTAGTTTAATTTCTATCATCAGGATGACTACATAGATCACGATTTCATGACAACATCTACAGAGCTATCTTGTTTTGCCTGAGCATTTGAATGAAATCTCCTGACCGTTTACTAATTGTTGATGATGTGCCAGACAATTTATTTCTTGTTCGCACAATTCTCGAAGAAGAGGGATACGAGATCATCGCAGCATCTAATGGTCATCAGGCGATAAAAATTATTGAATCTGAGCCAATTGACTTGGTATTACTAGATGTGATGATGCCCCTCATGGATGGTTATGAGGTAACTCGCCGCATCAGAGCGATGAAGGACTTGCCATTCATTCCAATTTTATTGATTACTGCCTACGATCGCGCTAATGCTGTCAAAGGCTTAGACCTCGGCGCTGATGAATTTATTCGCAAGCCCATTGAGGCGGATGAACTTTTGGCAAGGGTGCGATCGCTGCTGCGTTTAAAACACAGTATTTCTGAGCGCGATCGCATCGATCGCCAGCGACAGGATTTTGTATCTCGCTTAACCCATGACTTGCGGACTCCGCTTGTGGCGGCGGATCGGATGTTGGGGCTATTGCAAGATGGCGTATTAGGGGAGATTTCGCCGCAAATTGGTGAAGCCTTGACGATCATGGGGCGTAGTAATCGTAATTTGTTGGAAATGGTGAATAAACTTCTTGATGTCTATCGTTATGAGTCGGGCAGTAAGACTATTAATTTGCAGCCATTAAATTTGCAGGAATTGCTAGATCAGGTTGTGGAGGAACTAAAGCCGATCGCGATTTCTAAAAATCTAGAACTTAGCGCTGATCTAAAGCATACAGCTACGGTGAAAGGCGATCGCCTCGAACTATTGCGAGTATTTAATAATTTAATTGGCAATGCCCTGAAATTTACTGAAATGGGGAAAGTTCACGTTAGCCTAAATCTAGCTCAAAATGAGGCGCATCAATCCGAGGCAATTATTGCGATCGCTGACACTGGTACAGGTATTTCAACTGGAGAGCAACCATTTTTGTTTCAAAGATTTCGCCAAGGCAACCATCAAAAACAAGGAAGCGGCTTGGGGCTATATCTATCTCACTATATTATTAGCGCCCATGATGGCAAAATTTTGGTCAAGTCGCCTAATTTAGATTTTTCACAAGGTTCTACTTTCTTCGTGCATTTACCCATTGTCTAAAAATTAAAAACGTTTCGTGAAGATAATTTTTTTAATTTTATATTTACCGATTTAATCATGAGTACCCACCAAATTCATTACGATACTCTTCTTAGTCATTACAGCAATCCCATCGAATCAATTACCCTCTTGCGCCAATATCGCCCATATTTTGAGCTAATTCCTAGCCTGCGTCGTCCCAATGATAGTTTAATTTCAATTCCATTCCCAGTAGTTCAGCTTACTAGACCTAATTTGACGCAAAGTCATGTTCAATTGGAATCTGATCTTGCTTTAATCATGTGTGACCCTGATTGGAAAGTAAAAACTGGTCAAGAAATTTTTGTATTTATCCATCGACCAAATGAAGACTACTCAGCGCTCTTGCAACGTTGGAGACAAGTGGAAGTAATGCTTGGTGAAGAATATTATTGGCTTTTACCTTGGAAACATCGCAGTATTATTAGTGATCGCGGCGAGTCTCACTATCCTCTATTCGTGACTCTTGATTATTCTCCACCTCGCATTAGCAAAGGCTTAGAAGGAGCATCGCTACCCCATGTCAAGGTGTCTACTCCAGAGATCGAGCTACAGCCCGACAACGAAGAATATCAAGAATCTCCGGTTTGCGACCCAACTGAATAAAAATCGGGTTTAATATCTGCACAAGCCAAATTATCGTAGGATGTTATGACAAACGGTGTTTTACACCTCTTATTTATTCAAGTACTAGCACAAATTCATGGCTCCTCAACTGCGCGTATATGTTCCTCCCCATCCCATTATTCGTCATTGGATCACCATTGCACGAGAGAAACATACACCTGTTCCACTATTTCGCACAGCTATGAGCGAACTGGGGAAATGGCTGACCTATGAGGCAGTACGCGAATTTTTGCCAGTACAGGAAGTAGATATTGAAACTCCATTGGGAAGTACTTCAGGTCATTTAATTGATGCTTCTATCCCTTTGGCTCTTGTGCCAATTTTACGAGCAGGACTAGCCATGCTCGAAGGTAGTCAAACGCTATTACCCACAGCTAATGTTTACCATTTGGGACTAGCGCGAAACGAAGAGACTCTTGAGGCTATATGCTATCTCAATCGTTTGCCAGAGAGATTTGAGCCTCAAACTCGTATTTTTATTGTTGAACCAATGATGGCTACGGGTGGATCGATTATTACAACGCTAAAATTACTCACGGAAAGAGGAGCCGATCCTGCGTTTATTCGGATTATTAATGCTCTTTGTGCGCCACCAGCTTTACAGTTAATCAATCAACAGTTTCCATTAGTAGAAATTTACTCTGCCTGTATTGATGAAGTAGTCAATGAAAAAGGATGGATTGTCCCAGGATTAGGCGATGCGGGCGATCGCTCCTTCGGCACATAAAAGTATATCTAAAGAACCAATGTTTTGTGTCGTAGCTTTGCTGCTTTACAAAGCACTGGTTCTTTGAAATTATCTTTTTCTAGGACGACGAGCCGATCGCTTGATTGGTGGTTCATCTTCATAAGGTTTTTCATAGGTATTTCCGTAAGGCTTAGGGCGATCGCCAAACTCATCGCGGGAATCATTTTTATCCCAGTTATCAAAACCATCAACATCACCTTTATAAGCATTTCGGGGCGGATCTAAAGGTTCAGCATAGGGATCGTTGTAAGGTTGTTCATATTCACTTTTGCGTTCAAAATTAAAGTCTTGAGGAGGACGGGACTTTGTACGGGGGCGACGCTTGGGTTTGGGACGCGCGGCGCTATATCCATCTTCATAAAAATCTCGGTCTTGACGACTTTGATAGAGCTTGGTTGCTTGCTGCCCTGCTCGATTAAAAAGGTTGCCTAATTTTTCATCGATCGCAAAGCCTTTTCGAGTTTGAATCGAAATTGTGCCACTAATGCGATCGTGGAAGGCTTGACGCTTCTCATTATCTACTATTGCAAACGCCGCATCGGCAACAAATGGAATCCATGCAAAGACGATTAAGGTCGAGGAGATCGTTTTGATCAGAAAAATGGCGCATATAAAAACAAATATCTCGCGCTTCATAAATGCGCCGAGTCCAGCCGTTTTGCCATATTCCGCATCAATCACCCGAATACTGATCAACCATCTGCCAAAGCTCTGTCCCTGTGCGCGGGCGGCGATAAATACACGAAAAACAAACCATGTCGATATGAATATAAACAAATGCAGAGGATTAGCTGGGTCAATCGATAATATCGATACGGTTAATTCGGAAATAAACCAACAACTTAAAAAGTCTACGATCAGCGCTCCGAGGCGTTGATTGACCGTGGCAAGGGGATAGCGGCTGTAGGCTGGCTCAAAGTCCATTGTGATTGATTCTTGTGATTGCTTGATTCGTGACGAAGGCACAGAGTTATATTCTATACTGCGAAGTTATATTGCAAAGTATGGCAGCAAATCAAGTGATCGCACCTATCCACAAGGTCAATCTAGATTTAAATAATTTGATTTAACAAATCGCATACTTGGGCAAATAGATCATTATCGAGTTTGCCTAGGGGATGAAGCTTTACACTTCGTAATCGCCAGTCAAAGGACTTGGGCTGGTGACATTGGACATAGATTGTTTTGAATGTTTTCTCTTTAGTAGATTTGACGATCGCGATCGCAAGGGGATTGTCAGCGTTGTATGCGGCGGTGGTCAACGGTTAGGTTGAAGCGCTGATTAACTTGTAGGTTGGCGGATCTAGCGATCGCGGTGGGCAGGCGTACACCTAAGTTATTGCCCCATGCTTTGATATCTAATGTTGCTTCTGCCATGATGATTTCTCGATGACATGTTTAAACGTAAGTATATAGCAAATTTCAGTCTAGTGAGGTACAGTAGCAGGAATGAGTAAACCAAGAGAGAAAATCTGAACTAGAAAGACTATTAAAAGCATCTTCAAGAGAATTGAGCAAATCAGGATAATTTCTTGCACCAATAGACCGCAAAATACTC
>CALRWX020000080.1:0-18967 GCA_943371975.1 Pseudanabaena sp. UWO311 | reverse complement strand
ATAAACGCTCAGCTTTCAATCGCCATCTCCTTGAACGCTTTATTTCCCTGTTAGATTTAGACCTTACTTCAATTAAATTACACCCTAATTTCCACAAACTTTGTAACTACGGCTCCATCTCTGCCCCAATTTGTCCGTAGTATTGTTATATAACTTTTCACTTAATTCAATAGAGTATATGTGAGCAAAGCTAGACTTCACTGCTTCAATCGTTCCTCCGTAAAGTGTTCCCGTTTCCACTAAAGTCCTCAGATTATACTTCACCGAAAAGTCTTGGAGTAGTCGATGTTTGATTACGTCTGGCGGAGGCGATGGTTTTCCACTCCTTTCCCAGTCGTCAATTTTTATGTTTTTATACCATTCCGCAAACCATAACTTGTAAAACTTATTTTTTTTAACTGTCTTCTTTATCAGTCGAGTTATGTTTGACATTGGATATCTTAGGTGTTTTGAATAGTTATCTGAAGATAGTAAATCTTCATGAATTGCATTTTAATACACTCCATACGTTAAAAAGTAATCTAACTTATTTAGGTTTTGTATATTACAGATAAACTGTGATATACAAAACCTATTAAAATCAACAAGAAATGACCATCAGAAATTTAATTGCACTTCCATTTTGCCTGTATATTGGCGAATTATCATTTATTTAATGAGAATGGTGTCATTTACTAGTTTGTTGAGAGGATCTATTGGCTGAAACCCATATTTCTTCTAGGTTGAGCAATTACGATAAACTTTCAAAAACATTACGAAGTTAACTTTTTGAAAGTTTATCTGTATTTTAAGAAGGCGCAAATCGCTGTAACTAATTTTAAGAATATTAGTATACAGGCAAGGTAAATCGGAAACAACTGCCCTTTTTACCGATCGCGTCATCGACCCAGATATGACCATAATGAGCAGTAATAATACGACGACAGAGCGATAAACCAATGCCATAGCCATCGGCTTGACCATCTCGTTCTAATCGATAACGCTCTTCAAAAACGCGATCGCGCATTTCCGCAGGAATCCCCGGACCATTATCGGTAATGTTAACTTCTATCTTTTGAGCAGTCCGATGCATTACCGTTAGCTCGATTTTGCCACCTTCAGGAGTATATTTTGTAGCGTTACCCAAAAGATTGATTAAAACTTGACGAATTTTTTCTTGATCGACGTAAACAGGTGGTAAATCAGTGGGAATATCCTTAACCAGTTTTTGCATTTTCCCCTCCAAACATTTATGAAAATAAAAATCACTAACAACGCTATGGCAGAGTTGATCGAGTTGGATTTTTTGGCGTTGAGTGCGAAATTGAGCATTAGCGCCTCTTCCTGCTTCGAGAATATCAGTGATCATGCTATCGGCATCGCGTGCCTTGGTGCGTGCATGTTTGAGTAAACGTGCCACCATTTGGGGATCAATTTTGTCGCCACTTTTTTCAATGGTATCGATCGCTAATAAAATCGCAGTCAAAGGATTGCGTAAATCATGGGCAAGCATTCCTAATACGCGATCCTTAAAACGAATCTGCTCCTCTATTTCAGCTTTTTCCTGTGACAACCGAAACACATCATCGGCAAGGCGAGCCACCTCGTTCATGTAGTCAATATTTTGGGAAAGTTCGGGTGGATGGTTCGTTCTTTGGTCTATTACCTGTTGTTTCCAAGTTTCCCAGCAGGTTTCTAACTGCTTAAGTATGTTTTTTCCCGCGATCGTTTGCCTTGGTAAAGGTGATAATTTGAGCAAGGCAGGTGACATGACGACTTTAAATAGTTCGGCAAGTTGAGGCTGACTGGCGACATTGATAATTTGTAATTCAGATCGACAGGTGCTTTCTCCATGCAAAAACTCCTCCACTTCTTTGACTAAATCTTTTGCTTTGGGGCGATCGTCAATAAATAGCAAGAGTTGCAATGTTGATTCGGGCAATGCTGGATTAGTCCTCATTATCTTTCGGACTCGCAACGGATTTTAATACATTCTTAATAATTATAATATTGTTCTCATGCTTTTACCTAAACAACGCTGGCAGATTTTCTCACCTAAACCAGATTTAGCAGAAGCTCTTGCCAATGCCACTGCGATTTTGCCCACAATTGCTCAAGTTTTGCTAAATCGCGGTATTGATACGCCTGAAGCTGCCAAAGTATTTCTTGATCCTGAACTGGAAGATTTACCTGACCCTAAACAAGAATTTCCTGATTTAATCACGAGTATTGATCGCATTGAGCAAGCCATCAAAAATGGCGATCGCATCACGATTTGTGGTGATTATGATGTAGATGGCATGACCAGTACCGCTTTGTTAATTCGCACCCTGAGATTATTAGGCGGTAATGTCGAGTATGAAATTCCAAGTCGGATGATTGAGGGCTATGGAATTAATGCGCGGATTGTGCAGGATTGCCATGATCGCGATGTGAAATTAATCATCACTGTGGACAATGGCATCGCTGCTTACGAGGCGATCGCCCTTGCTAAATCTTTAAATATTTCTATAATCGTTACCGATCATCACGAAGTGCCCGAAGATCCTAGCAAAATTCCACCCGCAACTGCAATCTTAAATCCTAAATATCAAGTTGATCCCCATTCACCCTACGCAGCGATCGCTGGTGTTGGTGTTGCCTATGTTTTGGCGTTGGAATTAAGCGATCGCTTTGGCAAACGTGCCGAGTTAGAAAATCCCTTATTAGAATTATTTACTTTGGGGACAATCGCCGATCTTGCCTCATTAACAGGAATAAATCGCCGCTTAGTTAAAAAAGGTTTGCGCTTACTTTCGCAGTCTAAAGTCATTGGCATTATTGCGCTGATTAATGAAACGGGTATTGCCAAAGATAAACAAACGGGCATGAAACCTGAAGCGATCGGTTTTGGTTTAGGTCCGAGAATTAATGCGATCGGGCGAATTGGCAATCCTCAAGTAATTATTGACCTTTTAACTTGCGAGGATATGGGTCAGGCGATTATTTTGGCGCAGGAATGCGAAGCCACTAATCGCAAGCGTCAAGACCTTTGCAAAGACATTGAACAAGAGGCGATCGCCTATATGTCAAAACTCAAATCAGAGGGTTTTGATATTACTCAAGAGCGAGTTTTAGTAATTGTTGATCGCGAAGTTAAAAAAGCCCTCACCCCCAGCCCCTCTCCCAAGAGGGGAGAGGGGAGTAAGATTTCTTCTAAGCGCAAAAAAACATCATCTAAAAGTTCTACTTCCCTCGCCCCACTTGAAAATGCATCGCCTCAAGAAGAAGAATCTTCTAATCTGGATCCCCTCTCCCCCACTGGGAGAGGGGCTGGGGATGAGGGCTGGCATCATGGCGTAATCGGCATCGTTGCCTCACGTCTAGTGGAGCGTTACGGCGCACCTGTTTTTATTGGGAGTTACGAGGATGCTCATGGAGAGGAAGCGTCAAAACAAAGCGCAACCGTGCGTTTCTCCGTGCGCGGGATTCCTGAATTTCATGTCTTTCATTCCCTCGAATATATTGCTAATATTCGCAACAAAGGCGGCGGACATAAGGCGGCGGGAGGTTTTACACTGCCTGCGGAGAATATGGACAAGTTGCGAGATGGACTAAGGGAATTTGCCGATCGCGAAAATATTCTCCCTAGCCACATCATGCCGCTTATTAATATTGATGTATTAGCAGATCTCAGCGATATCTCCATGACAATGCTGCAAGCCTGCGATCACCTCCAACCCTGCGGACTGGGTAATCCCGATCCTGTGTTTTATAGCCAAAATGTGCGCGTAGTCTCCCAACAAACTCGCGGCAAGGATAAAGTCAAACATCTATCTTTAGAACTTGACACTGGTAATGGCAACATTAAAGCGATCGCATGGCGATGGGGAGAATTTTGTCCTGTCCCTGATTATGTAGATATTGCTTACAAATTACGCGCTAATCAATGGCAAGACACAACTTCCGTAGAATTAGAAGTAGTTGGTATTCGTGAGGTAAGTAATATGGAAAACTCTCAAAGTTCGCCCCATCATTTGCAGTTGCAATATAAACTTGCTCCCATGATTACGAAACTTCCCCAATGGCAAAAGCTCAACGAAGCGCCGCGCCCATTACCTAGACCATTATTGTTGTACGGGTGCGAGCGCCCTGCCGATAAGTTTCAAGGTGATGTTGATTATGATCGACCAAATCGCGATCGCATCGGAAGAGACAAAGATTATCATGCGATCGTATTATGGACTTTACCGCCATCATTTACACATTTACAATGGCTAATCGCGACTTCCAAACCTGATTATATTTATCTTGGTTCTCATATTCCGCCCGTTCCTTCCATTGAAGAATTTCGCGCTCAAGTTCTATCGCTCAATTTAGAAAATATAGAAAAATTAAATCTATTAGATCTTGCTCAACATTGGTGGATTTCTCCCAGTGCGATCATATCGGCTCTACGCGAATTAAACTATATCTGTGACTTTCCAGAGACCTTACCTCTCGAAGGTGAATTGCTAAGGATGCAGAAATGGTATGGTATCGCGATCGCTAAATTAGCTGCACTATTCATAAATGCTAGATAGTATTGTGCTGCCCGCATAGCGCGCAGCACAATACTATTAAAAATTACAAGCTTGCTTTACCCACTCCCTTTGGTCATCCGTAAGCAAAGGTGATAACTTCTCAGTTACCACAGCATAGTAACTTTCTAACCATGCAACTTGTTGACGATTAAGTTTATTTCGATCAATCAACTTTCGATCAAAGGGAATATAAGTCAAAGATTCAAACTCATACCAAGGCGTTTTAGGAATGTCGTCGTCCTCCTTTGGAGATTCCTGTTTAACTTCCTTCACAAAATAAAGATTCTCCAAACGAATACCACCCCATTTAGGCTGATAGTACCCCGGCTCAATGCTGTTGATTGTACCAAGATCTAGGGATTGATTGACGCGCTTACTGATGCCATTAGGTCCTTCATGGACATTGAGAAATACGCCCACGCCATGTCCAGTACCATGTCCATAATCCAGCCCACTTTGCCAAAGAGAAGAACGGGCAATGCCATCGAGTTGACTACCTGTCGTGCCTTTAGGAAACCTCTGCATCGCGCAATTAATATGGGATTTGAGAACTTCCGTATAGCGATCGCGTTGTTCGGTAGTTGGCTCACCAATACTTATGGAACGAGTATCATCGGTAGTACCACCGTAAAACTGTGAACCCGAATCTAGCAAAAGTAAATCGCCATTAATCAATTTGCAAGCTGGATTAGGATTGCTGTAATGCACGATCGAACCATTCGCACCCGTACCTGCGATCGTCGGAAAACTTAGGTCAATAAAGCCTTCCTGTTGCTTGTATAAACCTTCGATTTTGTGAGCAACATCCCTTTCGCTAATGACATCACCTGCGGCAACCTGTTCTTCGATCCATTTAATCGTTAGAGTCTTTGCCCAGCTTGCCTTGAGATTGGCTTTTTGCATCTGTGAGATTTCAACAGCATTTTTATGAGATTTGAAATTCTCAATCGGATTGTCGCCATCAACGATTTTTGCCTTGACTGACTTCAGTTGCAGATATGTGCCGTAAGTAGTTTGCGATGCCGCGATTAGTACGCTTTGGTTATCAGAAATTAGTGATCGCAATGTCGGCAAATATTGCTCATAATCAAGGATCTGCACTTGACCAGCGAGAGATTGCTGCACCGCTTCATCAATGCGCGAGGTATTGCTAAAGAGATAGGCGTCGGTCAAAGTGACGATCGCATAGCTAATAAATACTGGATTGCACTCGACATCACGACCGCGCAAATTGTAGAGCCACGCGATTTGATCCAGCTTGGTGACAGGCAGAATCGCCGCCTTCTTTTTTCCTAAAGCCTTACGCACCCGTTCTAATTTGTTGGTTAAGCTCTCACCTGTAATCTCTTCGGGCAAAGCAATTATAGGCTGATCGCCAAAGACGTGTATAGGCTCACTCTCCGCCCAAGGACTTTGCGATCGAACGGTATCCACCAAATTTTCGAGGATCGGCACAATCTCGACACCACTAGCATTTAAGCGATCGGCAAAGCGACGATATTGGGAAATGGTAATCGTAAAGGGATCGATGCCAAGACGAAAGGTTTGCGATTGCTTGGCGGAATTTGTCCCTAATTCTTCAAGAACTTCTTCTACACTCTGATGATTTTCTAATCCCACTTTGCAGACCTTTTGCAACTTTGCATCTACCTGCATGTCTGCCTGCTCGTAATAGCGCGGATCGACAAATACCCAAGCTTGTTCAGTACCGATTAAAAAATCTCCAGCCGAACCCGTAAAACCACTAATCCATTGACGACGCTGTTTCGCTTCAGGCAAGTACTCATTAAGATGCTCATCCGCGGAAGGGACAAAGTACGCATCGAGTTTATGTTTCACTAATTGCGATCGCAAAGCCGTAAATTTCTGGGCAACTCCCCTTAATTCAGAGGATTGTGGTGTGGTGGTGGTTAAGGGCTGCAATAAAACCATGAAGTTTATGTGTGTAGAGATTGATCTATCCAAATTTTAACCGATCTAGTTTTGTCCCGCCTGCATAGCAGGCGACACAAGCTTTTAGGTCTTTAGCTGGATAAAGGATTAATAGCTCATTTGCTATAATCACTTTACTTATAGCCACTTTTGGATAAAATTCCTCTTTTATCTACCCCAATAATTACCGCAATGTTAACTATCGAAAATCTTGAAACTCGCGATCGCTTTCACAATTCATGGTCAACATGGACATGGCAAGGACATCAAATCAAGTATTCTGTCACGGGTTCAGGTACACCCCTAGTGCTGATTCATGGCTTTGGCGCGTCCATCGGTCACTGGAAAAAGAATATTCCCGTATGGGCTGAAGCTGGCTATCAAGTATTTGCCCTCGACCTCTTAGGCTTTGGCGCTTCTGCAAAACCTGCCCTCGATTATTCCCTCGAACTTTGGGAAGAATTACTGCGTGACTTTCATCAAGAACTAGTCCAACGCCCTGCAATCTTTATCGGTAATTCCATTGGTGCATTGCTCGCCTTGATGTTAACTGCCAATTCTCCCGAAATTGTGTTCGGTGCAGTTTTGCTTAATGCCGCAGGGGGCTTAAATCATCGTCCTGAAGAATTGAATTTGCCTTTGCGCCTAGTGATGGGAGCCTTTGCGAAGTTAATTAGCTCTGAAGTCACAGGCAAATTTGTATTTAACCAAGTGCGCCAAAAACGGAATATTCGCAATTCCCTACGTCAGGTCTATCGCAATCATCAAGCGATCGATGATGACTTGGTAGATATGCTCTATCAACCATCCTGTGACGAAGGCGCACAGAAGGTCTTTGCCTCCATTCTCACAGCTCCCGCAGGCCCTCGCACTGCTGATCTTTTAGCAAAAGTAGAAAAGCCCTTGCTAGTACTTTGGGGCGATGCCGATCCTTGGACTCCGATTAATGGTGCAAAGGTTTATGAAGAAGCTAGTGAAACTAAAGATATTCAACTCATTCCCATTCCCAATACAGGACATTGCCCCCATGACGATCGCCCTGAAATCGTGAATGCTCTAGTAATTCACTGGTTACAGAAGTTATAGTTATAACAAGATAAGGCGATGCTTCGCATCACCTTATCTTGCTTTTGAGGATTTTTCGTGAAACCATGAAAAAGGGAGTAAAATTATAATCTGACAAATTGATGACTAAGTTGAAAGCACCGTGCAATCTGATTATTTAGAAAGAATCCTCAAGGCTCGCGTATATGATGTAGCGCAAGAATCTCCTTTGGAATATGCGCCTAATCTATCCGCCAGATTGAGTAATCGCCTTTTGCTTAAAAGAGAAGATATGCAATCCGTCTTCTCTTTTAAACTGCGCGGTGCTTATAACAAAATGGCACAACTGCCGCCTGATTTACTAGCTAACGGGGTGATTGCTGCCTCCGCAGGAAATCATGCTCAGGGAGTTGCCCTGAGCGCTCGTGAACTCGGTACAAAGGCAATTATTGTCATGCCCGTGACCACGCCACTAGTGAAAGTAAACGCAGTGAAAATGCGTGGTGGTGAAGTGGTCTTGTATGGAGATACCTACGATGATGCCTATGCCCATGCCCGTCAATTAGAAGCTGAAAAGAATCTCACCTTTATTCATCCCTTTGATGATCCTGATGTAATTGCAGGACAGGGAACGATTGGCATGGAGATTTTACGTCAATGTCAGAAACCAATCCATGCGATTTTTGTCGCGATCGGTGGTGGCGGTTTAATTTCAGGAGTAGCCGCCTATGTGAAGCGCCTACGTCCTGAGATTAAAATTATTGGAGTAGAACCAGTAGACTCCGATGGTATGTATCGATCGCTGCAAGCAGGACATCGCGTCCGCCTTGAGCAAGTCGGGCTATTTGCTGATGGTGTAGCCGTGCGCGAAGTGGGGCAAGAAACCTTTCGCCTTTGTCAGCAATATGTCGATGAGATTTTACTAGTTGATACCGATAATATTTGTGCTGCGATTAAGGATGTTTTTGAAGATACACGCTCGATTTTAGAACCTGCGGGTGCTTTAGCGATCGCTGGCGCAAAAGCCTATGTTGAACGCGAAGGCATCGAAGGACAGACCCTTGTAGCGATCGCCTGTGGTGCAAATATGAACTTTGATCGCTTGCGTTTTGTTGCAGAGCGTGCCGAGTTGGGCGAACATCGCGAAGCCATTTTTGCAGTAACAATTCCTGAACAAGCAGGGAGTTTGCGAAAGTTTTGCGAACTTTTGGGCAAACGCAACTTAACTGAATTTAGTTATCGGATTGCTGCTCAAGAAATTGCCCATATTTTTACTGGTATCCAAATTATTAATCGTGCCGATGCGGCGAACTTAGCAAAGTCATTTGCCGAAAATGGATTTACGGCGATCGAATTAACCGATGACGAACTCACCAAACTACATTTACGCCACATGGTTGGCGGGCGATCGCCCCTTGCCCATAATGAACTTCTCTATCGCTTTGAATTTCCTGAACGTCCGGGCGCTTTAATGAAGTTTGTTGACTCTATGAGTCCTAATTGGAATATCAGTCTGTTCCACTATCGCAACAATGGCGCAGACTATGGAAGAATTGTCGTCGGTGTGCAAGTCCCCCCTACAGAAATGGAAAAGTGGCAAGCATTTCTCGATACTCTCGGTTATCGCTATTGGGATGAAAGCCAAAATCCCGCCTACAAGCTATTTTTAGGTTGAAATAAATAAAGGTGGCGCGAAGCACCACCTTTATTTGGGTTTCAAAGTTACTTACGATCGCCTGTATAACCTGATGCGTTTGCTAATTCCTCTAGACTTTGCTCACCTGAAAGTAGTTTGCCATTAATTTCCCAAGTGGGATAACCCTTAATGTCTTTATCGATACATAGCTGGGCTTGTGGCTTTTCACCCTTAGGATCACATTCAACATAGGGAATTAACTTTTTCGCCTCACCAAATCTTTCCTTCTGATCCCTACAGTGAGGACACCAATATGCGCCATACATCTTGGCATTTGTGACAATCAAGTGTTGAGCTAGTCTGCCTGCAAAGGAATTGCTTTGGACAGCTGCTTTGCCTTGGCTGGCATAAATACCCACAGTTCCCGTAAGCGTAATAATCACCACGATCGCCCCTGTAAAGAAAAGTTGACCGACATCTTTCCAAGAGTTGCCAAATACTGTTAATAGCCAAATTAATGCCATATTTGTGGCTGATGTCACACAGTAAAGACAAAATTGAGGTTGACCATTAATACTGTCAACTTGACCTGAGGCAAGGAGATACATCAAGTATCCACTAAACACCAAGGTTGCTGAAGACAACATAAACATCAAGAAGGAGGAAACTTCCTTGATTTTTGTTTGCTCTTTGGGGTCTTCTCGTTTGATTACTAATGGTAGTCCTGCGAATAGCCCTAAAGTAAGGTAGGCTAAGGCTCCAAAAATCGTGAGAGGGATACCAAAAATTTTGGCGTAAGAACTACTTAGGACAAGATCACAACCGCTACCCTCAAGGTTGCAAAGGGCGACTTTTTGTCCTAAAAAGTGAGTAACTGTTAAATAAGTTGTGAGAGAAAAGCCAAATAGTGATATTGCCGAGATCGCAGGGCGCGACCACCGATGCAACCATGGCTCAGATCGTTTTCGCGTAGCTGTTCCAGACAATGTGTACCTACCTGCTAATAGCTCAATGCAAAATTACAGCGCCTAGCGCTGCAATTTTTAATTATAAGATTTTACCCAACAGATATAGTGGGCGATCGCAATATTTTCTCGTCAGCCAGATGCTTTTTTTTGTTGACTATATCAAGGCGAACTGCATCGACAAATCGACTGACCCTAATCGGATCGATCGCCTGTTGAATTTGACCATTACGCTTGAGTGAGCTAGAAACAATTACGCCATCAGCATATTGCATCAACTGCGGTACATTTTCCCATGTTGCTCCAGAGCCAACAAATAGAGGTGTGTCAACACAGGAAAGCTTTGCCTCCTTAAGATCTTCGGTAGTCGGTGGATGCCCCGTTGCCCATCCCGATAGGATGACCGCATCGGCAAGCCCGCGATGAATCGTATCGTGAACAGCGGTGGAAATTTGGGCGACGGAAATGGGTTGGGCATGCTTGACCAAAACATCAGCAAAGATTTTTACATCTGTACCGAGTTCACGTCGATACCGCAATAGCTTATAGGCATCACCTTCGATAATCCCTTGATCCGTTGCCATTACCCCCGTCAGGACATTAACCCGAATGAACTGAGCACCAACACAAGAGGCGATCGCCATCGCGCTATGACCATCATTCCTCAAGACATTAATGCCTACGGGGATGCCAACCATCTGTTTGACACGATGCACAATGAGACTCATGGCGCTCACTACTGCAGGATCAACACGATCCTTTGTAAACGGAGCATCAAAAAAATTCTCTACGATAATTCCTTGAACGCCTCCCGCTGCAAGGGCAGTCGCTTCTTGCTCGGCTCGATTGATCACCTCTTTAAGGCTGCTCCCCCAACGTGGCGAAGTAGGCAATGGTAAAAGATGAATGACCCCAATTACGGGTTTTGGTGTATCAAATAAACTAATTAAATCCACATGCGTGATGTTTATAAAAATTTGGGTAAAAGCTCAATTACTAGCTTTTAATTTAACTCGATTATGAGTGCATAATTTTATCGTGAATTCGATCCCGTCCTTTCAATTTCTCGCGATAATACCAAAACTAAAAATGGCGTAGCCATTTTTAGTTTTGAAAACCCTTGCTGGGTTTGGTTTTTAATTCATAAAAGTGTTGTCACACTTTCGCGAATTGGGATAAACCCATAAAGTAGAGATAGGGCTATGCATAACCACTATTTTTTACAGTAATTTCAGCAGTAATTATTTATGACTCTCACTCCTCAACCTAACGATATTGCTACAGATATCCTGATCCTATCGAATGGACCTGGGGAGCTGATGACATGGGTATATCCTTTTCTCAAGGCTTTAGAAACGAGTTTGGAAATATCTAAGGAACTACCTGAAGCGATTACTAAAACTAAAACTCGGATTTCAGTTGCCCTAGCCCCTTGCCAGAACTCGAGTGGGCAGGAATCTCAGACAGCAATCGGTCTTCCCAAGGTTGATCGCGTCTTACCGCAGGAACAGTTTTTTGACTTTCTGCTTTGGGGTAAAACTCCTGATTGGCAATGGTCAAAGCAGGGGATTGTTGTTTTTTTGGGTGGGGATCAGTTTTTTGCAGTGGCGATCGCTAAGCGATTAGGGTACAAAGTCTTGATCTATGCAGAATGGGAAGCAAGATGGCATCGCTGGGCTGATCTGTTTGCTGTTCGTAATGAGTCAGTTCTCGCTAAAATTCCTGCGTCATATCAATATAAAGCAACCGTCATTGGGGATTTGATGGTTGATCGATTAGACACACAACCACGTGCCACATTGACCGCCAAGCCTCAAATTTGTTTGATGCCGGGTTCAAAGGGTAACAAATTACGGATTGGGGTGCCTTTAATGGTGGCGATCGCTGATATTCTCAAGCAGCAGCGCCCTGATATTGAGTTAGTAATTCCACTTGCCCCAACAACTACATCTGAAATTATTGCTCAATATGCTCAAGTCTGTTTTCCCACAGCAGATAGCGAAGGCTCCACCGCAATTTTGGTGAATGGAAACCTGTTAACGGCGAAAGGAAATCTCATCAAGATTCACCATCATTTCCCCGCCCATGCAATCATCACCAGAAGTCAACTTTGTATTACTACCGTTGGGGCAAACACGGCTGAGCTTGCCTCCCTGCATCAACCGATGCTTGTCCTATTACCCACCAACTTTTCTGACATTAAGGTTGGTTGGGATGGACTTTGGGGCTTATTGGCATCTGCTCCACTACTAGGCAAAGTCCTATCTCGATTGATTAATTCAATTCTTATTTCGCAAATCGCTAAAAAAGGCCAACTATTGTCTTGGCCGAATATATGGGCAGGCGAAGCGATCGTACCAGAACTTTTAGGGAAACTTACACCGACACAAATTGCCGATCAAGTTTTGTTTTATCTCGATCACCCAGAGGAACTAGATAAAATGCGCGATCGACTTAAAGAAGTATGTGGACAAGCGGGTGCAGCGAGTAAACTCGCTGCAATTGTCATTAAATCCATATAAGAGCAGGGCAAATTGCTGTTCTTATATGGATTTAATGGTGTTATCAAGCAACGGCAATCGCAGGATAACAAACATTAGTGCCACCTAACCCACAATAGCCATTAGGATTCTTGGCAAGATATTGCTGATGGTAGCCCTCAGCATAGTAAAACTCACCAGCATCACGAATTTCGGTCGTAATACCCTGCTTTACTCCCGAAGTTTTCAGTGCCTTCTGATACACTTCTCGTGAATCCTCTGCTAACTTGCGTTGGATATCGTTGTACACATAGATCCCCGAACGGTATTGTGTACCCTTATCATTTCCTTGTTGCATTCCCTGAGTGGGGTTATGGGATTCCCAGAAGACCTTGAGTAGATCTGCATAGCTAATTACCTTGGGATCATAGACAACCAGCACCACTTCATTATGTCCCGTTTGACCAGAACAAACCTCTTCGTAGGTAGGGTTAGGTGTTAAACCTGCGGCATAACCTACTGCCGTCATATAAACACCTTTCTGCTGCCAAAAACGACGCTCTGCTCCCCAAAAACAACCTAGACCAAAGACCGCAGTTTCTGTGCCTTCAGGAAAAGGCGGTTTCAGCGCATGACCATTGACAAAATGATGGGATGCTGTAGGGATTTCCGAACTTCGCCCTGGTAGGGCTTCTACCGCAGTTGGGAGGGTTGATTTTTTGCCAAGTCCAAATAACATGATGGTCACTAAAAAAACTGTTTTTATAAGTTCGAGAGATACACCCGAAAAGGATGTATCTAATCAAATATTCAGCGCAAAGCACTGCATTATTCACTATGCATTTATCTCAAAAAATTAGAGGCTGTAACCCCTTAATTCATCATTCATTTAACCTGAGTGATTATAGAGTCTGACCGCTAAATGCAAGAAAGCGGTCAAACTTAAAATCCAGTGAATCATCATAAACTGTGAGATTCTCTGGCTTGGATCGTTTCATCGTTACCGCTAGACATTTAGAGCCTTCTGCTTCCAAATCTTCGATAAAACCGATTTTTGCAACTTCAGCCTCTGATTGACTAGCAAAAGGTCCAAAGTAGTAGGTGCAACGTGGTGAATCGGTAATAATCTCGATCCAAATAGCCAATCCAAAAGTTTCGAGAATTGATGTAAAAATGTTCTTAAACAAGTTACCACCCATGATTTTACATAGCTAAAGTGAATGGTTTAGGTTAATGATTAAACCTTCGATTGAGATCATTGTACCTCTATCTTTATATAACTTAAAAGATAGATTCAAGACAAATTGTTCAGGTTTAACGTATTTACCCAACGTTGTCTAAAAATCTCGTATAGAGCCATTCCTGTCGCTACTGACGCATTTAAGCTTTCCACTTTTCCATCTAAAGGTATAGATACAAGGAAGTCACAATTTTTTTGGATGGAGAGGCTTAACCCTTCTCCTTCCGCACCAATCACAAGGGCGATCGCACCAGTGAATTTGGCTTTGTGAATCGCATCACCTGAACTTGCTACAGTTCCATAAACCCAAAAGCCTGCTTCCTTAATTTTCTCAAGGGCACGATTAAGATTGACCACCCGCGCAACGGGAAGAATTTCCAATGTACCTGCGGCAACCTTGGCGACTGTGGCAGTGATTCCTGCCGCACGGCGCTGGGGTATCACTAGGGCTTGCGCTCCGAGAGCCGCAGCACTGCGAATGATTGCGCCTAGATTATGGGGATCGGTAATTCCATCAGCAATCACAATCACAGGATTAGTAGATTTCTCTTTGGCTTTGACAATCAATTCATCAAGATCTGCATATTCATAGGCAGAAACTTGGACAGCAATACCTTGGTGTCTGCCATTTTCAGTGATGCGATCGAGTCGAGTATTATCGACTTCATCGACTACAGCTCCGCCAGACTTGGCTTCATCGATTAGTGGCAAGAAGTCAGAGGAGTAGCGTAGCTTAGCTGTTACCCAAATACGGTTGATACTGCGATCGCTATTTAGGACAGCCTCAACAGCATGACGACCATAGACAATATCGGGATTTTCAACAGCTTGGCTTGGTGGAACAATAGTTAATTCGCCATCGGGATCGAAGTTACGTGCAACTACTGGTGGAAGTGATCGTCTCTCAAAGTTGCTAACTGCTGGACGATCTCCGAAACTGCGCTCACGATCAAAGTTGCGATCGCCACGATCAGAACGTTCAGGACGATTCCCAAATTTGCGTTCACGATCAAAGTTGCGTTCAGGGCGCTCACTGAAATTTCGATCACCGAAATTCCGATCACGATCAAAGTTGCGATCACCCCGATCAGACCGTTCAGGACGATCTCGATCAAACTTGCGATCACCAAACTTTTTGTCGCCGAACTTTTTGTCGCCAAATTTCTTTTCAGCGAACTTATCGCCAATCCTCTTGGCGATCGGTTTGTCAAACTTGCGCTCGGGTCTAGAATCAGAGGCTGAGTCAGAGCGTCTTTCAAAACTCTTTTCAGGGGGACGATCCGATGAATATTTGTCTGAGTACCTATCAGATTTTCCTGAATATTTAGAATCAGAACGACTATCTGAACGCTTTTCGTAGCCTCTCTCGGCTGCTTTGTAGGGTTTATCAAAGGATTTGGCGGTAGATCTCTCTGGACGCTTATCTGAGCGCTTATCCGAATATTTATCGGAATATTTATCGGAATATTTACCACCAGCGCGACTATCAGTACGTTTGTCCGAATACTTATCGAAAGACTTTTCGGGACGGCTCTCGAAATTTCTGTCTGTGTCTATGTCGGGGCGCTTTTTCTTGGATTTTAGTTGGGGTTGCGATGTCATGGCGATGGGGGATCGATGTGGCTAAGTAGCTGAGTAAAAATTTGGTCGAGGCGATCACGATCAGTTAGGTAAAGGTAACCAATCAGCACTTCAAATCCAGTTGCCTTCTGATAAATGTTCGGATCAACCTTTCGGGGAGCAGATCCCGCCGCGTTGCGTCCGCGTCTTACGAGATCGGATTCAAAATCTGTGAGATCGAGTTTTTCAAGAAGTTTTGCTTGTTGTTCTGCCCTGACTTGGCTGACTACAAGTTGGTGATACTGTTTGGCTGTGCGTGGCGGCAGTAAATAATGTAACCGCATTTGCACTTCATAAATAGAATCTCCGATGTAAGCCAGAGCAGATACGGGAATCTCAGCAATATTTTCAATTATTGGGCTAAGAGACATTACAGGATAATGCCATTACAGAATAGGAGGACTTTGATTCAGTTTGATTGAGACAAAATGTTCAGACGCTTGACATTTACATTTATTTTAGACATGAATGGGCAGGTAAGACCTGCCCATTGCATATCAGTAAATTTTGCCCTACTCACATCATAAGTCGATTGAGACTAATTTTGACAATATCAGAATTAATATCCATTGATTGCTAACGGCAATCAATGGATATTAGACAGTCTGGAAATTTTACCCCACTTAGTTTTTCCAAATATTTAGAAAGAATTTAATACGATATTTTTGTTAATTATTTGGATTAGGTTTATAATAAAGCAATCAGATGAATCAGCCTTTATTTTGAATGACTATTCAATGATCTAGTCGTTGAATTGACTGTAGCTAACTCTTCTTCGGTTGGTCAAGCTTTGCTAGAGCTTCATCAATCGATGCTTGAAGTGAGAGAAATTGGTCTAATCGTACCAATTTAACTGTTTGGGTAACTCTAGGGTTGGTAATGATCTGGAGAGTGCCGCTCAAGCCTTGAGTTTTTTTAGCCATTTGCACCAGAACCCCAAGTCCAGAGCTATCAACAAAATCAATAGTTGACAGATCTAGAATCACATTAACAGGTCCATCCTCGACACATTTGCCAATGACCTTTTTAAAGGCTGGCTCGGAGAAGGCATCCAGAAGACCTGTGAGGCGTATCAGTTGATATGTGTCCTTGACTTCGCGGCTGCCTCGTAAACTCACAGTCAGGGTTAGCGTTTCAGGAATAATGACCTCCAATCGGTGCGAACATACCTTAATTTTCGGATACATTGTATTTGCTTTGTCCGCAATTGTCCAGAAAATTATTAAATTTGCGAGTACCAGCTAGTTGGGTTTTATACTTAGGATTCCTGACTGTAGTCAACTTAGAGCCTTATGGTACAAGCCGCCGTCAAATCTTTTTTACTCGAAGACTTTTTGGCATCACCTGAGACGGAGCCAGAAAGCGAATATTTTGATTGTGAAATAGTTCAGAAGCCGATGCCCAAAGGAAAACATAGTGCAATTCAATGTGAATTTACTTCTTTTATTAATAGTGCCTTAAGGTCAAAACACATTGCCAGAGCATTTTCCAAGTTGCGTTGTACCTTTGAGGGGATGTCAATTGTTCCAGGTATTTCGGTCTTTCATTGGGTTCGGATCGTGCGCGATCGAGATGGCAAAATCGCCAATATTTTTAGCATTGCCCCAGATTGAATGATTGAAATTCTTTCACCATATCAAAGCCAAACTAAATTAGTCAAAAAAATATTGTTCGCCATTGAAAATGGAACTGAAGTAGCATGGTTACTTGATCCTGATGAAGAGGTGATTTTTATTTATCGCGCTAATCAAGCTTTGCAAATATACGATCACCCTGAACAAGTTTTACCAAAGCCTGACTTTGCTAGTGAATTGCAATTAACCGTAAAAACAGTTTTTAGTTGGCTCATTGAATAAACTCGCCAAATCGATAGCGTGTTTTTAGTGGCGCGGCGAAGCCGCGCCACTAAAAATATGATCTTACTTAGCATTAGCTGGTTTAGTTTTATAATTGGGATCCTGCCCAATAACCTATCAGATTGTTTATGTCATCGATCGCCAAAATTCGCCAAACCTTGTTAAATAAAGAGCGATCAGCAACTGAAATTGCTCAAGAGTTTTTAGATCGCATTGATCGGCTAGAGCCGAAATTACATAGTTTTGTGACTGTTACTCCAGAAGTGGCGATCGCTCAAGCAAAAGTTATTGATGCTGCGATCGCCGCAGGCGAAAGTTTGCCAGCTCTGGCAGGTGTACCCCTCGGCATGAAAGATAATATGTGCGTCAAGGGGATGCCCACCACCTGTGGCTCCAATATGCTCAGGAACTTTGTGCCACCCTACGAGGCGACGATTACTGCCAAATTGCGTGAGGCGGGAGCCCTGATGGTTGGTAAGACAAACCTTGACGAGTTTGCAATGGGTAGCTCGACGGAAAACTCGGCGATCGCGCAGACAACAAATCCTTGGAATACGGATTATGTTCCAGGGGGATCTTCAGGTGGTTCTGCTGCTGCTGTTTCAGGTGGTGAATGTGTAATTGCTACAGGTTCGGATACGGGTGGATCAATTCGACAACCTGCTTCCTATTGTGGTGTGGTCGGGCTAAAGCCAACCTATGGACTAGTTTCACGCTTTGGACTTGTTGCCTTTGCTTCGTCCCTCGATCAAATTGGTCCCTTTGCCAATACCGTTGAAGATGCGGCGATTTTCTTAGGTGCGATCGCAGGTTATGACTCCAAGGACTCAACGAGCATTAAGACTGTAATTCCTGACTATGCTGCTTTATTAACACCTGATCTAACCCAATCCCTTAAGGGCAAAAAAGTTGGTGTAATTACCGAAACCTTCGGTGAAGGTTTAGATAGTGAAGTGGAGGCAGCCGTAAGAAAGGCGTTCGTCCACTTCGAGAACCTAGGTGCAGAAGTCTATGAAATCTCCTGTCCCCGATTTCGCTATGGCCTACCCACCTACTACATCATAGCTCCTTCAGAAGCATCCGCAAATCTAGCTCGTTACGATGGCGTAAAGTATGGTTTGCGTGACGAAAATGCTGATAACTTGCTAAGTATGTATGAAAATACTCGCGAATTAGGTTTTGGCGCAGAAGTTAAACGACGGATCATGATTGGGACTTATGTGTTGTCCGCAGGTTATTACGATGCCTATTACCTCAAGGCTCAAAAAGTTAGAACTTTGATCGTTCAAGATTTCCAAAAAGCTTTTGAACAGGTCGATGTTTTAGTTTCCCCCACAGCCCCAACTACAGCTTTTAAAGCAGGCAGTAAGACTGAAGATCCCCTTGGGATGTATTTATCTGATTTGATGACGATTCCTGTAAACCTTGCGGGCTTACCTGGAATTAGTATTCCTTGTGGCTTTGACTCTAAAGGAATGCCGATCGGCTTACAACTAATTTCTAATGTCTTGCGTGAAGATGTGTTGCTGCAAGTTGCCTATGGTTATGAGCAGTCAACGGAATGGCACAAGCGTCAACCATCTATTTAGACTTATAGCGACGCTGTAAGGGAATTGCTATTAATTAAAGTACCTGCGGCTTCGACTCGGCTCA